>JAFGIO010000071.1 GCA_016929555.1 Deltaproteobacteria bacterium | reverse complement strand
TGCGCACCTTCCAGGATTGCATCGAGAATGGCCGATGTGTTCCCTTTTTTCCGGGGACTTCCGTTGATGGCCAAGATATGCATGTTGACGTCCTTTTCCTGCGCATTCACGGATCGGCGTTTTCGTTGAACGCAATGCATCAGCCGTGAAGGCGCATAAATCCGTCCCGCCCCGCAGGGTTCAGCTCTTGCGGCTTGTCTTTGCCGTGAAAAGGGAGATTTGCTGTTTGACCTTCTTGCTCTTGCACTTCGGGCAGGCAACCTTGCCCTTTTCGTGTTCGCTCATGGTCTGAATCGCCGAAAAAGAATGCTTGCAGGCCGTACATTGATATTCGTAGGTTGGCATGATCTACTCCTTTCCATTGGATTCTTGAAGCCCGTTGTTATCAATTTTAGACAATCGACAGGGATTGTCAAGCCTGCGGATCATTTTTTTCACCCATACGATGGAAGCACCGTATCATCTCCCCTTGAACAGGGGTGGGCGTTTATCGCGAAAAGCCATGACGCCCTCGATAAAGTCCTCGGTTTCGCCTGCCATTTTTTGAAACCTTCGCTCTACTTGAAGCTGCTCTATGTAGTTGTTGCCGAGGCTCATCCAATAGGCCTTGCGGATGAGACCGAGGACCGCCGTGGGACCGGCAGCCAATTCCCTGGCCAGCTTCATTGCCTCGGGCATGAGCGTATCGACGTCATAGACGCGGTTGATCATGCCCCATTCCAGTGCCTTCTCGGCAGGCAGCCGCTCGCCCAGCAGCGACAGCTCCATCGCCCGGACCGTGCTGACCAGCCTGGGAAGGATGTAGGTGGCGCCCCCGTCGGGAACGAGGCCGATCCGGCGGAAGGCCTGAAGGAAATAGGCCGAGCGAGCCGCAAGGACCATATCGCCCACCAGGGCGAAACTCATGCCCACACCGGCTGCCGGGCCGTTGACTGCCGTGATGAAGGGCATTCCAAGTTCGCTGAGTTTCAAAAACAGAGGATTGTACCATTTTTCGAGGACTTCGCCTGCATCCAGTTTGCCGCCCTGTGCGACGTCCCGCTCCGGGTCCGCGGCGATGTTGGCGCCCGCGCAGAAAGCCCTTCCCGCTCCCGTCATGAGCAGGCAGCGGGCGCCGTTAACCGGGTCCTCGACCCTCGAAATCGCATCGCTCATCTCCATGATCATCTTGAGGCAAATGGCATTCAAGGCCTCGGGATGGTTCAGGGTGAGCACGGCGACGTTATCGGTGAACTCGAGTTTTATCCGTTCATAATCCATGATACACCTCCATTCGTCTCTCATTCCCGGTTCCAGCATTCCGAAAGGCGGCCGAAAACGCATCAAAACGAAGAGACCCTCACCCCCAATGGGTCAGGGTCTCCCCTGAACGCAATCGACGCATTATTTATCTGCCGGCGCAAACTGGGGCAGGGTGATATTTTCATTGAGCTTCTCGAAGATGACCTTGACGGGCATGCCGGCCTTGATTTCGGAGTTCGGAATCCCTCTCATATTGGCCAGCATTCTCGGACCCTCCTCCAGCTCGGCGATCACCAGCGGATATTCGGGTTCGAAACCGGGATGAAATACCCGGTGCATCACCACCCAGGTGTACACCTTGCCACGGCCGGAGGCCTTCACCCAGTCGGCGGGTTTTCGGGAACCGCAGTTGGGACAGATGTTTGCCGTTATATAGATCGGAGAACGATAATGGCCGCAATCGACGCACTTCTTTAGCAGCAGCTCATGGTTCTTGGCCGCATCCCAGTAGGGTTTGTTCTCCGGGGTGACTTCCGGATCGGGTTTGGGAATTTGATCTGTCATGGTCCTACCTCCTCAAGATAAGCGTGGAATGAAAGCAGATGAATCCGCCCTGATTGGTTACGAGGCCGATCTCCGCATCCTTCACCTGCCGCTCGCCGCAGGTCCCGCGAAGCTGGCTCACCACTTCCGGGATGCCCGTCCAGCCCTGAAGGTAAACCTCGGAGAGCATGCCGCCGGACGTATTCACGGGGATTTCTCCCCCGAGACCGATCCGGCCGTTCTGCACGAAGGAACCGCCCTCGCCCCTCTTGCAGAAGCCGAGTTCCTCGAGCTGGGTGACGATGTTGTAGGTGGTCGCATCGTAAAGCCCCAGGACATCCACATCCTTGGGTTTGATGCCCGCCATCTTGAAGGCGTGCTTGCCCGAGCGGGCAGCCCCCGTGCTGAGAGGATCATGGCGATGCACCGGGTCCATAACCACGTGCCCCTGGCCGAACCCCATGATGTACACAGGCGGCTGGGGCAAGTCCTTGGCATGTTTTGCCGAGGTGACGACACAGGCCCGGGCACCGTCGGAGAGGATGGAGCAGTCGAGCAGATGGAGCGGCCAGGCTACGTACCGCGATTTCTGATGGTCTTCGAGCGTCATGGGCGCGCGCATCTGGGCCTTTGGATTGAGCATGGCGTGCTTCCGGACCGTTACCGCCACCTCGCCCAGCTGCTCCGAGGTCGTCCCGTACTGGATCATGTGACGGTGCGCCAGTAGCGCAATCCCCGGCATGGCCCCGAACAGTCCATAGGCCATCATGGTCCCCATGCCTCCACGGTAGGGAACGGCGGGTGCCGTCGCCGTTTTTTCCACGAAGGCGATCAAGACGTTCTTGCAGAGACCCGCCTCGATGGCCATCGTCGCGAGCTGGATCTTGCAGCCGCCGCTGGCGCCCATGGAATCGTAATTTGCACTCAGACTCAGTTCCTTGATTCCCAGATCCTGCTGGAGGGCCCAGCACTGGGTCGTCGGATCGGTCCAGCAGAGCTCCACAAGAATGCCGTCGATGTCGTGGGGCTTCAAGCCCGCATCGTCGATGGCGTTCCTGGATGCTTCGAGAAAAAGCTCCCGAACCGTCCAGTCCGGCAACTTCCCCTGGGGCGTGTATCCCAGCCCGACTATCGCACATTTGTCCTTGAACTTCGCCACTTTTATACCTCCTCACGTAAGCTTTTCCGGCTCCATTTTCACCCCGGCATTGCCCCGACGGGGTTGATTCAACACCTTCCTCTCGAGCTCCGCAAAGCCCGGGTACCCACCGGCAACCCTTTGCCATCGAGATACCAAACAGACCCTGCGAAAACCGACAAATGCCACCCCCAATCCGCCCCCATGAACTTTCACTCGGGTAAATCGAAACGGATCATCAGGGATGAACTCCATGCCGTCATGGAGGAAGATCTAATGAAAAAACGATGATGACCTATAAGCGAAAGGAAAGGACCTTGTCAAGCGAAAAAGCTCGCGAATCGGAGCGCTTTAAGTCCCCGGATCCGGATGACACCTGCGTAAGGGGATATATTGACAGGCAAGGGCGGAGCCTATCCGGCACCGTCCCGGCCTGTCTTAGGGTGTCTTCGCTTTTGCCGCCTGAAGGCTATCGGCCGCCCGTGTTTATAAAGCGGTGATAATCCGCAAACTTCGAGAGGGTTATGGCGGCACGGGAGAGATTGTCGTAGACGGGAACACCGGCATCGTAGAGGGTCTTCTGAAAGAAATGTTCCACTTCTTCCATGCCTTGATCGGGCCGGAAGCGCCGCCAGCAAACCACGAGGGGTTTTCCGGAGGTGTGTTTCCTCGACTGCTCCGCGATATATTCGGCCAGTTTCCTTACGTATCCGCCTTCCTCGACATTGAAAAGCCAGTCGATGGCTATGGACAGGATCATAACGTCAACGAGGGGATCGCCCGCCAAAATATTCAGGGCCTTTTCGAGATTGCCCAGGTCGGAAATCGCCGGATGGGCGTCGACGGGATTTCGGATGCTGTTGCCCGCGGCCGGGACGAACTCGCGGAAGGCCTTCTGAGTCTTCTCCGTCAAGACGGGGACCTCCAGCCCTGCCCGTGCGCAGGTATCGGTTGCGGCTACTCCGATTCCGCCGCCGGTCCCAAGGATGCCCACGCGGTGCCCCCTTGCAGGCGGCAGATGCAAAAAGGCCAGAAGCATATCGGCCATCTCTTCCAGGGAGTTCACCTTCACCGCTCCGCTCTGCCGGTACAGGGCGTCCCAAATGTGCTCGCCGCCGGCCAGAGATCCCGTATGGGAGGCTACCGCCCTGGCGCCGAATTCCGTCAGACCGCCCTTATAGACGATCACGGGCTTTCTTCGGTTCAGTTCGGTAATCTGGCGAAGGAGCTTTGGGCCATTCTGGATCCCTTCGAGATACATGGTTATGATCTTTGTTTCTTCGTCCTCGCCGAGATATTCGAGGAAATCCGTGCTGTCCAGGGTCAGGGCGTTTCCGAAACTGATCACCTTGCTGAAATGGATCCCGAACCTGCTCGAATAGTGCGTGAAGTCCTGGGCATGGCCGCCGCTTTGGCTGATGAAGGCCACAGGTCCGCTTTCGCCGGAAGGAGACATCCAGGTTACGATCCTGGCCTTGGGAACGTACAGGCCCATGCAGTTCGGTCCGATAACACGCAGGCCCCCCTTTCTGGCGATATCCTCTATCTCCTCCTGAAGGCGGATTCCTTCCGCTTCCCCGGTCTCCTTGAAGCCTGCGGAGAAGATATGAACGTTTTTGTTTCCCGAGGCGACACAGTCCCGGAGCGCCGCCGGCACGAGGGGGGCCGGCACGGAAACAAGCACCAGATCGACTGGTTCCGGGACATCGGTGAGGCTGGCATAGGCCTTGAGGCCGTTGATCTCGTCGGCCTTGGGATTGATCGGATAGAGACGTCCCGGATAGCCGAAGGCCTGTATGCTGCCCATGAGCCCCAGCCATCCCGCCTCCATCGTCCTGGGAACCCCGATGACGGCTATGCTTTTAGGATGGAACATCGCATCCATGAAGGATTTGTCGGTCTGTACCGCTTCGCTCTCGAAATGCCTTTGGGTCAACTGGGATTCCCTGCTGAGTGCAACCAGGGCATCGACAGCCGTTACACGACCGTCCGGACCTACCAGCAGTGGATTGACGTCTATTTCAGCGACCTCTGGAAATTCCGTACCCAATCGGGACAAACCGACCAGCGCCTTTATGATCGCATCCCGGTCCGCCAGCGCCTCGCCCCGGAAAGCCCCCAAAAGGCCGGCGGCCCGAACCTCATCGAGCATCCGGTCTGCCTCCGTCTCGTCAAAAGGTGCGATGCGAAAGGCCACATCGCGCAGCGCCTCGGTGAAAACACCTCCCCACCCGAACATGACCACCGGGCCGAACTGAGGATCACGGACCAGACCGGCTACAAATTCTCGCCGGCCCGACAGCATGGGCTGCACCAGATAACCCTCGAGATCGGCACCCGCGGATTCGGCAATAGCCGCTGCCGCTTGTTTCACCTCCTCTTCGTTTCCGAGATTCAACCGGACGAGGCCCAGTTCCGTCTTATGGGTCACTTTCTCCCCCAGGCCTTTCAGCACCACGGGAAAACCAATGTTCTCGGCCTGGACCGCAGCTTCTTCCCCGTTGTTAACAACGACTTCATCCACTACCGGCACATCGTATTTGCTCAGAAGCTTTTTCGCCTCGGCCTCCGTCAGGGTCATCCGTCCTCTCGCCATGGCCCTGTTTATCAATTCATTTGCCTCCATTGACCAATCTCCCTTTTTGTAGATCGACGGCCTCAACGATCGACGTGGAGGCCGCCATAGTGCAATCCCTGGACCCTTTTGCGGTCGTGTCGATAACGCAAACCACTGAAAATGTCAAGGGAGCAATGCAGAAATTCATCGCAAAGGCCCGACAGATCCGGTTCATTGGAGCCAAATCCCGCGTCCACTGAACGTGAGGAAACAATGCCCGAAACTCGACGTACGGATGGGTGATTTTTGAATTGACAGGCAATCCCTTCTCAGCTATAGGGCGGCAAAAATGGCGAGAAAGGGCGGCGCGGCCGAGCGGCACCCGGGCAAATGCATCGGTTGCGAGCCCCTTGTCTCCATCAGCCCTTCCGAGTCGCTGGAGTTGGTCCCGCGATCAGACAGGCAAAGGCCGCTGCACGACAATGGAGAACTGATGGTCTCCATCGCGGCATCCTTTGAATACATCCATCAGAATTGACTTTATCCTTGCATCGCAATGTCTTAAAATGACAGCATTCATACACAGGGAGGAGGAACCGTATGGCCAAGCCATCATCCCCACAAAGCCATTCAAATTACCAGGGAATCCCTGGAACGAAGCTTTTGGGCAACGCCAGACTGACGTTCGAGGATAAGGAGATCGATTTGCCGGTCTTCGAAGGCACCGAGGGTGACAGGGCCGTTGACATCAGCCAGCTCAGAGCCATGACCGGGCTTGTCACCTTCGACAATGGTTTCGGCAACACCGGTTCCTGTATCAGTTCGATTACGTACATCAACGGTGAAAAGGGCATCCTCCGATACCGTGGCTATGACATCGAAGATCTTGCCCGAAACTGCAAATTTGTCGAAGTGGCCTATCTGCTTCTCGAAGGAAAACTGCCCACTGAAAAAGAACTCGGGGAATTCAGCTCTTATTTGAACGAGCACGCACTTATCCATGAAGACATGACCCATTTCTTTACCGGATATCCCCGGAATGCCCATCCGATGGCCATATTGGCAGCAACGATTGCATCGCTGTCCACCTTTTATCCCGAACTCGAAGACGAGCACGAAAACTTCAAAATTACCACGGCACGCATGCTTTCAAAGGCGCGCACCATCGCGGCTTTCTCTTATAAGAAATCACGGGGCGAGCCCTTTGTCTATCCGCGGTACGATCTGTCCTATTGCGCAAACTTCCTGAATATGATGTTTGCATCATCGATCAGGAATTACGAGCCCACTCCGCTTCTCGTCAAAGCCTTGAACCTCGTCATGGTGCTCCACGCGGACCACGAGCAGAACTGTTCCACCAGTACGGTTCGCATGGTTGGAAGCGGACGGGTCAATCTCTACGCCGCCATTTCATCGGGAATGGCGGCACTGTGGGGACCGCTCCACGGTGGCGCCTCACAGCACGTGCTGGAAATGCTCGAAAGGATCAGACAAGACGACTGCAACTACAAGAAATATATCGAGATGGCCAAGGATAAAAAAGATCCCTTCCGCATGATGGGTTTCGGCCATAGGATTTACAAGAACTACGATCCGCGTGCTCGAATCCTTAAGGAAACCTGCGATGAGGTGCTCGACGAACTGAAGCACACGGATCCCCTCGTCGACATTGCGAAGCGCCTGGAAGAAATCGCCCTGAGAGACGATTATTTCGTTGAGAAGAAACTCTATCCCAATGTCGATTTTTATTCGGGACTCCTCTATCGCGCCATGGGTATCCCGCTCAACATGATGGTCGTCATGTTCGCCATCGCAAGGATACCGGGTCAGGTTGCCCAGTGGCACGAAGAGGCGCTCGATCCAAACTGGAAGATCTGGCGGCCCCGTCAGATATACTCCGGCGAAAGCAGGCGCGAGTTCTTGCCCATGGAACAGAGGGTGTAGCAGGAACCGTAAGAAATCTTCACGCCCCGTGGGGTGCCACGACGCATGAAAACAGGCAAGGGGATTCCTGCGCATGCGGGAATCCGGGAACCCCGTTTTCTTAATGAGTTGACAAAAGCGTCCTTTTACGTTTAGTCTAGAGTCGTGCTCTTGTAAGCCAACGGATAGGCGGCCCTTCCTCAGAATCAGGGCTGTCTCAAGACATCTCTTACACATACATGGGGTCGGTGTCCTCAGATTTTCCGGTTTTTTTCATTGACGCGCAAATTCATCACGGATGACCTTCTTCGGTTTCACTGTACCATACCATCGGGCGCCAAAAGCGGATGGGAAATTCATCTCTGAAACGACCAAGGGAAAAAAGCATGGTATCGAAAATCAGATTTAATCCGGTTACAAATGAAGTGGAGATCGAGGGAACCGAATCCTTTATCGAGGAAAATTTCTACGTGATCAGCGATCTTTTGGCATCGAGCTTCAAAACAAGAAAACCGAGATCATTCCTCGAACCGAAAGCCGAGGAGCCCCCATCCTTCCGTGACAGTCCAGAGGAGAAGCCCGTCGAAGAGATCGGGATGGCCGAAGACACGAAATCTCATGATCAACAGCCTGCAGAATCTACGAGTATCGCCCCGGTGCATCAAACCTTCAAAGAAAAACGACCGCCTGTCCGGAAATACATTCGGAAGACTGGCGGAGCGCCGCACAGAGAACAGGTCTTCGTTCACATGAAAGAAACCCCGGAGAAAATTTCCATCGCATCATTAAAAGAGAAGTTCGGATTGAGCGACCGGCAGATCGAGGCGATCATCAGGGAAGCGGAAAGGGAAGGAAAGATCCGCAAGGAGGACGACGGATCCTATGTTTGGGTATAAAGGCCCAACCGGAGGTAGACCGAAATGAAGTTCGAGCAGATTATCTACGAGGTTGACGACCGTATCGCCGTCATCACCCTGAACAGGCCGGAACTGCTCAATGCCTGGACACTGGTCATGATGCAGAACATCCTGGACGCCCTGGATAGGGCCGACAATGACGACGATGTGCGTGTCGTCATTTTTACGGGCGCAGGAAGGGCTTATTGTGCCGGTGCGGATTTGAGCGCCGGCGGGTTCCGTATGCCCGATGAGGGCGCCGATAAGCCGAAACTGGTCAGGGATACGGCAGGTCGAGTCACCTTGCGGATCTTCGACATGAAAAAACCGGTTATCGCCGCCATCAACGGTCCCGCGGTGGGCGTGGGCATAACGATGACCATGGCCATGGATGTAAGGATCGCTTCGGAATCCGCCACCAAGATAGGATTCATCTTTAACCGGCGGGGCATCGTTCCGGAAGGCTGCTGCACCTATTTTCTTCCCCGGATCGTAGGCGTCAGCAAGGCTGCGGAACTGATTCTCACCGGAAGACTGTTCACGGCCCGGGAAGGACTGGAAATGGGACTCTTCAGCCGCGTCGTTCCCCCCGAGGAGTTGATGCCCACAGCCAAACAGATCGCCCATGAGATTGCGGACAATACCTCGGCGATATCCACGGCCCTGGCACGACAGATGCTCTGGAAAATGCTGACGGAAGATCACCCCATGTCGGCACACATCCTCGAATCCAGAAGCCTGACGGCCATGTTCGGCTCCGATGACACCAGGGAAGGCGGGGCTGCATTCGTGGAAAAACGCCCACCCTGTTTCACGATGAAACCCAGTACCCAAATGCCCGATTTTTATCCCTGGTGGAATGAACCCCCCTTTCCGGAAAAATAAGAGGGTACTGTACGGTATCGGTTGAGACCTTTCAGAAGATGTGGACAGCGGTCGACTTAAACGAGATCTGCACGTCCGTACCGATATCCAAGCCAAGATCGACCGCCGAACCCTTGGTTACGAGGGACTTGAAGACACGATTCTCCACATTGATGTGAATCTCGTACAGAAAACCCTGATCGATAATACCCCTGATCGTGCCCGCAAATGAATTGCGGATGCTCGACCTCAGAGGTTTCAGGCTGACTACGATGTCCTCTGGACGGACCGCGATGTGGCCGCTTTCCTTGTTTCGTGGGCGGGGAAGCTGAATGGTGAGGCTGCCCACGGTTGCCGTGTCTCCGTCGAAGTCGGCCGGAAAGATGTTCTTCATGCCTACGAAATCGGCTACAAAGGATGAAGAAGGCTTTTGAAAAATATCCTTCACCGATCCGGTCTGCACGATAGCGCCGTTGTTCATGATGGACGCCTTGTCTGCAAGGGTCAGCGCCTCGGAAAAATCGTGTGTCACCATGAAAAAGGTGATGTGTGAGCTTCTGTGAATCTGCTTGAGCAGTAGCCGGATCTCCTCCCTGAAGCCCTGATCGAGCGCGGAAAGCGGCTCGTCCAGGAGGATGACCCGGGGCTCCACCATGAGAGCCCGTGCCAGCGCCACTCTCTGAAGTTCTCCCCCGCTGAGCGTCTCGGGACGCCTTTGGAGAAGGAGACCAATGCCGAGATCGTCAACAAACTTCTGAAACCGCTTCCCTGCGGATTCCCGATCATGCTTGTGGTAGCGCAGGCCGAACTTGATGTTCTGGGAAACCGTCAGGTGGGGAAACAAGGCGTAATCCTGATACATGATGCCGACGCCCCGCTGCTCCGGCGGCAATCGGGTGACATCCCTGCCGCCTATCGAGATGCTTCCTCCAAGAACGGGAACCAATCCGGCAATGGCCTCCAGCAAGACGGTTTTCCCCGCGCCGGTGGGCCCCATGAGGACGAAGAAATCCCCCTCGTCAAGGGAGAGATCGATGTTCTTCAAGCGGAATTCACCGAGGTGCACGTTGAGCCCTTCGATCTTGATCATGCCGTCTTCTTTCGCGGGAGGGCAAGGATCCTCAGCACCAAAAACAACGTCAGGCATACGAGGATCAGCCACACCGCTACAGGTTGTGAATACTTGAGTCCGTATCCCTCATACCGTTCATAGATGAGCACCGGAGCAATCATCGGGTGATAGGCAACCACGACGACGGCCCCGAACTCGCTGATGGCACGGGCGCAGCACATGATGAATCCCACCAAAATGCTTCGCCAAGCCAGGGGAAAGGTGATCCGTGCGAAGGTACTCCACAGGGGAGCGCCGAGGCTCCGCGATACGTTTTCCAGCCGGGGGGATATGGCCTCGATCCCGGACTTGACCGCATTGATGTAGAAAGGCATGCCTACAAAGGTGAGAACGGTGATGATGCCCGTGGGGCTGCCCATGATCCTGATGCCAAGATCGCTCAGGATCTCGCCCAGCCAGTGGTTCTTCCCGGCTACGCTTAGAATGGCGATGCCTACCACGGGATGGGGGATTACGATGGGCAGGTCGATGATACTCTCGATGAGGTGCTTGCCTCTAAACTGCGTCCGGGCCAATACATAAGCCAGAGGTGTTCCGACCACGAACGATATGCCGGCTGCGGACAAGGCTGTGGTTATGCTCAACCGGATCGAGCTGATGACATTTTTGTCTTTGAGCGTCTCTTGGAGCATGGCGGCTGAGGGAGCCGTCAGCATTTCGGCGAGCGGCAGGAGAATGAATGCCAGCACCATTATGCCGCACGACATCGAAACCCAATAGAACGGCTCCCTCCTCACCATGACGGTGCGGCCTTCAATCCTTTATTTCCACCAGCCCCTTCAGCTCTTTGGGGAGAAGGGTCTTCATCGTTTCCGTGGGAACCCGGCAGGGAATAAAGGGCGGCTGTCCCTGATCTTTCAATACCTTCAATCCGCCTTTGGGATCGAGCATATACTTGAGGAATGCAACGGCCGCTTCCCTGTTTGGGGCGTCCTTGATGAGGGTGATTCCGTACGTGACCGAACCGCCCCTCATTTCCATATATTCACCCGGTTTTTTCCCTGTGACCTGCACGACGGCCTGGGAATAGAAATCGTCATACTGATAGTTGCCCAGGTTGATCTCGTCGGGAAGCTCCACATATTTGAGTCCATGCTGCACCGCAACGGAAAGATATTCCCAGGCGTAATCCATATTGCCGGTCTGGAGCAGGGAGACCAGCTCGACCGATTTAGGCCGGATATTGGCCTGTGGACGGTTGGCAACAATCTTGTCGTAGAGTCCGGGTTTCTTGTAGTACTTCTCTGCGAGCTGGAGAACCATCAGGGACCGGTATCCGCAGGGATCGAGGTTTGGATCGGAATGGCCCCAGATCACACCCTTCCGCTGTAAAATGTTGTACCAATTCCTGGCGTTCACTTCGCTCGCATATCTGCTCTTGTCCGTGTAACAGAGAACGAGCTGATTGGTGGCAAAACGGATATTCCAGTCGGCATACTTGGGAATGAGAAGCTTGTCGATGACTTTGAAATCAGCCGATGCCATGATATCGCAAGGTTTTTTCAAATCGCTTATTTTGCGCGCCGCCGCTTGGCTGCCGCTCGCCTCACGCTGCAGGTCAACACCGGGATAGCGGGCTTCGAATTCCTTTTCCATGGTCTCAAAGGGCATGGTCAAGCTTCCCGCATGGAACATGACAAGGGTCCCCTTCGGCTCTCCCAAGGCGCTCGGAGTTGTCACGAAGGCAACAATGGTCAAGACAAAAAGAAAGGCGAAGGTTTTTTTAACAAAATGCATTCTCATTGCTTATCCTCCCTTACAAGAAATATAAAAGAGTCATAAAAGCTCTTTTCTACCAAAAAAGACATAGCACATGGAAAACGATCCGTCAATTGTATATTTTTCCCATTGCCATCGGATCCTGTGACAATATTAAGAGGCGAAAATTCTTCCAGATCTGGGACACGTAAGGAAGAAGCTCTTTCAAAATCATGGGAACGGTTCGGTCGGAAGCTACGCATTTACTATAAAGTGTTGGAACATTATCCCCCTGGTTCAATAACAATCCCGAAGCCCCTTCAAACCCGCACCCAAAAGGACGATGCCTGTATTCAGGATGACATACACGGGAACAGGCAAAAGGACCGCCGAAAGCTTGCCCTTGCCCCTGAAGGCCGCTTCAAATTGATTCTTTTTCAGGATCGGCAGGATCCGGGGAATGATTCCGCCCGCCAGATAGACGCCCCTTGTCGCGAGAACCTTCAGGGCAAGGTTGCCCGCTTCCGCAGCCAAAATGGAAACAAAGACGCCGATGGACTCCAGGCAGAGCATCACGGGATTTTGGCGGTCCAAGGCCGCCTCCACGATGACCGGCGTGGGGTCCTGCACGTTCCGCAGACGATCCGAAAGCCAAGGCGGTTCCGCCGCGGGGTTGCTTTTCTTCAAGAATTCATAAATCCTCGCGATGCCCGGACCCGAGCAAACCATCTCGTAGCCCACATGATCGAACCGTTCCTGCAGGCTGCCGAGCAGTTCCCTCTGGAGAGCATTCCGGGGACCGAAGTCGGCATGCCCCCCCTCGGAGGCATGGACATGGCAGTTTCCACCCTCCCAGGTAATGAAGGCCTCTCCCAAGCCCGTTCCGGGCGCCAGGACAGCCATATTCCCCTCCTGTGCAACCTCGCCGTCCAGAAGCGTGAAAACCTCTTCGGGCAACAGATGGGGTACGGCCGCTGCGGTAGCCTCGAGGTCATTCAATATCCTGACAGAGCGGAGCTTGAATTTGCGGCGCAGGTTCCCCGCATCGACGACCCATGGCAGGTTCGTGAGCTGGAAGGGACCCTTTTCAACGGGACCGGCCACCCCCATTACTGCATGCCTTATGGGAATATCGATATCCCTCAAGAACATGTCAATAACGGCATCGAGGGAGGCAAAATCCGCATTGGCAAAGGTCGCTTTTGCCAAGGGATTGCGGGAACCTCTCTGCGGATCGATGACCGCCAGGATGGTTTTTGTGCCTCCTATGTCGCCAACCAGCAACATGATCTTTCCCCTTTCTTCTTCATGTGGTTCACCCCCGCAGAACGAGGGAACGTATGGAGCGGAAAAAAGCCGGACAACCTGAGCCGGACTTTTGCGGGAATGGCCTTTCGCAACAAAAAACGGGACGGATACAGAACCATCTTCAGAAATTCAATACATGAATTGCCCCATGAATACAACCTTCGAGATCAACATGATGAAATCCATGCACTATCCGTCCATACACCTGCTGAATCATCCCGAATCGTCGCTGAAGAGGAAAGGCATTTTATCACCGAAGGGAAAGGCTCTTGCAAAATGCGGACAGGTGATATAGATACCCTGCATCGGACGCGGAGCTTTTCCGATACCCCGAGAAAAAGCAGGCTTGGAACACCAAGGGGCTCAGGCAAAGTCATGGCGGTGAGAATAGAGATAGGATTCAGGGAAGGCATACGGGACGCACTGGGCGAGAAGATCCGAAGGAGGATTGTTCAGCATCTCCACATCCCTGTCGATGACGTCCGGACCGTCGAAGTTTACACCATCGACGGCAGCCTTGCAGAGGAGGATCTCGCGGCGGCAGCCCGGGGCCCTCTGTCAGACCCCGTTTCGCAGCGCTACAGCGTCGGCATTCCAATAGCCTCCGGTTTCGACTGGCTTGTCGAGGTGGGCTTCCGGCCGGGCGTTACCGACAACGTCGGCAAGACCGCCAGGGAGGCCATAAATCTTCTTCTGGGGAACAAGGCTCCCCCCGCTCTAGACGTCTATACCTCCCGCCAATACCTCCTCAGGGGCCCTCTCGGACGTGCCGAGGCCGAATACATCACCGTCAATCTCCTGGCAAACGAACTCATCGAAAGGTGCGCGATCGTCGAAGGGGCGACCTGGAACCGGCAGATCGCCCCCTATATCCCCCGGGTGATCGGTGAGGGGGAGCCGAAGACGCAAGAGATCGATCTCGATGTGGATGACGCAACGCTGCTGAAAATCAGCAGCGAAAGGGTCCTGGCCCTGAATCTTGCCGAGATGACGAGCCTGAGGGATTACCTGCGTGACAAGTCCGTCCTGAATGCGCGGGCAAAGGTGGGGCTGGGCAGGCGAATAACCGATGCGGAACTGGAATGCCTGGCCCAGACGTGGTCCGAGCACTGCAAGCACAAGATTTTCAACAGCCGGATCGTCTACGAAAAGGAGCGCGGCAGGCGGGCGGTCATCGACTCGCTTTTCAACACCTTTATACGGGGCTCGACACAAGAGATCCGACGACGCATGGGTGAAAGGGACTGGTGTCTTTCCGTCTTCTCGGACAATGCCGGCATCATTAAATTTAACGACGATTACAATCTCGTCTTCAAGGTGGAGACCCACAACTCCCCCTCCGCCCTGGATCCCTACGGCGGCGCCCTGACGGGGATCGTGGGCGTGAACCGCGATCCCTTCGGCACCGGATTGGGGGCGAAGCTCATCTTCAACACCGACGTATTCTGCTTTGCCCCACCCACCTACGATCGGCAACTCCCGAAACGGATCCTCCACCCCCGCAGGATCTACGAGGGCGTCCGGGAAGGCGTCGAACACGGCGGCAATAAAAGCGGCATCCCCACCGTCAACGGCTGCATCGTCTTCGACGAGAGGTACCTGGGCAAGCCCCTCGTCTACTGCGGAACGGGCGGGATCATGCCCGCCCGCATCGGGGGCGTACCGACGCACAGAAAGGTCATCGTGCCGGGGGACCTGGTCGTCATGTGCGGCGGCCGCATCGGGAAGGACGGCATTCACGGTGCGACCTTCTCCTCCGAAGAGCTTCACGAGGGCTCGCCCGTGACGGCCGTTCAGATCGGCGATCCCATCACCCAGAAAAAGATGACCGATTTTCTCCTCGGGGCCAGGGACCGGGAACTCTACCGCTGCATCACCGACAACGGCGCCGGCGGCCTCTCCTCTTCCGTCGGAGAAACGGCACGCTTGTCCGGCGGCTGCGAGATTGATCTGAAGCAGGCCCCTCTCAAGTACGCCGGTCTCGACCCCTGGGAGATTCTTATTTCCGAATCCCAGGAGCGAATGACGTTAGCCGTTCCCCCGGAAAAGGCAGAGTCCTTCTTCTCCCTCGCGCGGAAGATGGATGTCGAGGCCACCGCCATCGGCCGCTATACGGATTCCGGCTGGTTCCACGTCCGATACGGCGAAAAGACGGTCGCCTACCTCGGTATGAACTTTCTCCACGAGGGACTGCCCCGGATGGAGCTGGAGGCCCGTTGGAAACCGCCCCGCCTGATAGAAACCCCTCTTCCCGAACCCGCCGACATGGGCGAGGCGCTTGTGGCCATGCTGGGCAGGCTCAATATCTGCAGCAAGGAATCCATCGTAAGGCAGTACGACCATGAGGTCCAGGGCGGAAGCGTCGTCAAGCCCCTGGTGGGGGCCGCCAATGACGGCCCCAGCGACGCCGCCGTCATCCGGCCGCTGCTCGATTCCTTCGAGGGGGTCATCGTGGCCAACGGCATCTGCCCCCGCTATGGCGACATCGACACCTATCACATGGCCGCCTGCGCCATCGACGAGGCCGTTCGCAACACCATCGCCGTGGGCGGCCGGCTCGGCCGGATCGCAGGATTGGACAATTTCTGCTGGTGCGACCCCGTCCAGTCCGAGAAAACGCCCGACGGCCGCTACAAGCTGGCACAACTCGTCCGGGCCAACCAGGCCCTCTACGACGTCACGAAGGCCTACGGCGTTCCCTGCATCTCCGGCAAGGACAGCATGAAAAACGACTATCATATCGGGGACACGAAGATCTCCATCCCCCCTACCCTGCTCTTTTCCACACTCGGGACGATGGAGGACGTCCGGCGGGCCGTCACGATGGACGCGAAGACGGCGGGCCACCTCGTCTATGTCCTGGGGATGACCTACGACGAGTTGGGCGGATCGGAGTGGTATGCCCTGCACGGAACAATCGGCAGGCGCGTCCCCCGCGTCCGGGTAGCGGCAGCCCGAAAGCTTTACAGGGCCCTGGGCCGGGCCATGGAAAGGGGGATCTTGGCATCGTGCCACGACTGCTCCGACGGCGGACTGGGTGTCGCCATAGCCGAGACGGCCTTTGCCGGCGGACTGGGTCTCTCGGTGAATCTCTCCTCCGTACCCGCCGTGGGCATCGACCGTGACGACACCCTGCTCTTTTCCGAATCCCAGAGCCGCTTTGTGGTCACGATCGATCCGGCCGACAGAAATCGCTTCGAGCTCATCATGAAAGGCTGCACCCACGCAAGGATCGGGGAGGTGCTTCCCGAGGGACGTCTCAGGGTCATGGGACGAAAAGGGGACGCCATCATCGACGAAGACATCGGACGTCTGAAGAAGGCTTGGCAGCAACCCCTCGATTTTTGAGGCATTGAATCATGAAAACCCCGATCAAGGCGATCGTGATTACGGGATACGGAACGAACTGCGAGATGGAAATGGCCCATGCCTGCCGCCTGGCCGGTTTTGACCGGGTGGATATCGTGCACATGAGCGACCTCGTAGAAGGCGAAAAAAGGCTGGATGACTACGACTTCCTCAATCTTCCCGGAGGGTTCCTCGACGGAGACGATCTCGGAGCCGCCAGTGCCGGAGCAAACCGGATCCTCCATGTGCGTGTCAAGGAAACGGCCGAGCGGCTCTTCGATCAGCTCAGACGCTTCATTGCCCGGGGTGGCCTCATCCTCGGCGTCTGCAACGGCTTCCAGCTTCTGGTGAAATTGGGGATTCTGCCTTTGTTCGACGGAAATTACGGCAGCCGCGATGTGACGCTCACCTTCAACGATTCCGGCCGCTTCGAGGACCGGTGGGCCTATTTGAAGGCTGAGGCGGCATCGCCCTGCATCTTCACCCGTTCCATGGCGGGGCTCTATCTGCCCGTCCGCCATGGCGAGGGTAAATTCATTGCCAAAGACGAAAAGACCCTGGAACGGTTGCGCCGGGACGGACATATCGCGCTGCAGTACAGCCATGAAGACTACGGCGGGGCAACCATGGATTATCCGGCCAATCCAAACGGGTCCGTTGCCGGAATCGCCGGCATCTGCGACAGCACGGGCCGTATTTTCGGCCTCATGCCCCATCCCGAGGCCTATCTCCACTACACGAACCATCCCCGCTGGAGCAGAGAAAAACTTCCGGAGGAAGGGATGGGGCTTTTGATTTTCAAAAACGCCGCCTCTTTCCTTCGCAATCCAGGCTGAGGCAAAGGGGATCCTTTCATGAACCCGACGGCGACAGTAAGCCCCGCCTCGGACGGTGAAGGGACCTCGACCTGGCGTTCCACCCTCGGCGTCATGTTCTTGGCCCAACTGCTTTCCATCGTGGGTTTCAGCTTCGTTTTGCCCTTCATCCCCTTTTACGTCCGTGAAATCGGCGTGACCGACGAGAAGCTGGTACCCGTCTGGGCCGGCATCCTGGGAGCGGCATCAAGCCTCACCATGACCATCTTCGCACCGATCTGGGGCTGGCTTTCGGACCGTTACGGCCGAAAGGTCATGGTAGAGCGCGCCATGTTCGCCGGTGCCCTGACCACCATGGCCATGGGGGCAGTCGGCAATGTCTATCAACTCCTCATCCTTCGGCTGCTGAACGGCGCCTTCACGGGAACGATCGCCGCATCCATATCGCTCGTCTCCTCTGTCTTGCCGGGCGCAAAACTCGGATTCGGATTGGGGCTCATGCAGGTCGCCGTTTTTCTAGGCATGACCATGGGACCGTGGATCGGCGGCATCATCGCCGATATTGTCGGCTACCGTTTGACCTTCATCGCGGGGGGAGGAATTCTGCTTGCGGGCGGCATCCTGGTAATGATCGGGGCGAAGGAAAAATTCATCCGGCCTTCCGCCGCTGAATTGAAAAAGAGCGGCAGTATACGGACCATCGTTGCCCTGCCGGGATTCGCCTCCTTGATGGCCGTCTTCTTCCTCTTCAATTTTTCGATTCACATTGCCATTCCCATCGTACCGCTGTTCATCGAAGAGGTCGGGAATCTGAAGACAAAGGTTGCTTCCACGACGGGACTCTTGTTCGCCGTCACCGGCGCCGCCGCCTCCATCTCCGCCGCCGGCATTGGCTATCTGAGCGATCGCAAGGGCCATAAACGGGTCCTCGTCTTCAGCCTGCTGATAACCGCTGTGATGTGGATTGCCCACGCCCTGGCACAGAGCATACAGCAACTGCTTGTCGTCCGGATCGTTTTCGGTCTTGCGGCTGGAGGGAACCTGCCCACCATGAACGCCCTGGTCGGAAAACTCACTCCCAGGGAAAGCTATGGGAAAGCCTATGGGCTGACCTCTTCCATGACCTGTCTAGGCATGACCCTCGGTCCCCTGGCTGGGGGAATCATGGCCTCCTGCATGGGTTATCGCTGGCCCTTCGTCGTTGTCAGCCTTCTGCTCAGCCTGGTCGTCATCCCGGTGATTCTGAGCGAAAAATAGTAGAGGTAGAGGGGGGACGCCCTTTACATCTTTATATTTGATATTTCCAATGCCCTGAAAACACAAGTGTAAATATATAAAGGGCGTCCCCCCCTTACTTCTTTATTCTTCGTCCATTACGTTGTTCCTTGACACATAAAACGAGACCGTTTATGTTCGCGAAGTGCGCTAAGCGGAAGAGGATGCTTTTGTCAATTCAATAATCATTCAAACAATATCAACTCAATTGCAGCAATCCAATACGAAGATGGATCCTTCAAATCCCCTTCAGAGAGTTGGATACCCATGGCGGCATGCCGTTTCTTCCTCCCGTTTTGGATTCAACCGAAGGCTCTGTTGCCGCCCCGGTTCCTTTCAGGAGGGCGAATGACTCCGAAACGGATACCACCCTCCCCATCTTCAAGCTGGAGAGGAACGGCATTGAGAGCCGTCTTCCACTTTCTCTATCCCTCCACTACATTTGCTGAGATGCTTCTCTTCTTCTTCGCCCTCTTCTTGGCTGGGATGGAGCATCATCGGGTTATCCTGATGGGATTTCTGGGTTGGTTGTCGGAGTTTTGGACCAATTGTCTGTATGAGATCGTCATCGCCCGCGGTTTCACCGAGCATCTGGTCGCCTACTTCCATTGCGGTTTGGGCATATTGTCGCTCGCTTGGGGCATTATCATTGTCTCCTTCCTGGTCATTCTACCCTTGGCCGGCCTGGTATATGAGACGATGCACCCCCGAACCCTGTCTCTGGAGCAGAAGCGGGATTTGAACTATGTGATTCGGTTCTTTTTCATGATCTTCGCACTCGTGGGCGGATTCGCAACCGCCACGCAGATCCACGCCGCTTATACCTCTCCGGAAATAACGGATGAAGTGCTTTTCCGACTCGCGATCTCGATCCTGTTTTTCCTCCATCGGGCTGCGGCCTTTGCGTTGGCCATGATGCAATCGGAGTATGAGAGAGAGGATGAGGAGATATTGGAGTACCTCTTTGCCGAACGCATCTCCGATCAACAGATCCGAAGACCGGCCGCGCTCCTGGCCATGGCTGCCGGAGGCATCCTCTATCTCATGCTGAGGAGAGACGGGGCCTATGTCCTGACCTCGGTCCTCATGACCTACATTTACGGCTCGATCCTCCTTCAGATCTTCGCCTTTCTCATGGATCGTTTTCGTTTGAAAAAATAAAGATTCACACCCCAAGGAATCGTTGATAAAGAAGCAACTCAAAACTCGTTCCAAAAGTAGAGTAGCTTTATGCAGGAGGGAAAAAGGGGGAAAAGCGTTTCACATTTTTATTTTGATCCTGCCAGGTTTTCTAAATAAAAATGTAAATATATAAAGGGCGTCCCCCTATTCTTTAAGCACGCCGGCGTGCCAGACCAGTGCATCGATCAGACGCTTTGCCTGCCGGTAGTGGGTTTGCGAGGTGATCGCCCCCGTATCGTCGAAGAGTTCCTCTACCCTGGGGAAATAGATCGCATCCTCCAGGGGCACCATGTGCAGGCCGAGGCAGACCAGCTTCAACTGCTGGATCATCCTCGCGCCGCCGAAGGGTCCGCTCGAAACCCCACAGATTCCTGCCGGCTTGCGGGCGTACTGTTTGTAAAGCATGTCCAGCATCATCTTCAATTCACCGGGATAGCCGCGGTTGTATTCCGGAGAAACGATGATGAAACCGTCGGCCCTGGCAACCTGCTCCGCCAGTCGTCTCGCCTGTTTGCCCGTCTCTGTGTTGTCGGTAGCCTCGATCCTGAAGTCCCGGACATCGATGATTTCGCTCTCCAGGCCATACTTCAGAACCTCAGCGAGCATGAATCGGGCCACTTTTTCCGACTGGCGGCCGATGCGGGCCGTCCCTAAAATGATGGGAATGTACATATCGCCTCTTGACTACTTCCTGTGACAGGTTGCGCAGTCGTTCTCGTCACTCACGGAGAAGGACTTCTTGCCGTCGTGACAGAGCCCGCAGGCGGTGTTGTTGTGCATGGCCTCGCCGCTCGTATCGGCGCTGCCCTTTTTCATCTTGAATACCCTGAAGTGACAGGCGGTGCATTTTATATCATTCACCATATGTTTTCCATGGCTGAATGTGACCTTGCCCGGGCTCGTCTTCCCCTGTTCGAAGGTGAAGTCGGCAGGCGATTTGAGTTCAGCCATCGATATCCCTGCCGCAAGGAACCATAACCCGACAGCCGCGGCTACAAGAAGCACCCCTGCCCTTTTTCCTTTCAACATACCCAACCTCCAACCTCCGTTTTGCTAGGGGATACAGGCTACTTGGCGATTTTCAGTGGTTTCAACATACAGACGCCTTTGGGACCTGTCAAGAAAAACTCCGTGACAGGGTTGTTATGGACCTGTCGGTCACATCATGATATGGTACGTCCGAGAAAGCAGCCTATGATGCTGTTTCAAGAGGAGCCTAAGAACCGACTCATTATCCATGCCAATCGAAAAGGAACAAAACGACACGGTCGAAACCGTTCAAGACTTAGAGCTCTGCGATGCTTTTGGATCGGCCGATCTGTGTCACGACGTCATTGAATAGGGAGGGAAGAATGGCCGAGGTAAAATTCGATTTAAGCGGAAAGGTAGCCATCGTTACCGGCGGAGGCAGGGGAATCGGCCGGGCCATCGCCCTGGGGTTGGCCGGCGCCGGCGCCTCTGTGGTTGTATGCAGCCGGACCCAACAGGAAATCGAAGGCGTCGCAGGCGAAATCCGTAAGGTGGGAAGTAAATCCCTGGCAGTAACGACAGACCTGACCGTCAACGAACAGATCGAGCATCTGGTCGATGCAACGATCCGGGAATTCGGGAGAATCGACATCCTGGTGAACAACGCAGCCCGCAGCTTTTTACGCAGCCTTCTCGACCTGAGGGAAGACGGCTGGGACAAGGTCTTCGACACGAACGTCAAGGCGGTCTGGCTGCTGAGCCGCGCCGTGGCCCGCCATATGATGGAGCAGAAATCGGGGCGTATCATCAGCATCACGACGGTGGGCGCCGAAAAGGCCGAAATGGGAATGGCCTCCTATGGATGCAGCAAGGCGGCGCTGAAGATGCTTACCCGCTGCATGGCGCGGGAATGGGCCCCCTATGGGATCAATGTCAATGCGGTGGGGCCCGGCTTGACACGGACCGATTTCAGCAAGCCCATCTGGTCGAATCCCGAGGTGGCCAAGCATGTCACGACCGCGATTCCCAAGGGCCGCCTTGCAGAACCCGAAGAGATCGTGGGCTCCGTCCTTTTCCTTGCCTCAGATGCAGCCAGCTTCATCACGGGCCACTCCATCTATGTGGACGGAGGAACCCTAACGACGTAGGGCGAGTTCGTAGACAAGCCCTGAGCCCTCGTCAATATTGAAAAGGGTAATGTACAGGGGGAGGCTGCCCGGTTCAGAATCCGACAAATCAAAAGGCGAAAAGTGAGAAAGATCTCAAAGCAAGTGTATGTAGAAACGGAATTTCCGGGAGCAAATGTGGGCTGCGTCATCACAGAGATCGGACCCATCCTCATCGATACGCCGATGCTTCCCGAGGAGGCGGATAGACTGCGCAAAGAGCTATTTCTACTGAGCGATCTCGATATCGCCCATATCATTTACACCCATCAGCACTTCGATCATGTCATCGGCAGCGCCTATCTTTCGAAGCGGACCATCGCCCATCAGGGAACCCTTACAGGGATCGGCTATCTAAAGAACAACCTGAAAAAGGAGATCAACCTTTTCTTTCCCGATCTCCACGAGCAGCGCAAGGACGTCTTCGACCATCTCGAAATCGTGCTGCCTCAAATCACTTTTACCACGGAACTCACCCTGTATATCGGCGATGTAACGCTGCAGTTGTCCTTCACCGGCGGCCACTCATCGGCCTCCATCATCATCTACATTCCGGAGGAGAGGGTCCTCTTCATGGGCGACAATCTCGCCACGGGGATGCTCCCGGTGACGGCCAACTGCAGGTACGGCCAGTGGATCGACCTGCTCGAACGCGTCGAGCAGATGGATGTAGAAACGTACATACCGGGACATGGAGATGTCTGCGGCAAGGAAACGGTCCGTGGCGTCCGCCTCTACTTCGAAGCCATGAGGGACCGGGTGCGGGATTGCCTGAATCAAGGTGTTCCCAAAGAAAAGGTCTTCGATAAGATACATCTAAAGGACTCCCTACCCCTTCCTTTCAGCGAGGAAATCATGCAACAGTCAGCCTTCGACGTATCCATCATGTGTGATCAGATCGTCAAAGGATACCTGTGACGGCCTTCAGCGAGCACCTCTTTACAGAAAGGAGATTGAACATGAATGAGTTATTTGTAAAGATCGAGGAAATGGCCACCTTCTACGGGTTCAAGATCATTGCCGCATTGGTGATTCTCATCGTGGGACGATGGATCGCGCAAGGCATCCAGCGGATGACCGCAAAAGTCCTCACGAAGAGGAATGTCGATCCGACCATCGTTTCCTTTATCGGACATCTCACCTACATTGCCCTGATCACCTTCGTCGTCATAGCCGCCCTGGCCCAGCTCGGCATACAAACGACATCTTTCATAGCCGTCATCGGCGCCGCCGGTCTGGCGATCGGCTTGGCCCTGCAGGGATCCTTGGCGAATTTCGCCTCCGGATTTCTCATGATCATCTTCAAGCCCTTCAAGGCAGGTGACTACATCGAAGGCGGCGGCGCAGCCGGAACGGTGGAGAAGATAGAGGTCTTCACGACAACCCTCAACACAGTGGACAACAAGGTGGTGATCATCCCCAACGCCAAGATGATGGGCGACAATATCATCAACTATTCCGCAAAAGAAACCAGGCGCGTCGATCTGGAATTCGGGGTGAGTTACAACGATGATATCGACAAGGTAAGAAGCTGCATCCTGGATATCGTCAAGAATGACTCGAGAATCCTCAAAGAACCCGAAGCCGTGATCTTTGTAAAGGCGCTGGCCGACAGCAGCGTTGTCTTTTTGCTGCGGGCATGGGTAAAAGGTTCGGACTACTGGGGCGTCTATTTCGATGTAACCGAAACGGTGAAAAAAAAGTTCGATGCCCAGGGCATTTCCATTCCATATCCGCAGACGGATGTACATCTTTACGAGCACAGGAACGGATAGCCGCATCGGGTTCGTCATCGGACGGATTCCAGTCAGAGGCGTTTGAACCGGGGGGATCGTCGCTATGTCAATGCTTTCCTCCGGGAATGGTTTTTTTCGAAGTCCGACTTTTCGCCTACATCGGGCGTCGGTATTCGGACACCCGGTTGTTTCGCCGTCTGCACGAGCTGTCTTTAAAACTCCGGTTGTTCGATCGCCCGGACGGCCTTCTGAAAGAGCATCGCGACGGCCTCGCTCATCGGCGCGAACCGCTCGTCCCTGGTCTGCCCGTGGTAGAAGCGGTAGTAGATCTGCTGAATGATGGCGGCCAGACGGAACAGCCCGAAGCAGTAATAGTAATTGACGCTGTCGAAAGAAAAGCTGGATTTGCGGCTGTAATAATCCACCATCTCTTTTCGACTCTGGGTCAAACGGACGCCGGGGGGCAGGATATCCGTACCCTGCATCTCTTCGGGATCATCGGCCTGCATACGAAAGGTCAGGCTGTTGCCGATGTCCATCAGGGGATCCCCGATCGTGGCCATTTCCCAGTCCAGAACGGCGATGATCTTCAGGGGATTGTCGGCGTCGACGACCGAATTATCCAGCCTGTAATCGTTATGAATGACGGAGGCCCTCCCGGAATCGGGAGGCATATTCTCGACGAGCCATTTCATGATGTCTTCGGCGTCGGGGACATCCTCCGTCTTGGCCTGTCGAAAACGGTCGATCCAGCCGTCCACCTGCCGCTTCACGTAACCCGTCGGATTGCCGAAATCCTCCAGGCCCACGGCCTTGTAATCGACGTTGTGGAGCGCGATATGGACGTCGGCCAGGTTCTCCAGGAGTTTTCGGCCCTGCTCGGGCGTATAGGAAACGCCGGGCGGGAGTTCGCTGTGGATGATGAGGCCCTTGACGCGCTCCATGACGTAGAAGGGGCAGCCCATGATTTCCAGGTCTTCCGTGTAGGCATAGGTCTGGGGGCAGTAGGGGAAGACGGGCTTCAGGGCCGTCAGGACGCGGTATTCCCGCCCCATGTCGTGGGCGCTCTTGGCCTTGCGTCCGAAGGGCGGCCGGCGAAGGACGAACTCCTTTTCGCCGTATTCGAGCAGGTAGGTCAGATTGGAATGTCCCGCGGGGAATTGCTTCAAGATCAACTCCCCCTTCAATCCCGGAACGGCCTCCTTCATGAACCGATCCAGTTTTGCCGTATCGAGTTCCTCTCCGGTTCTAATGGAAGCACTTGCGCTGTCGATGATTTCCGTTTTTTCCATCCTTCCTCTCCTTGAACAGATCATTGATGAACTCACAAGGGGGTTTTTGAAGCTCCCTTGGACTTCCCTTCGATGAACCAGTCTATCAACTGCCTGGCGATGCTGATCTTGCCGGGTATGTTCGGGAGGCTGTCCGGCTCAAACCAGCCGGCATCGACGATCTCCTCCTCCTCGATCCGAATCTCTCCGGACTCGTATTCCGCCGTAAAGCCGATCATCAGCGAATCGGGAAAGGGCCAGGGCTGGCTGCCGAAATAGCGGATGTTCTTGACCCGAATGCCCACCTCTTCCTCGATTTCACGCCTCACCGTCTCTTCGAGCGTCTCGCCCGGCTCGACGAAACCCGCCAGGACGCTGTACACATCCGCCTTGAACCGCCTCGCCCGGGCCAGGAGCAGCTTGTTGTCCCTTTCGATCAGGACGATGACCGCAGGCGATAGGCGGGGAAACATCAAAAACCCGCAGGCCGGGCACTCTTTGGCGACGACGCCCTCGGCGCGTCTCGTTTCCGTACCGCAGCGGCTGCAGAAACCCGTCGTCCTGTCCCATTCGATCATATGGGACGCCTTCATCGCAATCCTATGATGGGATTTATCAAGATGTTCGTAGAGATCCCTCAGACCCCAGGCAGCCATTCCATCGGGAATAGGCATATTTATCCCAATCTCTGCGCCATAGCAGCGGTGTCCGTCGAGCGTCCCGAGGTGCCATTCCCTTCCCCCCTGCAGTCCAAGGGCTGTGGGATTTGCTGCAAGGGGAACGGATATCACCCCGCCCCGTTCCATAACGATCATGTCGCCAGCGATGAACAGGAACCACCACGCCTCCGCCGCATCGGAGGTTCGAGAACAATCTTCGGAAATGGTGTCATCGTCCAGGGTTCTCAGATCTAGTTCCTCCTTTAACAAGCGTCATCCCCCCACGAAAAATGCGCCACAGCAACTCAAAATAACCGTTGCATCAACGGCAAAGGAGATGTATAGGGAGATGCCACTTTACTTCACCGGGGATAGTATATGAAACATTTTTTTATAGCAAGACATGGCGCTTACTACCTGGGGGGGCGCCTGAACAAACTGGGTCAGCAGCAAATAGCAGCGCTTGGACGGGCGATAAAGGAGATCCTCAACGGCGACAGCGTCTACATCATATCGTCCACGGCCCCAAGGGCCCTGGACAGCTCGGAACAACTGGCGCAACACCTCAAGACGGCGGCGCGGATCGAAGCGATCCCCTGTCTCTGGTATGCCGCCGACAGCGACCATTACGATCCCGTGGGAGACCTCGATCGGGATGAAATCTACAAGATTGTCAATGAAAGAAGAGAAAAGGCCGACGCCTTGATTTTAATGGCCCACGAAGAACTTCGCGACGAGTTTTCCGGTTTTTTCTCGGAGCAGGAATTCGGAAAACGGTTTCATTGCAGCGATATAGATAAGGGACAGGCAGACCATTACTCCATGGCAGAAGAATCCTATCAATTGATCCCGAAGACGGAATCCTGACGGTTTCGCCATCGTTGCGGCCTAATATTTTTCAACATTCCGGATAGCCCCAAGCCTCGTCATGTAGGAACCGTGGCGCGTATCCTTCCCGAGGAAGAGATTGGTAACGACGATCCGGTTCACCACCTTCATCACTTCCTTCTGGCCGACCGTCTCCATGTAACTCCACATGGCCTGGATGGCATAGGGCGTGCCGTCAACCATCCCCAGGTAGAGCATGATATGTCCCTTCATCCAGAGGAGGGTCATGCCCCCGATTCCCTTTGCCTTCAAGGTCTCGAGCCGCATCTCCAGGGGCGTTTCCCTTTTGAAGTCGGCAACCGGTTTCCCAGAGCGGGACTGGAATAGGGAGTTTCGGGGCAGCTCGATCCCGGTCGTTGCGAAGACCCTCCGGATGAAACTGGAACAGTCCTGCTCGCCGTTCAGATCCCCCCACCCGTAAGGATCGTTCAGGAATTCAAAGGCCTGCAGGATGATGTTGCGCGGCGTGTAGGCAAGAAAGCCTTTGGCCGTATCCCTTCTTCTCAGATACCCGGAAACGAACAGACAGGCACCGTCCTTGTCCCGCCTGGGAAGGGTGACTTCGATGACAGGGGTTTCATGCTCCTTGACCATCGGCAATCTGGCGCCCATCTTCAGGCGGTCGCAGTAATCGGTGAGAGCCGGATCGAGGTAAACGTCGCCCCTGACCGTGGTCACAACGATGAACGGGGTCCTGTTTAGATAATCCCTCATGGCCTCGGAGGAGCAGAAGGCCATGCGATCATCCGCGATCCATCCCTCACAGTACGGGGCGACCACGTAATGCCAATTGCCGTCCGCGCTCGTATGTAGAACGGCAATCGGCACGCCGATGTCCAAAACGACCGCCTGCAGCATGTCGAATTCCCTGCTGATCCTTCCCGGGTAAAAGCGCTCTGCCGTTGGCAGCCGGCGCTGATCGGCGCTCTTGACGACAAAACCGAACCTTACCTTGATGTCCTGGGGAATCCCTTCAATGCCCATGTTCTTTTCGATGCCGGAAAGCAGCTCACCATCCACCGAATCCCCATTCGAAAGGTACAATGTCATGGCGCCGATGGAAGACAGATCCCGCGTCAAGGCCTCGCGAAGATCGCCGCCGAGTGCCGCCATGGGATAGGAGGCAAGATCGTGGGTGGTCTTCAAACCCTTTCGGATGTCCCCATTCAATTCCCTGATCTCGTCTCTGTTTAAGATAACCCTGTCGGGAAAGGGGTGCAGACCGATCCAGAAACCCGCCGAGTTCATTTCCGAGCGTGTCCCGGGTATCAAGGCAGGGGCGACCATCCTTTCCATCCTGGGGGCATCGGCTTTGTCTTTTTCTGCCTGCGCTTGAGGCGTCATATAGCAGCACGCTCCAAGTGCCATGAGCAGAAGGCAAACCGCAAGAGCTGCCTTTGCGGCCTCTCTGAATCTCTTCAACACGAGGTCCTCCCGGTATAAAAGCGTATATACCTGTGGGTCTCCCATAGCATGTATTGTCGATTTTCCCAAGGAGAAAGACCCTTTTTCGCAGGTACCGTCTTGTTTCCCATCTTTTTTCCTGCTTGATTGACGGTTTCGCAATGCCTCAAAAAATGCTTTCATCCCGGCGAATGCGTAAGTCCAGCTCTGACGTAGTAGGCATAAAACCATTGGATTCCTTCTTTCTTGGAAAGGAAAAGAGGGTGGATTTCTAAGTCTAACGCATTCATCCCGATTGAAAGATTGACGGAATCCTGCTAACAAGACGGCATAACCGGCCAAGAAAAAGAATGAACGAACAGCCAAACATCACCGTCGGCGTCTGCGAGAACGACGAAGCGATCGCCGGGAGCTTTTACGGCTCCTTCCATGTAGCGGGGGGGAAACCTCTGAACGGACCATTCCGTGCCATTGCCGGGGGTGACGTAGTCATGCTCCTGGATGGCAGCGGTCGGGAGATCCTGCGCCACCCATCGATTCATTGTATACCTTCCGAAGGGGCAACCTTCTCCCTGGAGTCCGTGTCGATCGGGCGGAACTTCCATTGGGAACGCAGGCGAACCGAAAGATTCGAAGGGGCATTGACCTTTATCGCCGGACGGGGCGGCGGTGTAACGGCCGTCAACACGTTGCCGATCGAGTCCTATCTTGCCAGCGTCATCTCTTCGGAAATGAGCGGGACGGCTCCGGGCGAGTTTCTGAAGGCCCAGGCCATCGTCTCGCGGAGCTGGCTGGCAGCGATGCTCCTGAGGAAGGCACGCCCGTCGGTAACACCCCCGGCCTCTGTCAGGCATATTCAGGGGGAAGAGGAGATCATCCGCTGGTACGACCGGCAGGACCATGAACAATTCGATGTCTGTGCCGACGACCACTGCCAGCGCTACCAGGGCATCTCCTTGCGAGGCAGGGCTGCGGAGGCAGTCAGGGAGACCAGTGGAATCTTCCTGACCTGGCGGGGCGAAGTGTGCGATGCCCGGTTTCACAAGGCCTGCGGCGGTCTCACGGAACGGTTTGGAACCGCCTGGGAAGACATCGATGTGCCTTACCTCGTTTCCGTCTCCGATGGGCCGGACATCTTCGACACTGCGGACACGGAGCAGAAGGCGCGGCTTTGGCTTCTCTCCAGACCGGACGTCTACTGCGCAACCGAGGACAGCGATTTCCTGGCCCGGATTCTGCCCGACTATGACCGGGAGACGGCGGACTTCTTCCGCTGGCGTCTCGTATATAGCCGCCGTGACCTGGAAAGAATCATCGAGGACAAATCGCAAAGGGAAATCGGCACACTTTACGAGATCCTGCCTTTGGCACGAGGTCCTTCGGGCAGGATCCACCGGCTGAGGATCGTCGGTTCCCGCCGGACCCTCGAAATAGGAAAGGAGCTGGAAATCCGTCGCGTGCTTTCTCAGAGCCACCTGTACAGCAGCGCCTTCACGGTGCAGGCAGAGGGCGGTACGTCCGATGTACCGGAACGCTTCGTTTTTCACGGCGGCGGCTGGGGGCACGGCGTCGGCCTGTGCCAGATCGGCGCCGCCGTCATGGCGCAACGGGGATTTTCAACGGAAGCCATCCTTGCCCACTATTTCCCCGGTACCTCCCTTGAAAGGCGCTATCGATGATGACGCGCCCCACCGACCGGAGTCCCTGGACCTGGGTTCCGTCCCTCTATCTCGCCGAGGCGGTTCCCTATATGATGGTGATGACGGTCTCCGTGATTCTCTACAAGCGACTCGGCATCTCCAACAGGGACATCGCCCTGTACACGAGCTGGCTCTATCTGCCCTGGGTCATCAAACCCTTCTGGAGCCCTGTCGTGGAGATGTTCCGTACGAAACGTTTCTGGATCCTCACCATGGAGATGCTCATCGGCGCTTCTCTAGGCGCTGTCGCCCTTACGATTCCCGCACCGGATTTCTTTCGCTACACCCTTGCCTTCTTCTGGATCATGGCCTTCAGCTCGGCCACCCACGACATTGCCGCCGACGGCTTCTACATGCTCGGCCTGACCCAGGACCACCAGGCCGCATTCGTGGGCGTTCGGACCACCTTTTACCGGATCGCCACCATCGCCACGAAGGGCGGGCTCGTTGTCCTGGCAGGATCCTTGGAAAATCGCGGATTCGATGTCGCTACGGCCTGGTCGATAGCCTTTTTCATCGTCGCCGCCATCTTTTCATCCCTCTTTCTCTACCACCTGTTCGCCATTCCCCTATCGAAAAACGACCGACCTGCCCTCCGTGACTCCTCGCGCAGCCTCTTCAGCGACCTCTTCCACAGCCTCATCGTTTTCTTCCAACGGAAGGACATTCTTGCCGTGCTTGCCTTCTTTCTCTTTTACCGGTTCGCAGAGGCCCAACTCGTCAAGATGGTGGCCCCTTTCCTCCTCGATCCCCCTGTAAGGGGCGGGCTCGGCCTGTCCACCAGCGAGGTGGGCATCATCTACGGCACCGTCGGTGTCATCGCCCTCATGCTGGGAGGGTTGCTGGGGGGATACGCGGTCTACCTGCGGGGGTTGAAGTTTTGGCTGTGGATCATGGTTTTTTCCATGCACCTGCCCGATCTCGTCTTCATCTATCTTTCCCGGGCGATGCCCACGAATTTTCATGTCATCAATCTCGCCGTGGCGGTCGAGCAGTTCGGTTACGGATTCGGATTCACGGCCTATACCCTGGTGATGATCATGATCTCCGAGGGACCCTACAAGACCGTTCACTATGCCATTTCGACGGGGTTCATGGCCCTGGGCATGATGATCCCCGCCATGTTCAGCGGCTGGCTGCAGGAAGCGCTGGGCTATCCTAATTTCTTTCTTTGGATCCTTTTTTCGACGATTCCCGGTTTCATCGTCGCAGCCCTTGTGAAAATCGACCCGGCCTTCGGGAGGAAGCAGCAATGAATATTTTTTTTCTTCATCAATCGGAGCCAAGGGGCCGCAGAAAAGCTTCAGGGAGGCAATGATGACGCGTCCGGAACCTATTCGCACGGCCTTCATCCTCGGTGCCGGTCTCGGCCGGCGCCTGCGCCCCCTGACGGAAAAATGTCCCAAGCCGCTGCTGCCCGCGGGCGGGCGGCCGATGATCCACTACGTAATGGAGCACCTCCGCAAGGCGGGCGTGGAGCGCTTCATCATCAACACCCATCACTGCCCGGAGGCTTACGAGAAGGCCTTTCCTGACGGCCGATGGCGGGGTGTCCCCGTTACACTCCGCTACGAGCCGGTCCTTCTCGACACGGGCGGGGGATTGAAAAACATCGAAGATCTTCTGACGTGCGACAAAAGGCTCTTCGTTTACAACGGCAAGATCCTCACCGACCTGCCCCTGAAACCGCTCATCGAAGCCCACGAGGAGGGCGGCTCCGAGGTAACCCTCGGCCTGCGGAGCGACGGCCCTTTGTGCAACGTATCCCTCGATGAGTGGGGAGCGGTCCGCGATCTTCGCCACGTCCTCGGGAGGACGGGCGGTCGGTTGTGCCAGTTCGCAGGGATCTACATCGCAGAGAAATCCTTCTTCAGGAGGCTCCAGGCAGGTCGGGCGGAATCGGTCGTCGAGGCATGGCTCCGGGTGATTCAAGAGGGAAAAGGCGGCATTCGGGGCGTGGTGATTGACGAGGGGCGATGGCACAACCTCGGAACCATCGAGGAGTACGAGCGGATCGCCTGTAGCATTCAAGCCCCTTCGGAGGACCTGCCATGAAAGGGCTTCCGGAGAACGCCCTTGATTTCGTTCGCAAGGTTTTGAATCTCGATGAAAAGGTGCCCCTTGCTTTGGAAGGGATCCGCCCGGGAGGTTCCGACCGGACCTTTTTCCGCTGCAGGACCGGCGATCGAACCATTGTCCTGATGCATTACGGCCTCCAGCGGCAGGAGAACGCCCTCTATGTCGATATCGGCCGTTTTCTCAAAGGTATCGGAATCCCCGTACCCGAGATCCTCGACCACGATCCCGAAGGACGTTTCGTTCTCATGGAGGACCTCGGCGAAAAGGACCTGTGGTCGCTGCGCGATGCGCCCTGGAACATCAGGGCGGCGCTATACCGTATGACCCTGGATACGGCGGCAAGGCTTCACGCCTTCCCGATCATCGATTTTCCCTCGCAGGTTGTCCGACTTATGCCCGCCTTTTGCCCCGAACTGTACCGATGGGAAAGGGATTATTTCCGGGAACATTTCGTCCAGGGCGTCTGCAGCCTTTCCCTGGAGCCTGTTTTCGCCTCGCGCCTCGAAACGGAGCTGCAGGCCCTTGCGGAGCGCATCATGCAGATGCCTCCCTGCCTCATCCACCGGGACCTTCAATCGCAGAATGTCATGGTGCGCGGCGGCGCGACGGTCTGGATTGATTTTCAGGGCCTGCGTCCCGGCTGTTCCCTCTACGACGTCGCCTCGCTCCTGTACGATCCCTATGTAAGCTTCTCACAGGAGCAGCGGCTTCAGTTGCTGAAGCACTATGCCGAGACGACGTCACAGGGACTGGAATGGACGGAGATGGTGACGCCCTTCCGGGAGGCCGCCGTCCAGCGCCTCCTGCAGGCCCTCGGCGCCTTCGGCTTTCTGGGACTGAGGCAGGGCAGACGAGTCTTTCTATTTCACATCCCCCGCGCGCTCGATCACCTTTCCGAGACCGCTTCGTCTAATGACGATCTATCGTGTCTGCGCGAGCTGATCGAAAGATGTCTGGGTGCTCTTGCCGCTTCCCCCTTGATTTTACCCCCGAAATCCGCTTAATGTTAGTCATGAACCGGATCACCGCCATCATGCCCTACCGCACCGGAAGAGGTTTCCGCCGGATGGTTGAGCCGTTGATCGAGTCGTCCTCCGTCGGACGGATCATCGTCATTCACGGCGACGAGCGTCCGCCGTCGCTGCCGAAGTGCGAGGCCCGCAGGGCGCCATCGTTCTACGACGGCAGGACCTGGAACGAACTGATCGAAGAGATCCGGACAGGCTTCTTTTTGCTGATCCGGGATGGCGATGAGGTCGAAGCCGGTTCCCGGGCTCTTGAGCGGCTGCTCGAAACGGCCCAAATCCGTGGGGCGGGAATGGTCTACACAGACTATTGGGAAGAAGGCGCAGGAGGATGCCGGCTTCATCCCGTGAACGACCACCAGCCGGGCAGTCTCCGCGATACTTTCGACTTCGGGCCTGCCCAGTTATTTTCCACCAGGACCGTAAGAAAGGCCATCAGGCGCCACGGCGCCGTTGCAGACTGCCGCCATGCAGGACTTTACGACCTACGGCTCAAGCTTTCCCTCGAAGGGCCTTTGTTTCACCTACCGGAGACTCTCTTCACGGTCCGCCGGGCTGGAATATCCCCGCCTGCGCTCGATCTCTTTTCCTATGTCGATCCAGACAACCAGGCCGCTCAACAGGAAATGGAGGCCGCGGTGACGGCGCATTTGAAGCGCATCGATGCCTGGATCGGGCCCCCTTTCGAGCCACCGCCGACGATCCGGAAGCGCTTCCCCGTGGAAGCAAGTGTCGTTATCCCTGTGCGGAACCGTGCGACAACGATCGCCGAAGCCGTGCGGAGCGCCCTCGACCAGAAGACCGATTTCCCCTTCAACGTTATCGTCGTGGACAACCATTCAACCGATGGAACCGCGAAGGCCCTTTCCAAACTGTCCAGAACCGGAAAGGTGATCCACCATGTGCCGGCCCGGACAGACCTGGGAATCGGGGGATGCTGGAACGAGGCAATCGCCTTGCCCTCCTGCGGGCGCTGGACCGTCCAGCTCGATTCGGACGATCTTTACAGTGGTCCCGATTCGCTCCAACAGCTCGTGTCATTCCTCAGGCAGGGGCGATTCGCCATGGTCGTCGGCGCCTACACCCTCGTCGACGAATGCTTCGAGATGATCCCCCCGGGGCTCGTCGCTCACCGGGAATGGACCGACGACAACGGCCCGAACAACGCTCTCCGGGTGAACGGATTCGGCGCCCCCCGGGCCTTTGACACGGCGCTGATCCGCAAGATCGGCTTTTTGAACGTCAGCTATGGCGAGGACTATGCCCTGGCCCTACGGATTTCCCGTCGGTATCGAATCGGCCGTATCTATGAGAGCCTCTATCTCTGCCGGCGCTGGTCTGGAAACACGGATGCGGACCTGTCCATCTACGAGGCCAACCGGAACGACGCCTTCAAGGACACGATACGAACCCTTGAGATCCTGGCAAGGCAGAAGAGGAATCGGGAGGCGCAACCGTGATGTCACTGGAAGGAATCAAGGCAAGAGAAGGGGCCTATCTATCATTCCCTGTTTCGGCAATGACGGAAAAGATCGAAGCGGTCTTCCATCCCGGCAGCGGTCGTCCCTCCCTCGACAAGCTTGTCCACGATTTTCTGGGACGGCAGAAGGTTTCCTGGCCTGCACTTTCCGAAGCCTACGGCGATCTCAAGGAAATCCGGCAGCGGGAAATCGACTGCGGCGGCTTTTCCGTATCGGTCCAGTTCAACCCTCGAAGAATGACGAGCAGCACCGCCCTCGTCGATTCCGAATCCCTGAATAGACGGGCATGCTTCCTCTGTCCGGCCAACCTTCCGAATGCTCAAAAGGCGGTCCTCTACCGGGAGAGCTATCTTATTCTCTGCAATCCGGCACCGATCTTTCCTGGGCACTTCACCGTCGTCCACCTCAGCCACATTCCCCAAAGTATCGAGGAGCATATTGAGGATTTTATGGACCTTGCGGAGGATCTCGCGCCCCGCTTCAATGCGTTTTACAACGGGCCCCGGTGCGGCGCCTCCGCGCCTGACCATCTCCACTTTCAGATGATTCCGGCCGGGTCGCTGCCGATCGAAAACGATCTGCCCCGCTCGGAATCAGGGAAACGGCTGCGGAACATGGACGGGGTAACTTTAGGTTGTTTGGAAGGATTCGGGAGGGAAATCTGGCTTCTCGAAGGCTGCGACCGGCCGGCGATGGCTGCTGCCTTCAGACGCATCCTTTCGACCCTCGCCGGGTTCCTTTCCCCCGGCGACCCGCCCCGTAACGAGCCCATGCTGAACCTCCTTGTCCGGTTTCTCGACGGAATTTGGCGGATCGTTATTTTCCCGCGTCGGAAGCACCGGCCGGACGTCTTCTACCGGGAAGGAGAGGCGCGCTTGGTCATCGCACCGGCTGCCGTCGAAATGGGAGGGGTCATCATCACCCCCAGGGAGCAGGATTTCCACCGCCTCGATGCCGGCCTGATCCGGGCGCTTTACGAAGAGGTCTCGCTTAACCGGGAAACAACGGAACGATTTCTGAAGGTATTATCGGCTGATCTCTTTTATAACCGTATCGAGGAGAAGACAAGATGATCTGCGATCCTTTAGACCGCACGATCTTCAGGGATCTCATGAAGATTCTCGGAAGCGAAGCGGGGACCGGACGGAATCTCCAGGAACTGGTGATCTCTGCAGGAAAACATTTCTTGGGCGCTCCCTATATCGACGCCCCCCTTGAACACAGGCCCGAAACCCTGGTGATCAACCTCAGGGCGTTCGACTGCTTTACCTTTGTCGAAAACGCCCTGGTTCTTGCCGGTCTGGCGTGGAAAGGCAGAACCGGTTTTCCAGCCTATATGACGGCCCTGCGGGCTGTCCGTTACCGGCAGGGACGGATCGACGGCTATTCCTCCCGTCTCCATTACTTCACCGACTGGATCAATGAAAACATGCAACGTGGCATTCTGAAGGATAGGACCTGCGAACTTGGAGGGAGGCGATTCCGGAAGAGGATCGATCATATGACAATGAACCGACAGCACTATTCCGCTCTCCAGGAGGAAGCGAATTACAGGGAAATGAAGGAAACGGAAAGGCGCCTTTCACGCAGAGTCCGCCACGAAATCCCCGGAAACGCCCTGAACGCAGCTGAAAGCGGGATCGCCGGGGGCGATCTGATCGCCGTCCTTACGGATCAGGACGGCCTGGATTGCCTCCACGCGGGTCTCGCGATCCGGACAGGAAAACACCTGCATCTTCTTCACGCATCCCGCAAGGCGGGTTCCGTCGTTATTTCCCCTGAGACCCTGCACGCCTATCTGGCCGCCGATAGACGCCGCTCGGGGATTCTCGTCGCCCGGATCATCTCTTTCTGAGGTGACGATTTTAATCGAAGATGGAAGGCGCAACAGCCGTCCATAATCGGTCTTGCGGGTTGAAACCCTCGCGTTGGAAGGATCAGGCATTGCAATGGACTTTCGACAATGAACCTTCGACATTGACAAAGTCCCAAAGAACCTCTAAGCTCCCGCACAAAAAAACCACCGAAAGGAAAAGGAAAGATGAAATACGCCCCCTTGCAGGCAACAATCCAGACCACAAAGGGCGACGTGAGACTCACACTATTCCCTGATGAGGCACCGCTCACCGTTCTCAATTTCATCAACTTGGCGAAACGGGGATTTTACGACGGTCTGACCTTTCACAGGGTGATAGCCGATTTCATGATTCAGGGAGGGTGTCCCAATGGCACCGGGACCGGCGGCCCCGGCTACCGCTTCCAGGACGAGTGCTCCGACAAGTGCAGGCATGACAGGCCGGGAATCCTCTCCATGGCCAATGCCGGCCCCAACACCAACGGAAGCCAGTTCTTCATCACCCACGAACCCACCCCATGGCTTGACGGAAAACACACCGTCTTTGGCGCTGTACTGGAAGCAAGCGATCAGGCCGTGGTGGACAGCATCGTCCAGCAGGACAAGATCAACGCCGTCACCATCGAAGGCGATGATACGGAGCTGGCGAAAAACCACGCTGATCAACTCGCCAAGTGGAATGAAACTTTAAAGAAAACAGGAAAATAGCTTCGCCCTGGACATCTGTGAGAAGTGCAATTTGGATTTGGCTGCCTTCGGCGTGCATCTTGAAACCATCATGGACATGTTGACGGCTTGTTTGAGGCAGTCTGTCCCGCCATGCCCAGTGCATTCTGCCGTCGATGCCGTCGATGGTCGTTGCAAAACCGTCAAAGATCGTTTTATAATAACGCGCAAACCGTTCCATTCGTCATCGATACGCATCGAAGACACTGCGGTCATCAGGTACACATCGGCCGCGGTCGAGCTGTACCAGCAAATGAAGCATCCGCTATCCGAAAGGAGAAGCCCATGTCTGCCCGTTTCGGTATATCCGTCTTTTTCGCGTGCCTTGCCGCCGTTTTCATCGTTCAGAACGCCGCCGCTGTGGATGTCCATTTCCTTATATGGCGCGCGTCCTTGTCGCTCTCCCTGCTGATTTTTTTCATCGTTCTTTTCGGTTTCGTCATCGGTTGGATTTCTCACAGCCTGCTTTCCTATCGCAAAAGCAATGATGACGCGTCGAGTTCCCTTGGAGGATCTTCCCTGTAGAGAATCGGTTTTTCTTCGTGGAGATGCCTGCCATGAACTTCGAAACTATCGTGAAGTGGCTGAATAACCCCCTGGTTACGAAAATCGGAGCGGTCGTTTTCCTGATCCTGATCCTCCATATGGCAATGGTCCTGTTCAAGCGTTCCCTCGCCAGGATCAGCGATACCGGGACAAGGTATCGGGTGCACAGGGGCGCATCGACGATCCGATATGTACTGATCGTTCTCATCGTCGCGGCCCTGTTCAGCGACAGCCTGGGAAAATTGACCCTGATCATCGGAATTGCCAGCGCGGGCATCGCCTTCGCCCTTCAGGAGGTGATCGTAAGTCTGGCGGGATGGCTCGCCATCTCCTTCGGCGACTTCTACAAGACCGGCGACCGCGTGCAATTGGGCGGAATCAAGGGCGACGTCATCGATATCGGTATTCTGCGAACCACCCTGATGGAGATCGGTGAGTGGGTTAAGGGGGATCAATACTCGGGCCGCATCGTGCAAGTGGCCAACAGCTTTGTCTTCAAGGAACCCGTCTTGAATTATTCCGGCGATTTTCCCTTTCTGTGGGATGAGATCACCCTGCCCATCAAGTACGGGACGGATTATCATCTCGCCAGGAACATCATCAAGGGAGTCGTCGATGAAATCGTTGGCGATTACACGCAGGGCGCCCGGAGAACGTGGCAAAGAATGGTCGAAAAGTACCTGATCGAGAATGCCGTCTTGGATCCCGTGATCATGATCGCCGCCAACGACAACTGGATCGAGTTCACGGCCAGGTACATCGTTGATTTCAAGAACCGGCGCGCCGTCAAAGACAGGATCTTCACGAGAATCCTCGAAGAAATCGACAAGACGGACGGGCGTGTGGGCATCGCTTCGATGACCGTTCATATCGTGGAGACGCCGAAATTCGAGGTCAAGATCGAGGAAAATCCCGAGCTCCCATTGGAAAAGCATAGAAGTCTTTGAAGGGTGGTTTCACGAATGGGCAGGCCTACCCCACCTTCTGCCGGCCGGCCGGACCATCGGCGCCATGGCAAAGCTCGTCAGGGTTTGATCCGGTTGAGAAATTCAGCGAAGACAACGGATGCCTCGATGAAAAACTGTTTACGGTGATCGGGGCCTATATCTGCCGAATCGAAGGAATCACAGCAACCGATTTGACGGGAAACTCTCCGAATCCCTATACCGGAGGGATAGATGGAACCTGATATCAATGCCATGAGGGAAGGTGGAGTCTTTCAGACGCTGCTCAACAGCCTCACCCTGAGTTCGACCGTCCAGGGCAAGCTGCTGGCCTCACTCGTCATCATCCTGCTGCTTTGGCTGGCGCTGCGATTCTTCCTGAGGCTGGTCTTTCGGCGAACCGAAGATACCGCTTTGCGCTATCAATGGCAAAAAACATCATCAACGCTGGTGTTTCTGGCAGGCGTCCTGGTCATCGGCCGCATTTGGTTCGAGTTTATCGGCTCGCTGACAACATTCTTCGGCTTGCTCTCGGCGGGTCTCGCCATCGCCCTCAAGGATCCCCTGAGCAACATGGCCGGATGGGTCTTCATCGTATGG
>JAFGIO010000285.1 GCA_016929555.1 Deltaproteobacteria bacterium | reverse complement strand
ATCGACCGCAAGACGCTGCGCGCCAAAATCCAGCGCTACGGCCTGTTTAGGAATGGAACATCGTCTGACAGCGTCGTTTCCGACGCGCCGTCGGCAACGGGCAAGTGAAGGATCACGCGGGTTCCTTCCCCTGGTGCGCTCTCGATCTCCATACGGCCGCCGTGCGCCTTGAGGATGTCTTGGACAATGGCCAGCCCCAGGCCGCGGAGGCCCTCGTTTTCATGGGTGCTGAAGAAAGGTTCGGAGACCCTTTCCAGTACTCCTGCTGGGATGCCCGATCCCGAATCCTCGAAGGTGACAGTCACCTCTCGATTGTCTCCGTCGCTGCGAACGGTAACGGTGATTCGGCCCGATCCATCCATGGCCTCCAAGGCGTTGTCGATCAGATTGAAAAGAGCCGTCTGCATGCGGTCGCGGTCGATGTAAACCGGCGGTATGCCAGATGGCACCATGATATCAAATCCAACGGCGGTTTTCTGGATCAGCGGTTCGATCAGAGGCAGGGTTTCATTCAGGAGATCGCCGATATGTACGGACTCGAAACGGGGTTCCGGAAGGCGGGTGACGTGGCGGACCTTCTGGATGACGGCATTGAGCCGCTGGGTCTGCTGCAAGATGAGCTGCAGCTTCCGGGCCACGTCAGGCGTCCAGTCTTCCCGCTCCAGCAGGAGATTGGTCAACCCGGCGATGGAGTGCAGAGGGGTTCCCAGATCGTGGGCCAGGGTGGCTGTCAGGTATCCCAGAGCCGTCAGCTGTTGGAGCTGATTGACCTGCTTTTGCAGCTGCGCCAGTTTCTGGGTAGCCTCCTGGACACGGTCTTCCAGATGGCGGTTCAGATCCCGGTTGTTGGCCATGACCCGTTCGATCTCGTCGGCCATGGAATTGAAGTGGGAGGCAATCCGACCCCATTCGTCCCGGCGGTGCAATCGGATCCTCCGAACATAATCCCCTTTCTGGAATTCATCGATGGTATGGATGATCGTGCCGAGGGGGCGTGCGATGAGCCAGCTATGGCTCGTCAGTAGAAAGAGGAATATGACGATGAGAAGGCCGGCGCCGGTGACCGTGAGAAGGCGCCGGATTTGCGACAGAACCTCGGCGTTGGCGGTGGAGAAGACCGCAACACCCACGAAATCGGGCGCTTTCCGGCCTTTTTCCGGTCCGACTGGATACAGGAGCCCCAAGGCCGGACCGCTTTCCGTATCAAGTTTCAGATAGCGGGGCTTAAATCTGCCGGCAGGGGAAACGGCCAGGATGTCCGGCCACTGCCATTCATAGGGGACACGGCCGACGCCGGCGATGTATTCTATGTAGCCGTTGTCAATGGATATAATATCGATTCGTGCCAGGGTACGGTCATCCCGAAGATGATCCTTCAGCGCGCTTTCCAGGACGGAAAGACCGCGCCCCTTCGGGAAATATTCATAGTAGTTGCCCACGGTCTCGGCGACGCTCAGCAATGCTCTCCCTTGCTGCTCCGTCAACATTCTATCCAGGGAATCGATTTGAAACCATCCCCAGAGGGTCATGGTCAAAGCCAGACCGGCAATGGTGACGATCATCAATCGCATTCGAACGGTCATGAGGAGGCCTCGCAGAGATTCGTTCTATTATAGCGAATGAAAAGGCAAACGGTAGCTTTTTTTGCGGGTTGCCTGCAGAGCCTTGCCTACAATAGGAAAAGGCCTGGAGACGCTTTCTCCAGGCCTTTTCAAAGTGAATCGATAGAAGATAGAAGATGAACTTACTTTGCCGGTTCGGGAGCAGCGGCCGGTTCGGGTAACGGTGCGATCTTCTTTTTCATCGCTACCTTCTTCGCGGCCTTCGCGACCTTCATGGCGACCATTTTGCCGTCTTTCTCGGCATAGATGACCGTGACCTTGTCGCCCACCTTCGCCTTGACGGGTTTTTCGAGGGTGAATTCCTTCGCTTCCACCTTGCCCTTCACCTTAACATCGATCTTCAGCACGGCATCGGTGACCTCGGTGACAACGCCGGTGGCCTTCATCTTGGCTACCTTGACCGGTGCGGGTGCCGTTTTTTCGGCTGCGGGTGCAGCTGTTGCGGCTTTCGCAGGTGCCGCCTTGGGTGCTGCCGCGGGTTTATCGGCCGCAATGGCTGCCGACGTGAAAAGGAATACCAAACCAACAACGATTACCATTAAACGATTCATAGACTACCTCCTTAAAGGGATTTAATTGGAGGTGGCAACAGCAATGTTTGTGCCATGGATAGAACGAGAATTTCTTCCTCTAAAGATTTGGAAGGTTTTGATAACAAAAGATATCTTGGGAGAAGGTTTCGGGGGCTGTCAGAAGGTTTGACCCATAATTCCTCACATCCTGGGGCATACTTCCTCAATCATCCGCCGATAAAGAACGCATCGAGGATATTATAACTTGTCCGTGATCAGCCGCAGGGCCTTGGGTACGATTTCAATGCGAACAGGCAGTTTCCCAGGCTGTTCGCCGTCCACGTCGAGCAGGACTGTCTGGTCGGAGGTCGCCCCCACCTGCCGGCCCATCACCATAAAGACCTTGTCCATAGTCCCGATCTTTCCGTTGTAAAGCTTGGGAAGGTGATAGAAGATCTCGGGCAGGCTCAAATCGCCGATCACCGTCACATGAAACAAACCGTCGTCGACGAGGGCCTCGGGGGCGACATACATTCCCCCGCCGTGATACTTCCCGTTGGCCACCGCCACGTTCAAGATGGTGATCTCCTCATCGTATTCGTCATCCACAGCCAGGCGGATGCGCTTTTTGCCGTAAAGGAATATGGAGATAAGGGTGGCCCAGATGAAGGATAGGAAGGGGCCGAAAGCCTTTGATGTCCTGTTGACCCGGGCATCGACCTCTCCGCCGAGACCGAAGCTCGTGATGTTGTGGAAGTAGCGGGTGCGGGCGTTTCCCTGCATGTCCACGTAGCGCAGCCTTCCCAGATCGATGGTGCGGACGTTGCTTTCACGGATCGTATCGAGAGACCGGTCAATGCTGTTGGGAATGGGGATCGTTTTGCAGAAATCGCAGCCTGTGCCGTTGGGGACAAATCCGAGCAGGGCATCCGGACGGCTGGGACCTTCCTCGTTCATGAAACCGTTGATGACCTCATTGAGCGTCCCGTCGCCGCCCACACAGACGATCAAATCGGCGCCGTCATTGAGGAAACGTTCTGTGAGCTTGGTGGCGTCGCCCATGCCGGCGGTTTGATAGGCGCGAAAGT
>JAFGIO010000284.1 GCA_016929555.1 Deltaproteobacteria bacterium | reverse complement strand
TTCCCGAGCCTGTGCAGCCTTCGTCGCGGATCAGGGTCGCGCCCGCAAGAAGGGTCAGGTCACCTTCTATTTGGAAACCCATATCTGAAATGACGGCGTTTTCACTCACCTTGTTTGTGAGCTTGAAGTGATTCGCCAGGACTTGGCGCTCTCCCCCATAGGGATTGAAATATCCCTCCGATGGATTGCCGCTTCCTGGCTCCATCCTGATCTGGGAATCCCTGAACACGGCATGAAAGGTTGTGTTAGTCCAGCCATAGAAAGTGTAACTCAGGGGATTAACCACGGACTGGGATGGGCTTTTCCATTTATCGAATACCCAGTCAGCCCCTGGTATTGCCTTCGCCGTTACCACATCATTGATACTGTATACCTTTTCAGGAGAGAAAGAAACTGTGCCGGCGCCTTCAGGTTCTATCTTTGCACAAAAATTTATGGGGATAAGGGTGATTTTAATATTCGGGTCACATCCGCATTGCTCTTTAACGAGATGAGAATCACTGTCAAAAACGTACAATCCGCTGGGATCTGTCAAGTCCGTTACTGCCGGCCCCTTGAACCGATCGTAATTTCTTCCGCAGGATGTTTCATAAAGATAATCATTCCCATACACCTCTAAAGACCAGTTGTCTAAGCGATAATCGTTGACGTCATAAGAGACCAACCGGTAGATACGATTAGTATCTATTGCCCCTATGTAAAAAGTATCCTGCCATCCACAACGTTCCTTGTCGCCACTACCGCCCCTTGTCGGGGCAAGCTCGAATGTGCCCCCTTCGTGCTCGATCAGGATTTTTTTGCCGCATATCAATGCAAAGGCTTGGGGGCATAGAAAGATTAAGAAGAGGATCGCATACAGAAAAACACGAACTGATCGAGCCATGAAGCACCTCCCTGGTTGAAAAAATCCTGTTTGCCTGTCGGGTTCTATATGTTTGATATCTGCCTGATAAGGTATTGCTTTTGGCGTCAGAAACTTAGACAGCAATGAACTTGTTTGTCAAGGAAATGTTGGAAATATATTTGTCGTCTCGACATCGAACCGTCCCGGCAACGATTCCAACCCGGCCTGCTGATCATTCAGATGGCTCTTCGCGAACGGATGAAGTCGGTAAACATCTTGGGCAGGGGCGCCCGGATGCGCATCTCCTTTTTACGGAACGGGTGCAGGAAAGAGATCCCGGCGGCGTGCAGGGCCGAGCGCGGCAGGATGAGCCGCTTTTGAAGTTCTTCGGTGAATCCGTGGCGGACAAAGTCGAGAAAAGCGTTTTCGTCCCTGCCGTAGAGTTTGTCGCCGATAATCGGATAACCCGAGGCCATCAGATGGGCGCGGATCTGATGGAGCCTACCGGTTTCCGGAAAACACCGGACCAGAGAGATATCTCCGGCCGCAAGCACTTTCCTGAATCGCGTCACGGCCCGCTCCGTGCCGCCGGGCCAGGCCTTGCGCTTCTTTCTCACAGCGGCTTCGAGATCATAGCCGAGGGGCAGATCCACCCTCGATTCCCCGTCCGGGAAATCTCCGTGCACAAGGGAGAGGTACTCCTTCCTCCGCAAGGATTCGCAGAGGCACCGCGCGCTTTTGCCGTCGAAGGCCAGAAGGATGACCCCCGACGTCTCCCGGTCGATGCGGTGCGCTGGATAGACCTTGCGCCCGTAACGCTCCTCAAGCAGGGCCACAAGGGTATGGTTGAAATAGCGGCCCGCGGGATGGACCGGCAGATTGCCCGGTTTGTTCACGGCAACCAACCACTCGTCCTCGTAATGAATGGAGATCTTCGCATCGACCTCAGGCTCGACGATCCCGCTTCCGTCCCAGGCCAGCTTTTCGCCGCCTCGTAGTGTAGTCGCGGGGTCCAGGGCAACCACGCCGTCGAGTGACACCTTTCCGGCGATAATCTCCTTTCGCCACTCATCCTGCGAAAGGTAGGTGAAACGGCCCGCGCAGTAGCGGTCCAAACACTGAACCGATTCCAGAGGCGGAATCCGGCAGGTAATGATGCGTTGTCTCTTCATGGGTGAGATATCTTCCATTTTGAATATTGTATAGCGGGTGAGAATCAGAAAATCAATTGTTTGGAAGGCTGATGGAAGCCGGATCGGGTCCGGCATGACGTTTGGTCCTTTGTCCGGGTCGCGTAATCAGGCAGATGTCCGTATCCGGTACCCCGGGGTCACCCCATGACCATGAAAATAGATTGTCGGGCCAGGGAGACGAAGGCTCCCGGAACGATCCCGAGAATCAGGGTGGCGGCCGCGGCGATGACCGTGGCCAAGGTGGCAGCGCGGGAGAACTTGAGCGCGGGCGTGTCCGACGTTCGACATCAGGCGCCCTGGTTGAACTGTTTTTCCCACTCCTCTAAAATCCGCAACACCTCCGGAAATGCGGGTGGTTCGGCAAAGAACATTTCCCGCATCTTGTCATAATCCTCTTGAAGCTGCCGAATACGGCCGGGATGCGGTGTCATCCGGAGGTTTCCACATAAGGTTTCGTCATAATGCTCCCAGCCACTTGGGAAGAAGACCTTCTTGTGTCGCACAACGCGTTTGAGCAATTCGTGATGGCTGGCGGCTTTCTGCCCGATCCCTGATAAAATGAGTTGGGATGTATCGTAGTAATGGCGCGAAAGACGGAGCGGAATTTTTTTGTCAGTAGGACGATGACATTCCGCGTGAAGCAATGTCGCCTTTTCCCAAAACGTCCGCTCCGCGGCAAGCACCTTGACGATGAAACCCGTTGTTTCAAAGGCAGCGGGAAACTGTTCGGCGACATAAGGCTCCATTTGAACTTGGTCGCTGGGCCAATGGTCTGAACGCGCCCCCATTTCAATCTTCACCGCAGGTCTGATATATGCGGCGATCGCTTCCGGTAAGCTCGACGGATAGGTAAAAAGGAGGGCCTGTCGATCGGGGTCGTCTTCATCAACCCTCAGCGACCAACCCCGTGCATCCCCAAGAGCGGCCGCGATGGTCTTGATCATCGTCGGTTTTATTTCATCTTCGATCTTATGCTGGCATGCCTCTTTGAGCCTGTCGATCCGACGTCTTCTCTCCTTGCCGCTGGTGGCCGCCTCCGGATCGGAGGCCTCATCACCGAAGCCGAGACCGGCCCGATCCATCGATACGTCCACATCCTCCGAAAAACGTTCGATTAGCCGGTATGCCTTGGACAGCGACGTGCCTCCTTTGAAAATGAGCATGCTCCCGATGTCCGGCATGGCAAAGAGTATGCGCAACGTCCAGCAAACCCAGAAATCCTTCTCAATAATCTGCGGACTGAGTCTCATCCGCTCAGCGGTCTGTTCAAAGTAACGTCGGCGCTCATCGTCGGACAGCCGAACAAACCGATCCATGGCTCAGGCCTTTCCCTTCGCGATCTCCCGTATATGCTTACCCACCCAGATGGGTGCGAAAGCAATGTCCTTGATCAGACGTTTCTTGTCCTGATCGCTCAGTTTGTTCCGTAGCGTTCTGATCACGGCGTCATCCACGTGCTTCTGGCCCAGGTGCCGCAACGCTTGGATGACCAGCCCACTGATGCGGTCGGCCGGTCCCATGTTCCTCGGCGTCGTCCGCTGGAGGCGAATCTCCTGATTTCTCACCCGCACCGTACGGGAAGGGCCATCGGTCAGGTAAACGATTCTGGCGGGCACCTGCGTGGACAAACCCAGCCGATTGGCCGCATACGCCCCGGAAGGTTGGAGACGAATGCCTTGTTTACCAGCCAAAGCCTTGGCAATGGCATCCGGGCTTGGCGTCAAATTGCCCATGATCGGATGCTGTACCGGATAATCATAGAGGCCGCGGGCCAGCCGGCGGATGGTGCCTTTCCGGACCAGGCGAGACAAGACCTTATCCACGGCATCGCGGCTGCCGAGGTCCAGAAAACGACCTGGGGTGAAGACCGAACCCCTGCCGCCCCCATATATCCGGCTAAGAATATTCGAATCAATGCTTTGCATGTTTTTTTACCGTCAATTTTTGTCAGAAATCTAAACCAGTTTTTCTGACAAAAAGCAAATGGTTTTTTATGGACTTGACGCAGAAAATCGTGCACACGCATTTTGGCGAGTTCGATGATCCCGGCCTTTGTCATGCCTTCACCGGCATGAAACCGATCGAAAATCCGGATGAGACAGCGCTTCTTTAAATCATCCCAGGATCATGGAGACGGACTGGCGCGCCAGGGAGACAAAGGTCCCGGGGAGAATCCCGAGAATCAGGGTCGCGGCTGCGGCGATGACTGTAGCCAGAGTGGCGGCGCGGGAGAACTTGAGCGCGGGCGAGTCCGCAGCCGGCTCACGCATGTAGATCATGACGGTGACTCTCAGGTAGTAATAGACGGAGAGGATGCTGTTGATGATGCCGATGATGGCGAGATCGACGAAACCGCCCTTCACGGCTGATGCAAAGATATAGAACTTTCCGACAAACCCGGCCGTAGGCGGAACGCCGGCCAGGGAGAACATGAAGATCGCCATTGCAACGCCCAGCAGGGGATACTTGTAGCCCATGCCGGCATAGTCGCTGATGTTGAGATTCTCCTCTGCGTGCCGTCCATAGAGCACCACGACGATGAACGCCCCCATGGTCATGAAGGTATAGGCGAGCAGATAATAGAGGATGCTGTAGGAACCCATGTCGCCGGCCGCGTGACTGGCGGCGACCAGGCCGATCATGATGTAGCCCGCATGGGCGATGCTGGAGTAGGCCAGCATTCTCTTGATATTCTCCTGGAGGAGCGCCACGAGGTTGCCAACGGTCATGGTCAGGATCGCCAGCGCCCAGAGGATGGCGGTCCAGTTCGGTTGCAGCGCCGGAAGCGCGTCCACGAAAACCCTCAGG
>JAFGIO010000283.1 GCA_016929555.1 Deltaproteobacteria bacterium | reverse complement strand
CAGGAGCATGCGGGGGCCGGCGTATTTCATCACGGCCCTGATCTTCTCCCGCATCTCCGGCTGATAGCAATGGACGGAACATTTCGAGCAGCGGGGCTTGTTTCCCTTGAAGGGACATTTTTCAAGACGCTGCCGGACATAGCCGAGAAGATCGCGGCAGTCCGGACATAATGCTTCCTTGACTCCGTGGTGTCCCCGGCAGAAAATCTCGATCATCGTTGCCGCTGTCTTGATTTCCCGTTCCATTTCCGAATCGACCGATCTTCCCATTCCCGCAGGCCATCCCTATGAACGTTCCAATATCCTTCCTGTAAGGCTCAGCACGATTTGCTGCATCGGGACATTTTTCTCCGCGGCTTCCATTCCTTTCCGGACGATCAGGGGCAGCCCTGAACAGCACGGCACCTCCATCACCACGGTGGTCACGCTTTTGATCTCCGCATTTCTGAAGATATCAGCGAACTTCTCCTCGTACAGGGCGGTGTCGTCGAATTTCGGACAACCCATCATGACGACTTTTCCCTTCAGCAAATCGCGGTGCAGGGAGGGAAAGGCCACGGCCGCGCAGTCCGCAAGGATCAGCAGATCGGCGCCCTTAAGGAAGGGCGCGCTCGCCGGAATCAGCCGGATCTGAATCGGCCAGTGCGTGAGAGAGGACGGCTCTTCCTCCGTCCGCTCGATCTGCGCGGGTCGGTTCGCCGCTTCGCAGGCGGAGGGGTTTGCCAGTATCCGTATCTGCGAGGACGGGCAGCCGCACGGCAGCGTCGGACTTTCCTGCGGCGCGAGATGCTGCCGAACCGCTTCCTCGTCGAAGGGGGCCGCTTCGCGCTCGACGATCTTGAGCGCCCCGGTCGGGCACTCCCCGATGCAGGCGCCGAGACCGTCGCAGAACGTCTCCGAGACCACCTTCGCCTTGCCGTTCACGATCTTCAGCGCCCCCTCGGCGCAGCCGGTGACGCATTGGCCGCACCCATTGCACAACGCCTCATCGATCTCGATAATCTTGCGTAGAATCTTCATAACATCTCCTTTGTCACCCGGGCGGAAGCCGGAGTCCAGAGGTTTTGGTCCGGGGACACGTTTCGATCCTTTCAGGCTTCCGAAACATGTCCCCGTGTATCTTACGCTCCCCTGAGCATCGCCTCGACATCCGTCTTCACGTCCGTGATGGGTTTGATGTTGAAATTTTCCACCAGCACCTTGGCGACGTTGGGCGACAGGAATCCGGGCAGCGTGGGTCCCAGCCTGATTCCTTTCACACCGAGGAACAGCAGGGCCAGCAGCACGGCCACGGCCTTCTGTTCATACCAGGCGATGTCGAAGGAGATCGGCAGTTCGTTGATGTCGCTCAGTCCGAAAACCTCCTTGAGCTTCAGAGCGATCACGGCCAGCGAATAGCAATCGTTGCACTGCCCCGCATCGAGGACCCGCGGAATGCCGCCGATGTCGCCCAGGGCCAGTTTGTTGTAGCGGTATTTGGCGCACCCGGCGGTCAGGATCACGGTGTCCTTCGGCAGTTCGGCCGCGACATCGGTGAAGTAACTTCGGGTCTTGTGCCGTCCGTCGCAGCCGGCCATGACGACGAAGCGCTTGATCGCCCCGGATTTCACCGCATCCACGACCTTGTCCGCAAGCGCGAGGACCTGATTATGGCCGAACCCGGTCACCAGTTCGCCTGTTTCAATCTGCGTCGGCGGCGCGCATTTCTTTGCCAGCGCGATGATTTCCGAAAAATCCTTTGCACCGCCCTGCGCCCTTTCCGGAATGTGCCGCACCCCCGGATAACCCACCATGCCCGTGGTGAAGATTCTCTCTTTGTAGGAATCCCTGACCGGGATGATGCAGTTGGTCGTCATCAGGATGGGGCCGTTGAACGACTCGAACTCCTCGGCCTGTTTCCACCAGGCGTTTCCGTAATTTCCCGCAAAGTGCGCGTATCGCTTGAAGGCCGGATAGGTGTGGGCCGGGAGCATCTCGCCGTGGGTGTAAACATCCACGCCGGTTCCCTCGGTCTGTTTCAGGAGTTCCTCCAGGTCTTTCAAATCGTGGCCGGAGATGAGGATCGCGGGGTTGCCTCTGACCCCGATGGGGACCTTCGATATCTCGGGGTTCCCGTAGGTGGAGGTGTTCGCCTTGTCCAGAAGGGCCATCACCTTGACCGCGCATTCCCCGGCCCGCATGACCATCGCAACCATCTCGTCGGTCGCGAGATCGCGGGTGGTCGAGGCGAGCGCCTCCATCACGAAATCATAAACGGCATCATCCTCGAAGCCGAGCACGGCGGCGTGTTCGGCGTAGGCCGCAATACCCTTGAGCCCGTAAATCAGAAGCTCTCTCAGGGAACGGACGTCTTCATTTTCCGTGGAGAGCACGCCGATCGATGTTGCCTTTGCGCCGAATTCGGCCGGGTCGTCCGAAAACCAGAGGGCCGAATCGTGCTGGACGCCCGGCATCTCCGCGCCGTATCGCGCTTTCAACTCATCGCGCAGTTTCAGCGCCTCGCGGATCAGCGCGATCAATCGGTCGTTGTCGAAATTCGCATTGGTAATGGTCGTGAAAAGGGCCGCCACGGTGAACCGTCCGTATTTCCGGTCGAGTGTTCCCGCCTCTTTCGCCTTTTCCGCATGGAGGGCCAGACCTTTTAGAACGTAGATCAGCAGATCCTGGAGCTCCGCCGTCTCCCCCGGCTTTCCGCAGACCCCTTTGACTGTGCACCCCGTGTTCTTTGCCGTCTCCTGACATTGAAAACAAAACATGGTAAACCTCCTTTGTGAACTCTTTCTATTTTGGAAGAGATCCTATCCGAACCGGTGGCCCATATCCTTGACTTATGTTAAGAGGAACTCATCTATTTTCAGAGGGTCGAAAGCCATGAAAAAGGCGCATGAGGTTCTGGTTGCAAGCCAGCTCTTCGGGGGACTGTCCGAAGAGCATATCGCGGAGATCGGGAAGATCGCGGTCGAAAAGCACTTCGACAAGGGCGATGTCATCTTCCATGACGGGGACGACGGCATCGGCTTTTATCTGATTGTCTCAGGAAACGTGAACGTTTACAAGCTCTCATCCGACGGAAAGGAACAGACGCTCCACTTTCTCAAGGAGGGGGACACGGTTGGCGCGGTTCCGGTCTTTTCCGGGGAATCATTTCCCGCCAACGCCCGCGCGATGTCCAAAAGCCGGCTGCTCTTTTTCGACAGGGAAAAATTCATCCGGCTCATCACGGACAAGCCCGCGCTCGCAATGAACCTGCTGGCCCTGCTCTCCATGCGGCTTCGCGAGTTCACTGTCCAGGTGGAGAACCTCTCCCTGAAGGAGATTCCCGGCCGCCTGGCCGCCTACCTGCTCTATCTGTCGTACAGGCAGGGAGCGAAGGGGGTCGTCAGGCTTGATATCTCCAAGGCGCAGCTCGCCAACCTGCTGGGCACCGGACCGGAATCGCTGTCGCGCGCGCTGGGCAACATGAAAGACCGGAAGCTGATCGCGGAAGAAGGAGCCTCGATCCGGCTGCTCGACCGCGGCCTCCTGGAGGAATTGGCCGAGAGCGGCAAGGCGCCGAGGTGAAGTGTAGTCTTTTTCTCGGGCAAGACTTTACGGGGCTGTCATTCCCGCGGAAGCGGGAATCCATTGCCATCTTGATTCCTGCGAGGTTCTATGCCGTGGCGGTAAAGCTGCTGCCATCGGAATGCCTTCGCGTTGACTCTTGTTTGAACACCTCATGTTGAAAATAACTTGAATTCATCAATGTAAGTGACTATTATGGTCATAAACTTATGGTCATGGAGGTCGTGATTATGAAAACCGCCGCCGTATCGGCATTAAAGGCATCACTCAGCGAGTATCTGGCTGGCGTGAAAGCGGGAGAGGAAATTATCGTAACCGATCGGGGGAAACCGATCGCCAGGCTCATGCCCCTTCAGCACGACGAGACAGGGATGCCCGAGGAATTACGAAATCTCGAAAAGGCGGGAATCGTTCGGATCGGCTCGGGCCGGATTCCGGAATCTTTCTGGAAAACGCAACGGGTCAAAGACGGTCAGGCAGCGGCACGCAAGGCCCTGATTGAAGAACGGGAGGAGGCCCGATGAAATTCTGGGATACCTCCGCCGTTATTCCGCTGTTTCTTGAAGAACCGGAGTCGCCGCGGATGACAGAGGTCGCCCGCCAGGACAGCGGCATGATTGTCTGGTGGGGCACGGTCATTGAGTGTCGCTCCGCCATCGCCCGTCTGCGTCGGGAGAAGGTTCTCACTACATCACAAGAGGATCAAGCCATCCGCCTGATGTCCGTATTGGCCGAAGCCTGGACGGAGGTCCGGCCGAGTGAGACGATACGAAACATAGCCGGACGGCTTCTCTTGAGCCACCCCCTGCGCGCAGCCGATGCCCTGCAACTATCCGCTGCTTTGACATGGGCGGGGAAGCAACCCCGCGGACACGCCTTTGTCTGCCTTGATCACAGGCTCCGCGACGCCGCCCGGAAAGAGGGTTTCCAGATCATGCCGATCTGGCCGGAGAATTAAAGAGCTTTCTTACCCCTTAGACTTTCGATATATCCAAATATCCAAGGCGCAGCTCGCCAATCTTCTGGACACAGGCCCGGAATCGCTGTCCCGCGCGCTGGGCAATATGAAAGGCAAGAAGCTCATCGCGGAAGAGGGGGCCTCTATCCGGCTGCTCGATCGCGGCCTCCTGCAGAAACTGGCCGAGAGCGGTAAAGCGCCGAGGTGAAGCGCCTCCCGGTAGTCACCTTGAATTCTCTCAAAAAAATCGGGCCGTCATTCCCGCAGGGGCGGCAAGCCACTGCAGTCTAAACCTATTAATGAAAATGACGCTTATTTATTGAAAGACTCAATCTTCATAGCGGGCTTATCCACATAACGACAAAACAATTTATCTCTGCCAAGGGCCGGGGGCCGTCCAAACTGCCGGAATTGGTTTCTTATCCACGAGGCTATCTATGACGGGCTTCAAAAAGAGAGAAACAGAAACGACCGCTTCCTCAAAAGTATCCGGATCGCCAACCATCCGGTTCTTCCGAAGGAACGCCTTCCATTGGGATTGTTTCGTCTTGTCCTCGATGAATGTTTTCGTAAATGCCACAGGATCAGATGGAATAGCCGTGTGACGGGCAGCAAAGGTTTCCACGATTGCTGCCGCCAGGGTCTTGCCGTCGAAATCTAACTGCCGGGAGAGCAACCGGATATCCCAGAAATCTTTCATACGGCTGTTCATGATGCCCCGTCTGACCATCGCCTCGAACTTCTCGGCAATCGTGCTCTCTTTGCTG
>JAFGIO010000282.1 GCA_016929555.1 Deltaproteobacteria bacterium | reverse complement strand
TCACCCTCCCCTTAATCCCCTCCCCTCAAGGGAGGGGAGACGGACTTTTTACGGGACCATCAAGCATGCCGTACAGGACGATCACTGGTACCGGGCGCATTGCTCTTTTACCAGGGCAACGAATTCCGCAACTCCAAGGGATTCCAAGTTTTTACCGCTCCGCTGGCGTGGCGTAACCCGGCCCGATTCCATCTCCCGGTCTCCGAGAACGAGCATATAGGGAATCTTTTGAAGTTGGGCATCCCGGATCTTGTACCCCAGTTTCTCGTTGCGGAAATCGTGTTCCACGCGAATCCCCGAGTCGAGCATTTGCCTGTAAACCCCTTCCCCATAAGGGATATGCCTGTCCGTAACGGTCAGAAGAACCGCCTGTACCGGTGAGAGCCAAAGGGGAAAAGCCCCTGCATAGTGTTCTATCAGCACCCCCATGAAACGCTCGATGGCGCCCAGAATAACCCGATGGAGCATGACGGGACGATGCTTCTCGCCGTCTTTCCCAATATAGCTGAGATCGAAACGCTCCGGAAGGGTAAAATCGCATTGAATGGTGGCGCACTGCCATTTCCGCTTCAGGGCGTCCTTGAGCTTGAAATCGATCTTGGGACCGTAGAAGGCACCGTCGCCCTCATTGATATCGTAGGCAATCCGGTTGCTTTCCAGGGCCTGTCTCAGGGCCTCCGTGGCCATGTTCCAGTCCTCATCGGAGCCGATGGAGTTCTCCGGCCGCGTACTGAGTTCGACCTCGTATTCGAAGCCGAAGATCTTCATCGCGTAATCGACAAAATCGGCGATGGCCGTAATCTCGTCGTTGAGCTGCTCCGGCGTGCAGAGGATATGGGCGTCGTCCTGGGTGAACTGCCGTACCCGCATCAGCCCGTGAAGGACCCCTGCCTTCTCGTGGCGGTGAACCGTCCCCAACTCGAAATAGCGCAGCGGCAGGTCGCGGTAGCTGCGGATCTTCGATTTATAAATCAGCATGTGGGAGAGGCAGTTCATGGGCTTGATTCCATAGGACTGTCCATCCACCTCGGTAAAATACATGTTTTCCCGGTAGTGATCGTAATGGCCCGATTTCATCCAGAGATCGGCCTTCAGGATCTGCGGGCCGATGACCATATCGTAGCCCCGTTTGAGATGTTCCCTCCGCTCCCAGTCCTCGATAACGGTCCGCAGCAGCGTCCCCTTGGGGTGGAAGATGACGAGCCCGGCACCGGCCTCCTCGTTCATCTGGAAAAGATCCAGTTCCCTGCCCAGCCGGCGGTGATCCCTTTTTCTCGCCTCGTCGAGCAATCGCAGGTAATCCTCGAGTTCCTGCGAAGTTGAAAAACCCGTCCCGTAGATCCGCTGGAGCATCTTGTTGCGCTCATCGCCCCGCCAGTAGGCCCCGGCCACATTCAACAGCTTGAAGGCCCTGATCATACCCGTAGAGGGGATGTGGGGACCGCGGCAGAGATCCAGGTATCCTCCCTGGCTGTAAAGACTGACCGTCTTCACATCCTCCGGAAGGTCGTTGATAAGCTCCACCTTGTAGGACTCCCCTCTGTCCGAGAAAAGGGCAACGGCCTGATCCCTTGCCAATTCCCTCCTCTCGAAGGGATAATCGGCCCGTACGATCTGATGCATCCGGGCTTCGATCTTTTCGAGATCGGCCGGTGTGAAGGTTTCGGCGTATTCAAAGTCGTAGTAGAAACCGTCTTCAATGGATGGACCGATCGTTATCTGTACGTTGTCGAAGGTGTCTTTGACGGCCTGGGCCATGACATGAGAAATGCTGTGCCTGAGGATACCCAATCCTTCTTTCGAGGCAAGATCGATCGGTTCGAGACGGCTGTCGTCCTGGATCCCATGGCTCACGTCCACCAGTTTGCCGTCCAGCCTCGCCGCGACCGTGGTGCGGGCAACATCCTGATTCCAGGAAGCAATCGCCTCGTTGACGGCCGTTCCAGCGGGATAGGACCTCACCTCGCCGTTTGGAAAGGTTATCGCGACTTCAGCCATGAAAGGTGTCCCTCAACCCTGACAACACAAACCGGAATCCTTAGTGTCTTCCATGATTTCCGTAATGTTTTCCTTCACTCACAACAACAGGTCCTTCGAATGATAGCAATTCATGGATAGACGATATCTCCGGTTGCAGGATTCAGAACCTTGCGCCCGAGAAACGAAAGGCATCGTTTACGATTACGTTCCAGCCGACGCCCTCATCATGATGGGATGATCGAGAATGGCATTCGCATGCTGCTAAATTTTCAGGGACCTGTCAACGCGATTCTATAGAAAAATGGTAGGCACGCAGGGATTTGAACCCTGGACATCCACCGCGTCAGGATGGCGCTCTCCCCCTGAGCTACGTGCCTACTGTCATGCCTCCCCAGCGGAAGAATTTCGCTTTTAACAAGAATATGCTGTCATGTCAAGGCGAAAATCATATCCAGCCCCCCTTTACAACGTCCTTCTTCATTCGTTCCCCTCCCGGCCTCCCACGGCAGGAGAAATGTCAGGTTCCGGTTGCGCCTCCGCAGGCTTTTCCGCCTCCGAAACACCTTCCGGTTCACCCTCGGCCAGATCATTTCCCGTCTTCGGTGAGTTCTCCGGCGCCTCCACTTCTTCCACGGCGGTTTCTTCCTCGGGCTCGCTCATCATCTCCTCATATTCGGGAATGACGATACCCCTTCTTACCATGATCTGATAGATCCGCTCCGACCGGCTTATGACGTAACGGCCGGAACCGGTCGGATTGAACCGTCTCGGATTGGGCAGGACGGCGGCAAGTTTCGCCGCCTCTTCCGCCGTCAACAAAAGGGCCGGCTTGCCGAAATAGCGCTTCGCAGCCGCCTCGATGCCGAAGATTCCCTCTCCCCATTCGGCCACATTGAGGTAAATCTCGATAATTCGACGCTTTGAAAGGTTCCGCTCGATCCTCCAGGTGAGAAGGGCTTCCTTGATCTTGCGGATTGGATTTTTTGAGGGT
>JAFGIO010000281.1 GCA_016929555.1 Deltaproteobacteria bacterium | reverse complement strand
TTCATGAGGGTGGACTTGCCGGAACCGTTCCTGCCCAGCAGGCCGATCCGCTCGCCCTGTTCGATCCGGAGTGCGGCGCCGTCCAAAAGGAGCGGACCGCCGAAGCTTACAGATAGATCATGGATCCAAACGAGTCCCATATTGTCCCGTCATTGATTGTCATCGCGTTCCTTTGCCGGGACTATAGGTGGGGCGGCCGCGCCTGTCAAGGCTCTTGAAATTCCGGAAATTCCTGTGACCGGCGCGAAGCACGACCATGCCGGTTCCTTCCCTATGGCTGCCTATCCAAAGGCTGCACGTCCTCGTCGAAGTACCGGCTGCAAGATCGGGGCAACTGTCGATGATTGATCCCCGCGATGGTAGAGGAGAAGTCCCTGGCGTTACAGGTATTCCAAAAAAGAACGATCCCATCTTTTGCGCCTCGGTCCCTCACGCGATCGATCAGGGCGGCCATCGTCTTGCCGGTATAGGTGCCCTCCAGGGTGATCCCTTCGGTTTTCGCCACAAGATCCACGGCAGCCATCCCCTGTTCCGTGAACCGCGCATATCGGCCTCCGAAGAAATCATGGATGATCTCCACGTCGTCGCCAGCCAGTTCCACGCGCGGAAAAGAGGAATCAAGCGAAAGAATCAAGTCCCTCGTTTTATTGAAAAGGCTGACGAATTTCTCCCTGTTTCCATACTTCTCATCGACCACGCGTACGGAAACGACCCTGGTCTTCAGACCGGCGGCCTTCAGACCGAGCGTCAGGCCAACGGCGGTTCCCATGGTGCCCAGAGCGACGAAAACCCTGTCCGGTTCGGGCATCACGCCGCTTGCAACCTGCTCTTTCAGCTCGAAGGCGGCGTTCACGTATCCGACGACTCCCAGGGGAGAGGATCCGCCGGGGCTGATGATGTAGGCGAACTTGCCCTGGCTCAGTCTTTTCCGAACGAACAGAGCGGTCGTCGGGATATAGGCGGCCCTCTCGCTTTCGAAATGACGGATCTCGGCGCCGCAGGCATGGCTCAACAAGAGATTGCGGCGAACGTACCGGGCATTTATCTGAGCCAGCAGGATGGAGGTGCTTTCCAGACCGACCTTCCGGGCGTAGACCGCCGTTGCGAGGGCGTGGTTCGATCCCGCAAAGCCGAAAGTCACGACGGCCTTCGCGCCCTTGCGGAGGGCGTCGCCCAGGAGGAACTCCAGTTTGCGGACCTTGTTTCCGCCGTAGATGGAACCGCTCAGGCCGTCATGTTTCAGGTACAAACCCTCCGTCCCGATTTCCGCTCCCAAATGGACCAATGGCATGACAGGCGTCGGGAGCTCCCCCAAGGGGACATGGGGAAGCCTCTCCTTCAATAGGGGATACTGTTCCAACAGCGGCCTCATGGTTGCCTGTCCTTCCCCATTTTCAGTAAACGGCGCGTCGCTGGTAGGAGCAGCGTTAAGCGCGACGCCGACGTTCGCGGTCAATTCTCCAATCCCTGCCGAGGATTCCGTAGAGAACGAGATCCTCGTAACGATCCCACTTCTTGACATGCTGGCGGAACAGGCCTTCCCGCTTCATGCCGAGTTTCTCCATGACGCGACCGGACGCTGGATTGCGAACGAAGTGCGATGCGTGAATCCGGTTCAGACCCAAGTCGGTGAATCCAAAGGCAACCATCGCCCGACCGGCCTCGGTGCAATAGCCCAGGCCCCAGTAGGGTCGCCCCATCCAGTAGCCGAGCTCTGCCCGGTCGTATCGCTTCTCAATCTCCAACGAGATTGCCCCGACGAGTTCCATCGGGCCGCGCCGCACGACAGCAAAGATAGCCGACATACCGGCGTCGAACTTCGCCCGGTGCGTTGCAATCCACTTCTCCGCCATGCCGTCTTCGTAAGGATGCGGGATCTTGAGGGTGGTATCGGCAACGGCGCGATCGCCAGCAAGACGCTGCACCTCCTTCGCATCCGCCAATTCAAAGGGGCGGAGAATCACCCGCTGCGCTCCCAATATCAGTCTCGATCTCATCTCTATTGGATACGAAACGCCAAGTTCAACGGAAGCGGTCCGATGGAACGTTTGCTTGTTTTTCAATGATCCACAGCGGATCATCTTTTATCGTCTATAGACATCAAAGAACCGGTCCGCTCGCCGGGAGCCCGGGATCCAGGTATCTCCTGTCTAAGTCACTTCCTGCTTCTCGCCGATTCGCTCCAGGAACCGCTTCCGGCGCGCCTTTTCCCACTGGGAGCAGAAGGCCGGCTTTCCCGTCGCGACCCTCGCCATGCATAGCGAGCAGGAGGGCTCGCAGGCAACGATGGGCTCCCTCACGATTCCCTCCGCCTTCTTCGGCCAGAGCGGATCGGCGAAGAGCACCCTGGCCAGGCCGACCAGGTCGGCCCGATTTTCCTCCAGGATCCGGCCGGCCGTCTCCGGGGTCTGGATCCTGCCGGCGGCGATAACAGGGGTCCGGGCAGCGGTTTCCTTGATCTCGTGGGCGAAATGGACCATGTAGCCTTCCTTCTTGTCCTCGTTCAGATACTCCGGCAGGAAGAAGGAATCGTAGGTCCCTGCCATGACCGAGAGATAGGCGACGCCCCGCTTCTGGAGCTCGCCGGCAAGGACCTTTGTCTCCTGGGGATGAAGCCCCTCGGGCAGCCACTCGTCGGCCAGGAAACGATACCCCACCGGGAAATCGGGACCGACGGCCTCCAGGACCGCCTCGACCACCCTCAAGGGGAAGCGCATCCGGTTTTCGAGAGGCCCGCCGTAGGCATCGCTGCGCTGGTTGGTTCGTGCTGAAAGGAACTGGACGATCAGGTAGCCCGTTCCGCCGTGAACCTCCACACCGTCGAAGCCCGCCTCCCTGACCCTGCGGGCCGCCGAGGCAAAGGACGCAATCGCCCGCTCGATATCCTCTTCGCTCATCTCTCTGGACGTCCCCATGTACGACCCGATAGGCGAAGGGGCGACCCTCTCGGGCGCAAAGGCATAGCGGCCGGTATGGTTGAGCTGGAGAAAGGCCAGGGCCCCTTCGCCGTGAATGGTCTTCGCCAGTTCCGAAAGACCGGCCAGGAACCGGTCCCCGTCGGCGCGCAACGTGAAGGGTGAGCCCGAGCCGATCTCCTCCACGGCGGCGTTTTCCACCACGATCAGGGAAGCGCCGGAAGCCGCCATCTCACGGTAATGATCCAGCAGCAAAGGATTGACGGTTCCGTCAGGACTCGCATAGCCCAGATAGAGAGGCGTCATGGTGATCCGGTTTTTCAAGGTCAGTCCCTTTACCCGAAAAGGCGTGAAAAGCGTTGAAACGTCTGTCATGGCATGATTTCCCCCTTTCCTTGGATTTTCCGAAATTTCCTTAATGCATTGTCCGCAGGCCGCGCAAAAACCGCGGCTCCTACGCACAAACACTTGCGGGAACCTTCAATTCCGGAAAAGCACCCGGACGACAGCAATTAGCGCGGCAGCCCGATGGGACGAATTTTCCTATTTGATTTCCCTCACCGTGGCCATGGCAGTGGCAATGATGCCGGCAACGTCGGCTACATTGCTGGGCATGATAACCGTGTTGTTCGTTTTGGCAAGGTTGCCGAACTGTACAATGTACTGTTCCGCCAGTCGCATATTGAGAGCCTCGATCCCGCCATCGCGCTTAATGGCGGCGGCCACCGCGCTGATTCCCTCAGCCGTCGCTTTGGCGATCATCTCGATTCGTTTTGCATCGGCTTCGGCCACAAGAGTGACTTGTGCCGCCTTGCCCTGGGCTTCGTTGATCTGCTTCTGCTTTTCACCTTCGGACTGATTGATCATGCTCTGCCGCAGCCCCTCGGACGTGGCGATGTTGGCCCGTGTTTGGCGCTCGGCCGTCATCTGGGACTCCATGGCCTCCTTCACCGATACGGGCGGCGTAATATCCTTGATCTC
>JAFGIO010000280.1 GCA_016929555.1 Deltaproteobacteria bacterium | reverse complement strand
TGACGATCCGACGAGATCGGATGGCGCGCTGGACATCGGCCCGGACTTGCGGCTTGGCATCCCGGATAAGATCCTGACCGATCAGGCTCTCGTTTTTTCCCAACGGGAACACAAAATTTGTAATCCCACCGGGAGCGATAGCGATGCTTCGCACGCCGTTTCCGCTGCCTTTCAAGCCCGCACCAAAAGCAGCAAACTCCGCCGGAGCAATCTCCACACCTGCGCTGATGCGTTCATCCACAAAGGTCTTGAGTGCCTTCAGAATGCCCAAACGGGTGTTGATTTCCGTTGATAGAGAACGTGACTGGATCTTCAGCAGATCGGCCACCTGGAGGCGTTTCTCCGCAATAAGCCGTTCCTCACGCCAGATGCCGGTCCACCACCAGGCCGGCAGAAAAACAACCAATGCAAGCAAGGCGGCAATAAAGGATCGACGGCTGGGTCTGTACTTCTGCTGTGATTGAATCATGGGCCTCAACGTTACGACGGATGCATGAGCTTTTCCGTTCGGTTATACCTGTCAATCACTGTTAAGGTTTCCCGCCGCGTGACGGAGGCCGCATGGAGCGGAAAAAACAGCGGCGGGTTCGCACCGGAGGGAGAGTTGTCTGCCATCGACCAGAATCCGGTGACCGGCCTCATCCGGTCGTAAAATAGACGGTCGATCTGGTCCTGTCAAGAATTAATAACGGTTCCTGGGGGCTGATACCGCTGTAAGAACACATCCTTTAGGTTTGTGAGGGCACGTTAATCTCTTTGATCCGGAGACGATAAATGTGATAAAAATCAAATTAGCTGATTCAGGTCGTAGCTTCAGGTTTGTCGCTGCTCTTACACAGTGACAAAGATGAATGGGGACAACCCACAATGAATCGAATCTCAACCATAAGCGTCATTCCGGCGAAAACCTGAGGATTTAAAACCCCGGGGCACGGCTCCGCATAGGTGATAACGTTTCACAAAGGGTTCAATGATCTTATGGAAAAAGAGCTATGGCGACCATTAAAATCATTGGGATGAGCTGTCATCACTGCGTCATGGCCGTGGCCAAGGCCTTGAGCGGCATCGACGGCATCCGGGATGTGCAGGTGGATTTGGAGAATAACGAGGCGGTTTTCACGGAAGACAAACCGGTGGATCGTACTCTGATCCGGGAGAAGGTCCGCAAAGCGGGGTTCGACGTTGCCGACTGACCGATCCCTCAAAACAACGATCTCTGTGGGCGGTATGAGCTGCTCCGCCTGCGTGCGCCGCGTCGAAAACGCCCTCCGGGAGATCCCGGAGGTCAATGATGTTGCGGTGAACCTGGCCACCGGCCGGGCGACCGTCTCCCACGCACCAGGCTGGGCTGGAATCGAGGCGTTGAGGCAGGTGATCGTTGATCAGGGATACGAATTCCTCGGCATCACGGATGACGCAAAGGAGGATCCGATCGGCGAAGCGCGTGAACGTGAAATTCGGGACCTCCGAATTCGCTTTACCGTCGGCATCGTCCTGTCCGGTATTATCTTCGCCGGCTCCATGCAGCACTGGTTTCCGTTCCTCGCGGGTATACCCCGGCAGCCGCTGCTGATTGTCCTCTTCTTGCTGACAACGCCGGTCGTCTTCTGGGTAGGCAGCCGGTTCTTCATCGGCGCGCTCAAGGCGGCCCGGCAGAAAACGACCGACATGAACACCTTGGTCGCGGTCGGGGCGTTCGCAGCCTGGCTCTACTCGTCGCTTGCGACCTTCTTCCCCCTTTTCTTCGCCGGGGCTGAAATCATGCCCCATGTCTATTACGACGGCGCGGCCTTTATCGTGACCCTGATCATCCTCGGGCGGCTGCTGGAGGCCAAGGCAAAAGGGAAGACCTCTGAGGCGATACAGCGGCTGATGGGGTTGAAGCCGAAGACGGCCCGCGTCGTGCGCGACGGCATTGAAAGCGATATCCCCATCGAGGGGGTTATCAAGGGAGATATGGTCATTGTCCGGCCTGGCGAGAAAATCCCGACGGATGGCGTGGTGGTCTCAGGGAATTCCAGCGTGGACGAGTCGATGCTGACCGGCGAGAGCATGCCGGTCGAAAAGCAGGCCGGAGCGGAGGTCTTCGCCGCGACCATCAACCGGACCGGGAGCTTCACGTTCCGGGCAACGCGAATCGGTGCCGAAACCGCGCTGGCGCAGATCATTCGCCTGGTCGAGCAGGCGCAGGAATCCAAGGCCCCGATCCAGCGGCTTGCGGACAAGGTCGCCTCCGTCTTCGTCCCCGTGGTCTTCGGGATCGCTCTGGTCACTTTCGTGGTCTGGCAGTTTCTCGTTCCCGATCCTGTCTTCAGCCGCGCCCTGCTCAACTTCATCTCAGTCCTCGTGATCGCCTGTCCGTGCGCCCTGGGTCTGGCGACCCCGACCGCGGTCATGGTCGGAACGGGAATCGGCGCGGAAAACGGGATTCTGATCAAGGGGGGAGAGAGCCTCGAAAATGCCTACCGCCTCCGGACGGTGGTCTTCGACAAGACCGGCACACTGACCCGCGGAGAACCTGAGGTGACGGACATTATTTCCGTCCCCGGGATCTCGCCCATGGACCTCCTGCAGGCCGCTCTCGACATTGAGGCGGTCTCCGAACACCCTCTGGCGCGCGCAGTCCTGGAATCGGCAAAGCAGCAAGGGCTGCACGCGGGACCGGTCACGGGATTCGAGGCTGTATCCGGCCTTGGGGTCATGGCCTTCCGGGATGAGAAAATGCTGCTTCTGGGCAACCGCCGTTTTCTGGAAGGAGAAGGAACCCCTGTCCGGGGCGCGGAAGAAGAGGTCGCAAGACTGGCCGCCGAGGGCAAGACCTCCGTTTTCGTGGCAGAGGGCGGTCGCGTCCTTGGTCTGCTCGCATTCGCCGATCAGCCAAAGACTTCAGCGGCAGCGGCTGTTGCTATGCTGAAGCGAATGGGGCTCAAGGTCGCGATGATCACGGGGGACAATGCCGAAACGGCAAAGGCAATGGGCCGGACGCTCGGCATCGATCGAATCCTCGCCGAGGTTCTGCCGGGGGACAAGGCCGCCGAAATCGACCGGCTGCGCGAGACCGGTGAGGTCGTTGCAATGGTCGGGGATGGAATCAACGATGCCCCGGCGCTGGCCGCCGCCGACATCGGCATCGCCGTAGGCGCGGGGACCGATGCGGCCATCGAGGCCTCGGACATCACGCTGATGCGCGACGACCTGCTTGCCGTGCCGCGGGCGATCCGCCTCTCCTTCGAGACCATGCGGACGATCCGCCATAACCTCTTCTGGGCCTTCATCTACAACATCATCGGGATTCCGATCGCCGCCGGCGTTCTTTATCCCATCTGGGGAATCCTTCTCAACCCGGAATTCGCGGCGGCCGCGATGGCGATGAGCTCCGTCTCGGTCGTGACCAACTCGCTGCACCTTCGCCGCCGTTGGGGCAGAATCCCCGAACAGCCGTGACCCTCCAGCGCATCAAAGAATTTCATATACGACGATATGACGATATGATTGACTTTATATCCAAAGCCCTGTTAAGATGATCGCGTGTTCGCTATCCTGAATAAAGTTGATCGATTTTCTCCATTGGAAAGTGCCGTTTATTATCACGGAGCGCCTTTGCAAAATGATTTTTAAGCAGCGAAAATTGACTTAAAAGATGTTCATCTGAAGCGTTCAACAATTTTCTTGGCTTAGTGAAAAAGTGAGCACAACAGAGAAACAAGAAACCTCAGCGTCACCACCGCCTTCGGACGAGGAATTGCGGGATGCCAGGCAGTTAATCAACAT
>JAFGIO010000279.1 GCA_016929555.1 Deltaproteobacteria bacterium | reverse complement strand
AGGGGAGGGTGAATAAAAGATTAGCACAATCAAGATGTTTCACCCCCACCCCAACCCTCCCCCCTCGAGGGGGAGGGCGATTTGTGAATTTTTACGAGGTCATCAGACATAATGCACATAGAAAACGTTGGCAAGGGTTATCTTAGAAACGTAAGCATTGTTGATTAAATGATTGGAGATGGCAGGTTACAGTATTAGCGATCATCTCCGTGATGATTTTCCCTTTGGCCGGCAGTGCCTTGATAACCTTCTACCGGAAAAGGGCTCCCGGCTTTTTAAGTTTCAAGGGCGGAACGCCGGGGATGCCCCAAAGCCCCATCCTCTCGGGCTTCCCCGGCATTCGATCCTCTGTTCATTTACCCCCTACTTCTTCAGGACGTTCCAGTAGCGCTCCTTCAACAGGCGTTTGAAGAGTTTGCCCGTAGGATAACGCGGCAGCTCCTTCTCAAAATCGATGCTCCGGGGGCACTTGATCTTGGCAAGGTTCTGCTGGCAGAAGGACAGCAACTCCTGCTCCAGTGCAGGGCCAGCATCTGCCATGTTGGTGGGCTGAACCACTGCCTTGACCTCCTCCCCGAAATCCTCGTTGGGAATGCCGAAGACGGCCACATCGGCCACCCTGGGATGCGTCGCCAGGACGTTCTCCGCCTCCTGGGGATAGATGTTCACGCCCCCCGAGATGATCATGTCGGCCTTACGATCCGTCAGGTAGAGGTAACCCTCGTTGTCCACGAAGCCGATGTCGCCCATGGTACTCCACCCCTTGGAGGTCTTGGAACTCCTGGTTTTGTTGGGATCGTTGTGGTACTCAAAGGGCATGCCGTTTTCAATGTAAACGCCTCCCTGCTCGCCTGGAGGCAGCTCATTTTCGTTCTCATCGAGGATATGGAGGGTGCCGCCGTAGGGGAGGCCCACGGAGCCCTTATGGGTAAGCCACTCTTGAGAGGTGATCGCTATAAAGAGGTTCCCCTCGGTGCCGGCATAGTACTCGAAGATGATGGGTCCCCACCATTCGATCATCTGCTCCTTGACAGGGATCGGGCAGGGCGCCGCAGCGTGGATGGCCAGCTTGAGGCTGGAGATATCGTATTTCTTCCGGACCTCTTCGGGGAGCTTGAGCATGCGGATGAACATGGTCGGCACCCACTGGCTCGTCGTGACCTTGTACTTCTCGATACAGACCAGTGCCTCTTCCGGATCGAAATGTTCCATGACGACGACTGTTCCACCCATGCGCAAGGTACACATACAGAAGCGGAGAGGAGCGGAATGGTATAGGGGCGCCGGCGACAGGTAGACGGCTTCCGTATTGAGGCCATACAGCATGGAAAGCAATGCGACGCCCGGTGAGATCTCACCGAAGGGAAGGTCCGGGACGGCAGAGACTATCCCCTTGGGCCGGCCCGTCGTTCCCGAGGAGTAAAGCATGTCCCGGCCCTCGATATCTTCCGGAATGGGGGTTACGGGGTAAGCGGCCACCGTTTCCTCGTATGACCGATAGCCCTCTATGGCTCCGCCCACGGAAAGACGCTGCGGAACCTTTGGCATCCGATCGAGAAGTTCCTTGGCCACATCCGCCTTGTAGGGAGAGGTGATGAAGACCTTGGCTTCGCAGTCGTTGACGATATACTCGATCTCCGGTGTCGTGAGATGCGTGCTGATCGCAGTGTAGATGAGACCCGCCACCTGCGCGGCACTCGTAATCTCCAGATAACGGGCGTTGTTCTCCATCATTATGGCGATGTGGTCCTTGGGACGGAGTCCTATGGCCCGGAAGAATTGTGAGCAGCGGTTGGCCCGCTCCTCGAGCTTTTGAAAGGTCACCACTTCACCGGTCCTTGCCATAATATAGGCCGGTTTGTCAGGAGTTAACTGGGCATGAGTTCTCCAATGCGGCATTTGGTAGCTTCCTCCTTCACCCTGATTGGGTTCTCAAAGCATATCGCGGGATAATACGCAATCTTTCATGGGCGGCGTGATCTCGACGTCAATCCGAATCCATCTTCGGGGCCCCTTCAACCCCACTTGTCTTTGACGGCATTGTCGGAGATCCCAATGCACTGGAGCTCGGATGTCCCTATATATGCGTACGCATGGTGAATGATACTCGCCATGGATCTATAGATCAAGGAAAGTTTGGGAAGGCAAAGTCTTCAGCGCAGCTAGAAGTTCATCCTGTCAGGTTCTGCCAATTTACTCCTGATGAAAACCGTTACCGAGTCCTTGGCGGGAAGGGCTCTTTATGTCGAGCTCGGGCCGATGACCTACGGTGAATTGTTTGGGGCTCCTGAGGCAGATTATTTCATCGGACTCTGGGACCCGGACTGCCATGAATCGGAGCAAGTCGTGGAAAACGTCCATCCATTGCGGTATAGGATATCCAGAACCTGCTACTGTTTTTGGAAGAGTATCCCGAAACCCTTAGAGGTGTGTTAGTCCACGGTGGTGAAAGAGTGCAGTGGCTACATTCTAAAATAATTGCAGCGCCCTGGTGGTGGTTGGACGTTTAGAAAAAGTCAACGCGCTGACGATTCAGTTGACATTCCCAACCTGACTTGGAGCATTTCATCTCTCCCCTTATCCAAATAAGAAAACCCCGATCTATTTTAAGAATCGGGGTCTTAAGAATTTTCTAAATCAACCTCACGAAGAATGGAAGGGGTTTAGAACAGTACGGCGAACCGTGGATCACAGCGTCCGGAAGGGGTCATGATGACCGTGTGTTCCCCCTTTGAAATAGGGACAGTCAACGGGCTCGACCTCGCAGTTCTTTTAATCAACCTAACCCGGTCATTCCGGAAGATGCCATCGACAGGAGAAGAAAATGCTTCCAGGCCGCTTTGCTATGTTGTGAGAGATACTACCTGCTCCCTGTGATACAAGGTGTCGCCGAAGGCAAGTTCGCTTGCCTTCGTGCGCTTGAGATAAAAATGGATCTCATGTTCCCAGGAGAATCCGATGCCTCCAAGCACTTGAATAGCGCTGCCGGCGACGTTCTTTCCCGTCTCGGTGCACAATACTTTGGCCGCTGAGGCCGCTATGGCCGCTTCCTGCTCGTCGGTGTTGTCCTGGGCCCAGGCCGCATAATAGAGAAGCGAACGACCGCTTTCGACCTCGACGTACATCTGCGCGCAGCGGTGCTTTATCGCCTGAAACGAGCCAATGGGCTGATCGAACTGCACCCTCACCTTCGCATATTCTATGGCGATCTCCATGGCCTTTTCCGCTGCCCCGATGCACTCTGCGGCAAGACCCACGCATGCCTTCCGGATGACTTTACAGAGAGGCGACCATCCTTTGTTTGCTTCTCCGAGAATGCCGTCCTTGCCGACCTTGACATTCTTGAACTCGATGGCGCAAAGCTTCCTTGTCCTGTCTATTACGGGAAGTTGAGAAATGGCAACCCCTGGAGCCTTCGCATCCACGATGAAAAGGGTTATGCCGTCGGCAGGATCTATACCCGCTTTGGTTCGCGCCGGGCACACGATGAAATCCGCTGCATGGGCATCGGTTACAAAAAGCTTCGTTCCTGAAAGGATGAAACCGTCTCCGTCCTTCCTGGCTTCCATCTGGATATAGCCTGGATTGGCGCCGCTTCCGGGTTCATGGAGTGCCAGCGTGCCGCGCATCGATCCTTCCGCTATGGCGGTAAGGTATTTCTCCTTCTGGGCGTCGCTTCCCGCGGCGATGATCGCCTCGGCGCCGAGAAGAACCGTGGAGAAGAGCGGGCTTGGGACTACCGCTCGTCCGTGCTCCATGAGAACCAGCATAAGATCGGTCATCTGCATACCCAGGCCGCCGTATTGCTCAGGGATAAGCATGGCCGTCCATCCCATTTCCACCATCTTGTTCCATAAGTCGTCGGTGAACCCGCGCTCGTCCTCGAACATTTCACGTACGAATGTCATAGGCGTTTCGTTTTCACAGAAACGCCTTGCCTGCCTCATCATTTCAACTTGATCTTCGTTCAGATTGATATCCATGGTTCCCCTCCTTTACTTTCGCCTTGCTTCGCGGCTCGAATCCTTGGGCAGTAAAAGGCACCGTTCGCCGATGATGTTTCGCTGTATCTCCGATGATCCCGCTTCAATGGTGTTTCCTTTTGCGCGCAGGTAGCTGTACTGCCAGTTTCCGTCCTGTATGGTCCAAGGCGATCCTCGCATAACCTGGCTGTTGAGGCCCTGCATGTTTAAGGCGTTTTCGGTAATCCTCTGGTTCGGCTCGCTCCACAGCAGCTTTCCTATGGAACCTTCCGGTCCGGGGATGCCGCCTTTCAATGTCTTGGACAGATTGCGGAGTCCATGGTATTTGAGCACCATCGTTTCGATATAGGCTTGGGCCAACTGCTGGCGGATAACGGGATTTTCGATCACAGGCTTGCCCTCTCGCAGCGTGGATTTAGCCAGATCGACCAGTCTTTTATAGTTGCGCTCGTACATGGGTCCCATGATCGCGTCGCCGATCGTGCGTTCGAACATGAGCGTCGTGATGGCGATCATCCAGCCCTGACCTTCCTCGCCTACGCGATTTTCGACGGGGACCTTGACGTTGTCAAAGAAAACTTCGTTGAATTCCGCCTCTTCGGTTAGCTGTACCATGGGGCGTACCTCGATGCCCGGTGTCTTCATGTTCACGAGAAGGTAACTGAGTCCCTTATGCTTTGCCACCGAAGGATCCGTTCGGACAAGCAATATGCACCAGTCTGCCATATGCGCGAAACTCGTCCATGTCTTCTGTCCATCGATGATGTAGTCGCCGTTTTTGCGGACGGCGCGGGTGGCGCAATTCGCCACGTCGGATCCGGCGTTCGGTTCGCTGAAGCCCTGGCACCAGATGTAGGTTCCGTCCAGGATCTTGGGTATGTGTTCCCTCTTCTGCGCTTCGGTGCAGCAGGAGTGAATCGTCGGCAAAGCCATGCCCATGGTGATGCCGCCTGGCATAGAAAGCTCGCCGCAGGTCGTGGCGATGGTCTGCTGGACGATCACCTGCTCCATCATGGTTTTGCCCTGGCCCCCATATTCCTTCTCGTAATGCATTGCCGCATAGCCGCCCTCGAAGAGACTCTTCTGGAACTTCTGATAAGCCGCCTTCCATTCGTCATCGTCGTAGTAATTTCGTTTAGAAGGATCGAAGCCTTTGGGAATCTGCTTCGCGAGCCAGTCCGCGAACTCCTTCCGGAACGCCTCCTGTTCCACTGTGAAACGATAATCCATCTTACCTCCTCCTTTCCGCCTCTTTGGTTGTTATCTTACGATGAAATCAATACAAATTATCCTCATGAAGCTGAAATCCTATTGTCAGTCACCACCTCGACATTGTTCTTAACCATCTGCCACACGGGACAAAATGTTTCCCCGGCCATATGAAGAGCCTTCTGAACGTTCGCATCCATCGCATCGGCGGCGTTGAAAGCGAATTCGAGGAAGATCTTTTGAAATCCGAACGCCGGCCTTTCCCGTCTTACGCCCATTGCACTCGCTTTCAGGCCGGATATTTTCCTGTCCATTCTTCTCAGTAAAACCAGAACCTTTGTGGCGCTGCATCCCGCAAGAATCATCAGCGGAAATTCAAGGCCGTAACCCTGGACATCTCCCAGGGGAGAGGGAAGTCGGACGCAATAGGACGATCCGAATGGACCTGCGATATCCCTGTGAAGCCCACTTTATCGTTTGTCAACTCAACCGTAAGTTCCCATGGTTCAACCACTATTATTGCCCTCCCATCATTTCATTCGCCTGTTCATCCATATCCGTCAACCAAAAGCAAAAGGGCATGCTCTGTTTTTTAAACCATTGATTGCATGAATGAACCATGGGTAGAACGACAAAATTCCCTCTTTTTTGGGAAACGGACTCATGGAATCGCTCATATCACCCTCTCAGAATTGAAGGATTCTGGAACTTGCAGGTGACGATGTGATATCACAACAATTCATCAAAAAGCCAGCATCTTCACGGAAATTCGTTCCCTGATGATTCCATGAGACAGCACAATGGTTCCGAGAAGAAAAATCGACAGTCCGACAGAAGCCTGCTTTCGATCCGTATTCAATGAACGAATCGGTTCACAAAACCCCACCGTTTAATCGTCAAAGGTACGAGCCACTGAGTGGATGCACCCGTTTAACCCCAGAGGTATTAGATGCGTCCGACATGCGCCTGTAAGGCTTGGTACTTGCAGTGCGCGGCTACCGCTATAGCCCCGCCAACTCCTCCTCGTACTTCGTCACCCAACCGTTAGCGCCGCACCCGAGAGCAATTCTATCCTCTTCCCCGTGCTTTCCAGCACCCGTGAATAATGGCTCTATCATTGAATAGGCTGCACGATGCAAGGTAATGACGGGCTTAACTGGCCACGAAGTCGTCGATGTTTCGTCCCTCAACATCCGTGGCCGGCATCGAGGAGATTTTATACGCCGAAAGACCCCGGGTGGAATGTCTGATGACACAGCGAAGCTAAATATGTGCAGGCTCGTAACGATGAATACGCGACAACACATCGGACAGGGCGTCTTTGGCTCGCGCCGTATCATAATCGGTCTGCAAGCCAATCCAGAAACCGTCGCTGGTTCCGAAGAAGCGAGAAAGGCGTAAGCCGGTATCGGTGTACCTATTTTATCGCCCTGTTCAGTTTTTGGGAGAGGTACACATCATTGAGACGAATTGATCCAAGGATCGGAATAATGCCCTGCTATCCCCAGACAGGGGGACGTCGACCCTTCCAGGGCCGAGCCTGTTCAATCTGGCCTGCCAGCCTCAAAAGGGTTGCCTCGTCTCCGAACTTTCCGCCAAAGAGCACCCCGAGCGGCAGTCCTTTGGCTGTCCAATGGAGGGGAAGCGAAATGGCCGGCTGGCCAGTAATGTTGTAAACGGGATTCAGATGTGTGAACGTTACGATTCTTTGGTCCATCAGAGAGGCCGATAGGCTTTGAAAATCGATGGTGCCGACCTTCAGCGGGGGACACCCGAGGGTGGGGGTTACCCACACGTCATGCGTCTCGAAGAAGGAAGCAAACTGACGAGACAGCCGCTGCATTGTTGCAACCGCCATCAGGTATTGGGCGCCGCTGACCTGCCTTCCGATCTCGTATAAGTTCAGCGTCAGGCCCTCCAGAGTCTCCAGGTTCGGTTGAACACCGGTGAGCTGTTTCACCGTTTCAATGGTAGAGGCTAGCCCGGCAGCGTAAACGGAAACGAAAGCGGATGCCACCTCATCTTCACCGGAACCGAGAGACGGGGCCGCTTCTTCCACGTCGTGGCCGAGTTCGGAGCAGAGCTTGGCGGCTTCCCGAACGGCTGCGACAGCCTCTTCGTGGATAGGCTTGTCGTCAAGGCCTCGCTCCCAGAAGGCGATTCTCAAACGCCCAGGCCCCGTTGAGACCTCGTTGGCATACGGGCGAACCTTGGGCGGCGCGAAATACGGGTCGCCGGCCACGGGCCCCTCCGTTGCGTCAAGTGCTGCAGCACTGTCCCGAACACTCCGGCTCACCACGTGCTCACAGACCAAACCACCCATTATATCCCCGAAGTTCGGGGCAAGCGAGTTCCGGCCACGCGTCGGTTTGAGACCCACGAGGCCGCAGGAGGCTGCCGGAATCCTGATCGACCCGCCGCCGTCGTTGCCATGTGCGAGCGGCACAATTCCTGCGGCTACGGCTGCTGCCGACCCGCCGCTCGAACCTCCCGGCGTGTAATCTGTATTCCAAGGGTTTCGGGCCGGTCCGTACAGTCGGGGCTCCGTGATGGGCGGGAGGCCTATCTCCGGGGCGTTCGTCTTCCCGAAGGGGATGAGACCCGCGCGCTTGTACCGAGCCACCAGTTCGGAGTCGATTGTTGAAGGAAAGGCAGGAATGTAGCGGCTCCCGTAACGCGTTGGGACACCTTCGCAATCGCCTAATAAGTCTTTGAGAAGGAACGGAACTCCCTCGAAGGGACGATGGCCCGGTTTCCTGCGCGCCTCCTTTCGGGCCTTGTCATAGAACTTGTAAACAACGGCGTTGATTTTGCCGTTGTGGCGTTCCACCCGGTCTATCGCCTCCTCCAGAAGTTCTGAAGCGGCTACTTCGCCCTTGCGCACGAGTTCACTCAAGCCGAGACCGTCATATAAAGAGTAGTCCTGAAATGACATGGGGCTTTCCTCTCTTAAAAATTGTTCATTTAAACAAAGTATTCAATAAACGGATCGATCCACCCAACATCACCATTTCATCGTCAAAGGAACCGGCAAATGCAAGGATGCACTGTTTCATCCTGGAGGCAATGAATTCGTCCGACATGTGCCTGTCAAACCCTGTACTTTTTGCCAGTGAACCTATCAGAAATAGCTTCTTCGCTTTTCTGCAAATACTTTATCACGAATTCACGAGACTTTTGAATTTCAATGTCTCGGCATCCTGAAACTTTGAGCAAATGTTTATCCTCGCTTACAATCATTTTGCTGCTACCGGCTATTGCGCAAACCAGGAATGTGTCATCACACGGATCGCTGCACAAGGGCATGGGGAGCTCCGTCGCAGTATATAGCTCTGCTCCAATCGTTACCAAATCAAGAATCGGTCCTAAGT
>JAFGIO010000278.1 GCA_016929555.1 Deltaproteobacteria bacterium | reverse complement strand
TGCATCGTGGCGATCAACAAGGACCCCCATGCCGCCATCTTCCGGATCGCGGACTATGCCGTCGTGGAAGATCTTACGACCTTCATCCCCCTGCTCATCGAGGCCCGCCAGTCATCCCTGCCCTCTTCCTGATGAGGATGACTATCCCCGAACGGTGCGATTCATCTTACCGCTTGCATATTGTCGAGCATCCTGTACAACAAGCCCTCGATTTGACGGAAACGATCATCGGAAGCGTTCCTGATATCGGCCGCAGATTGAACGTAGAGCCCTGAAGCCTGCTTCTTTTCCAGGTATCCCGCCATCTTCGCTATGCTCGGCTCGTCCAATTCGAGATGGAACTGCAACCCCACCACCCTGCCCCCATCGTAAGCGAACGCCTGATTACGGCAGGCAACGCTCTCCGCAAGGCATACGGCCGATACCGGTGTTTCGAAGGTGTCGCCATGCCAGTGGAAGGCCACAAATTCCTCAGGAAAGCCCTTGAATACCTCCGATGACCTGCCCCTTTCCGTAACCGTCACGGGAAACCAGCCGATCTCCTGATGTTCGCTCCGGGAAACGGCCCCTCCCAGGACATGGCTGATCAATTGCGCTCCCAGACAGATGCCCAATACCTTGGCACCGCTTTCGACAGCCTGCCCGATGAAACGCTTTTCCTCCCTCAGCCAGGAATAGCGGTCCTCATCATCGACCCCCATGGAACCGCCCATGACTACAAGCCAGTCGAAGGATGACGCCGAAGGCAGGGCATCACCGGCAAAGAGGCGCGTGCATGAGATTTTGAATCCCCTGCCCTTTGCCCATGTCAATATCCCGGCCGGGTCTTCAAAGGTTTCATGCTGTAAATAGTGCATTCTCATGGAGTCATAGTCCCTTCTCCGCCGGCAGGTTACTTTTCCCGGGGGTAGGGCCAGGCCATGATGCCGCCCTCCATAACCTTGACGTTGCGCCAGCCGTTCGCCTCGAGAACGAGGGCGGCCTCGTAACCGCGAAGCGATATCTTGCAATAGCAGATGATCTCTCTGTCCTTGTCCTCGGGGATTTCCTTGAGGCGTCTCCTGAGGGCGCCCAGGGGAATCAGGGTCTCACCGATGCCGAGGCGCATCTGTTCGAATTCGTCGGGACCTCTCACGTCTATCAGAAAAGGCGTCTCCTTCCTGTCAACCTTTTCCTTCACCTCCCTTGTCGAGATGCCCTTCATTCGCCCTTTCATCTTGTTCTGCATGATATGGGCCGTGGCGATGAAATGGTCGATGGCCAGGGAAAAGGGAGGCGCATAAGGCAGGTCGGAATTGACGATATCCTCAACGGTGAGACGCCCCTGGATGGCCATGGACCACTGGGCGATCTGCTTGCTGACATTGCCGGGCCCCACGCATTGCGCGCCGAGGATGCGCCCCGAGGACCTTTCGGCCACCATCTTGGTGACGAGGAGAAGCCCGTCCATAAAGCCGGGTTTGTCTGGACTGGCATTGATGACGGTGACGATATCGTCGAATCCCTGCTTGCGCGCCGCCGTTTCCGAGAGCCCCGTGGAGCCCGCCGCAAAATCGAAGACCTTGCAGATCCCCGTCTGAATCGTTCCTGGAAAGGCCACGCAATTCTCGGAAGCGGCATTCTCTCCGGCGACGCGGCCCTGAAGATTGGCCAGGTCGCCGTAAGGGGCAAGAACCTTCTTCCCCGTGATGCGGTTCACCGTTTCGATGCAGTCGCCCACGGCATAGATGTCGGGATCGGAGGTCTGCATGTACTCATTGACCGCTATACCGCCCAATTCACCAATCGCCAGTCCCGCCCTTTCCGCCAGCGCTGTGTTCGGTTTCACCCCGATGGCCACGACGGCCAGTTCACAATCCAGTTCTATTCCGTTTCTCAACTTGACGCCGGTCAAGCGCCCGTCGCTCCCAAGAAATTCGATGACGCCGTTGTCCGTGATGACGTTGGCCGATTTCACCCGGACGTGGTTTTCCACCAGCTTCGCCAATTCCCAGTCGAGAAACATGAGAAGCTGGGGCAGCAGCTCGATGACCGTAATCTCCATCCCGGCCAACTGCAGGGCCTCGCAGGTCTCGATGCCGATGAGCCCGCCTCCGATGACGACCGCCTTTCTGATGGTCTTTTCATCCCGGACCTTTCTCAAAAAATCGGCGTCCTTCATGGCGTGCAGCGTTGTAATGCCCCTCAGATCGATGCCGGGAACGGGCGGCATGCGGGGGGAGGCACCGACGGCGAGGATCAGCTTATCATAGGACATCGTTTCGGCCTTGCCCGTCAAGATCTCCCGACAGGCGACGCAATGATTCTGGCGATCGATGGCGGTGACCTCCGTATTGACCCTGGCGTCGATGTCTTTGGCATTGAGATAGAACTGGGGATTGCGGGTGACACCCGTCGGGGTGCACAGGAGCATGTTCCGGTCGTCGAAGAATCCTCCCACGTAGTAGGGGTAGCCGCAGGAGGCCATGGACAGGTCCGGGTCCCGCTGAAGAATGACCACTTCCGCATCCGCATCGATTCGCCTCGCCTTGGCTGCCGCCTTGGGGCCGGCAGCCGAACCGCCGACGACAATGATTCTTTTTCTCTGTTTCATGATTGCATCTCCTTCGGTTTACCGGGATTCAATTTTCAGGGCGCTGCCGTCAATGATCGCACCCACTATTTTTCTGCGCGCCCCTTCGAGGATCCTGCCGAATGTCGCACGGGAGACCTTCATACACGAGGCGGCGTCTTTGTGGTAAAGCCCATCGTAATCGGCAAGACGCAGAGCCTCCAGTTCGTCAAGCTGAAGACACACTTCATCCAGATTATCGAGCGGGATGCCCCACGGCTTGAAATAAGATGTCCCGGGCTTGCAGGAGATGCATCGGCATTTTTTGGGTCGCGTCATCGGTCGCTTATAAGCATATGCTCACAATATGTCAAGTCCCATGCAACCGCCAAAGGTTCATGCCGATCTGAAAGCAAAAGGAATCCTCTTCAGACAAGGCGTCAATGCTTCGATGACGGCCTTTTGCGAGACAGGACGGATATCTCAAAGCGAGGGAAAGACGTTTCAATGGTGAACGGACTCACCCCGGCCTGCTGCAGCATCTGTTTCAATTCTTTCGGCCGGTACGCTGCCCGTACCGACCGAATGAAACCGCCGTTCAGCGGCAGCATGTAGAGCCACCACACCCGGCAGAGATCATGAATCAACAGGACACCGCCATCGGCAACGGCGTTGTACAGCGACCGAAAGGCATCGACGGGTTTTTCCCAGTGGTGAAGCGAAAAGGTGGAATAAACCAAACTGAATTTCCCCAATCCGCCCAGCAAGGTTTCATCATCAGCGCTGCCGGCGAGGAAACGAACCCGGCCCTCCAGTTTCCTTTCGGCAATTTGATCTTGCGCCAGGCTTACCATTTCCGGCGATAGTTCAACGGCCGTTATGTCGACTTCCGGACGAACGGAAGCGATCTCGGCGGCCAAAAGCCCCGGACCCGAACCGATTTCCAGGTAGCGCCCATCAATATTGAGTGCCGATAGCCGTTTCAGGAATGATTTGAACTGCCAGCGGTTAAAACGCCTATGGCTGTTTAGATATTTCGTTGTATCTCTGATCCCCTCTATAGACTGATCCTTATGCGGTATTCGATGGAACATCCTTACCTCCTAATGAAGCGGCGGGGAAATGCCTTCGCACTTTATCAGCATCAGCGAAGGCGGATTTTCGATATCGCTCCCCTCGCGTCTGGCCGATCGGACTGAAAGGAAGAACCTTCGGCAACGATTCCCGAAGCGCCTCTATTCATTTTGGACCCAAGAGTTAGCATCGTCATTTGTATTCCCTTGTGCATCCCTTTATCCTATCCCTCTCCGGGAGACCCATCTTGCTTGGCGCGTTTGATCAGGTCGTTGGCGGCAACCTCTCCCCTTTCATGCCAGAAATGGTCGTAATGCTTCCAGCGGTCTCTACGGTCCCTCTCAATCCATCTCCTGAATTTTGTCGAATCGTGCTCCCGCTGGTGATGTCCAAATCCCCCGAAGAGAAGCCTACCGAGAAAGAGAAGACCAAAGGCCTGCCAGTAGGAAATCTGTTTCAAGCCGAAAATCTCGGGCATGAGCCAGTTCCAGAGCCACATCACGAAAACGCCCAGTATCAAGGCGAAAAACGCGGCTAAGGCGACACCGCCGATGATCAATCCCATCATGCGGAGAATTCTCCACCGAAGTGGAATCTGTTCTCTACCGTTTTGCATAGGTTCCCGTTCCATAAAAACTCCTTTCCCCTTAGGGTTTGAATTCTCTTAATGCCTCCCTCACCTTTGCCAGCGCCCGGGATTTCCTCGCGAGCAGGGTTCCTATTGGAATCTGCCACTGCCTGGAAAGGTCCCGGAAGCTCCGGCCGTTCAGTTCCGTCTCGATGATCACCGCTTTCTGCTCGTCAGGAAGACCTTCGACGGCCTCGAAGATCGCTCTTCTCAATTCAGAGCGAGTCAGTTCTTTTTCGGCGTCGGCCATAACGTCGGATATCTGTTGTGTATGTGAGTTGCCCTCATCCTCCATCGTCTCATCGAAGTGAGCAAGGTTCCTGCGGCGGCGAAGGTAATCTATCACGCGATGGCGCAGCGACTGGTAGACATAGGCGGAGAGGATTTCGATGGGCATCAGGATATCCGCCCTGCTCAAGAGGCTTGCAGCCACTTCCTGTACGATATCCTCTCCATCGCGATCGGCGGCGTCGTCGATGAGCCGGCGTACATACGAGACAAGCCGGCTCCGTTCAGCGATAAGGAACTGGGCGATGGACATATTCTTTATCTGCTCGCTCATGCCCATATAGACGTTTGCTCCACCAATTTATTGCATCTGAATCTTATTTTTCCATATAGAAGTGCGATCAACAGGAACATCACCCCGTTGGAGAATACAAAGCTCAAAAGGATTGCCGCAAACCGGCGGACAGCTTTCAAGAGCAGGGAATTCCATATCGCCTGATTCCGCGTGAACTTTGAAAACCCGACTTGTGCATCTCATTTTCAAAGCCGATCATTACACCTAAAAAACCAGTATAATCAGGTGGTTTTGTCCTCCGGCAATTAAGGATCGCGGCCGGTCTGAGAAGGCGTAATCGGCTTTCTGGATAAAGACTTTTTCGAACAGGGATTGACGATCTCAAAATCTGCACGCAATCCCCAAAGGGAAAGGAGGCGCCCTAGCAGCTCATGCAGACTCCGGGCAATTCCTATCGGAATGCTTCATCTCCAAGTGAGGTGTTGCTTTCATCAAACATTCGATCCTGCATCATGACCCATGATCCTGTTGCCGGATTGACGGAAAAAAGACCGCTCACCCTGGGTCAAGCGACATTGGCTCAGAAAATGGATCGCACTTTCATTTGCCTTTCCGTCCGGATGTTGTCCGGAGAAAAAGAAGCAGCGCTCAAAGTCTTTCAGGAGTGTTGCAATGCATCTGCGAAAGCAGGGCGGATTGATTGGGGTTCATTATAGTTTCATCAACCGCTTGCCATTCAAAGCTTCCAATCCTTCCGGCGTGTGGGTTGATAGATAAACCGTATCGTGTTCAAGAACAAACGATCGAACCTTTTCCAGGGAGTCCTGGGCTAATTCCTTGTCTTCAAAGACTACGGACAAGGCGCCTCTCCGCAGCGCTTCATCGGTATACGTGATGTCTCCATGCAGCATGTAATAGAATCGCCCCGCTTCAACAATGACGATAGAATTTCCCTTGGTATGGC
>JAFGIO010000277.1 GCA_016929555.1 Deltaproteobacteria bacterium | reverse complement strand
GCCAAGGGAATGGCGCTCGACCCGGACGAGGTCAATCGGATGCTGGACGATTACTACGAGGCAAGGGGCTGGGATCGGAAAACGGGCGTCCCCACGGAAGCGAAAATCATGGAACTGGGATTGGAGGACGAGTGGTCCACGATCATTATCCCGTGATCATGTCGTTTTGAAATCCCCTGATTTCTCCGGTTCTTACGCATAAAGTCCCGTATTCAAGCACATGCAAGCCACCTTTTCAGGCGATGGCCATTGATTTCAAAAAACCCTTCTCCTTATCCAGATGATCGCGATAAAATGATATCCCCCCTAAGCAATGCGAATGGGTGAGATTATAGGGCGATACACAATGGGATAAAAATCGGATGGAGGGTATACAAAAATGGAAATTTTAACCAGCAAAGATGCAATGAGCCGGGATGAGGCGGTTAGGAAAAAAATCGCGGAGTTGAAATCCAGGGTCTCCGAGCTTGCTAAGGGCATCCCTTTTCTAAAGCATTGTTCCCGCCTGAGCTTTTTTCTACAGGGTATATACCAGGTTCGCGAGGTGATCAATCAACTGGAACAAATGGTGCTGCAAAATCATCTTAAATGTTGCATTTCACCAAACATAAAGGTCCCCGGTGAAGTCATTCTGGCAGTCTCACGGCTAAGTCAGAAAAGGCATGGGGCGATAATAGCCATCGAACAGGAAAGCAATCTGGATGAGCACCTTGAAGGGGGCACCCTGATCAATGCAGGCATCAGTTCGTCGATCCTGGAGAATATCTTTTATCCGGGCAGCCCCCTTCATGACGGGGCGGTCGTCATCAAAAATACTATCATCCGCAAAGCAAATTGTTTACTCCCCTTAGCGCCTCAGAATCAGAAAATGGATTCCCTGCGCCTAGCCACAAGACACAGGGCCGCCCTGGGGCTCAGTCAGGTGAGTGATGCCCTGATCATCGTCATCTCCGAGGAGAAAGGATGGGTGTCAATGGCCCTTCGGGGTCAATTCTATCCCAACCTCGGGACATTTGCCCTGCTTGACACCCAAGAAAACAGCCTGGAAATACCAAAGAAGATCATCACCTGAAAGAGGATCCTTTTTCCGTTATCCCTTGCATGAACTGACCTTCTCCACGTGTTCGGGTACGGCACTTGAGGCGGCGTGTTGACCGCTCAGAAAATCCAACCGCCGACCTCCCAATCCCGTATGCCATCGCAGAATTCAGAGATTGGCCAAACGTTCATCCATGGTTCCGTCCGGGAGCATCCAATCCGGATGAACCTCGCCCTTTTCTTCCATGTGGTAGCGTATACAGGTATTCCACAATCCCTTGCAGTAGAGGGAAATCCATTGACGATCCAACCGTCCCTCTTCATAAAAACGTCTCATGGGACAACAGTGAAACCATTTGCATTCCTGGAGCAAGGTGGACAACTTCTTATACTCTTCAGCAACCTGGGATTCGAAGGCAGGATGATAAAGGAGCGATGCCGGATGCGGTAACGGGAAAATGCTTTGGCCATGCGAAAAAACGAGCTTTCCGCAAAGGGTTGAAAAATCCTTTCGCGCTGCTGGCGGATCGGCGTGGTATTTTGCCATGATATGCCGTGCGGCATAATAGCCGAGGGGCACAATGATGTCAGGACAGAGGATCCTTATCTCTTTATCCAAAAAACGACCACAGGCTTCGATTTCATCCATTTTGGGCCTGCGATTCTTCGGCAACAGGCATTTGATCAGATTTGTCATATAGATCCCATCCCGACGAATCTTCGCGGCTCCAAGCAGTCGCTCCAAGACCTGGCCGGATGGACCAATAAACATTCGATCATGTAGATCTTCTTCCCTGCCGGGGGAAAGCGCAACCAGCAGGATTCGGCCGTCCGGGTTGCCCTCGCCCAGCAGAACGCGGCTTCTGGTAAGGAAAAGCCTGCACCCCTTGCAGGCCTTAATCTCTTCATTGAGCCGTTCAATCGCTCTTTTCTTCTGTTCGCTTCTCAATTGGCGCTGAGTCCCCGAGTCGTTCATGCACATAGGCCTGAATCGTGGCAAAAATGTCGTCTATCTTTTCGGACTTGGGCAACACGTCCCGAATCATTTCCAGATAGTGTCTCGAGAGAACCGCACGCAAGGTGGGTTCAAAATTAATATCAAAGATCCAACCGACCTGAAGCAGCTTAAAATCGTTTAGATTTTTTACATTATGAATCTTCACGATCTCCCTTTTGACCAAATCCTGATACACCGCGTTAGAAAATCCGGCAGTGTCCGGGAGATCGAGTTCCAGCGCGCCGTTGCGTTTACCGTTCTCCTGATGGTAATAATCGGTGACCACTTTCCAGATATCCAGTTTGTCCGCATCGCGCAGAATTTTTGTGAAAAACAGACAGGGTTCCGTCTCTTCACGAGGCAGTGTCGCCCGGTTGTGATATCGAATGGTTCGCAGGATCAGGCTTTTTGTCGCTTCGCCCAGGGAATCGAGAATTCCATAGCGTTCCAGAATGGTTACACCCAGCTCCGCGTGGTCCTCCGAACACCGATCCACAAAGGTGTGATAACGCGAATACTGTTCAAAACGGCCGATATCATGGAAAAGGGCGATCATTTCCAATAAACGCAGATCATCCTTTCCTAATCCGATCTGTTGTCCGAGGCTCCGAATTTCCCAGCATACACGTTTGGTATGTTCCTCCTTGAGAAGGATGTTTTGCTGGGATGCGGTGTCACTCATTTTAAATTCCCGAACATAGTTCAAAAACCAACGCTCCAGGTTTTTCGCAACCGCACTGTCGATTCTTATCTCCTCTTTTCCAAGAAACACTCGGCCTCTCCCCTTTCAGGTTGGGGACGCCCTTTATATATTTACATTCGTGTTTAGCAGTCTTCGGGAATACAAATATAAAAATATAAAGGGCGTCCCTTACGACTTTTGACAAGACGGCACAATAAGGAAAGGCATCGAGGACGACGCGCGCTCCGCTCCTGAGAACGCATAATTGCCGCGGAACCTTCAGCCCTGCTGCGGAAGATCGTGATCGAGGGCGGCCGGCGGCGTCCTCGCGAGGGGACGCCACCGGCCGTTTCCCACTGCTACTTGTGTCTGGACGCCGGGACGAACTCCCGCGGTCGTATCTCTTCGAGAACGCGGGCATCGCTCGGGCAGGTATAGACGCAATTGCCGCAGCCGAAACACATGCTGGTGTCGGTTTTCACCGTGCCGTTGTCGTCCATGCTGATCGCTCCGAACTGACAACGTGTGACGCAGGTGCCGCACTGGGTGCAGAGCTCCTCGTTGTGCCGGATGCCGAACCGCGAGGGGGCGAAGACACCGGAGTATTTGTAGTTTTTCAGAAAGTGGAAACCGGTGCAGCAGCAACCACAGCAGTTGCACAGGAAAGCGTCTTTCGCCGAACTGTTGCGGGTCGTATGGATCAGACCGGCCTTCTCCGTAGCTTCGAGGCGCCGTAGAGCCTCTTCTGTCGTGATCTGTTCGCCGATGCCGCGGGCGATCACGCTGCGGGCGAAACCGTTGACCTGCATGCAGACATTCTCCGGCGGTGCCGGGCAATCCTGCCCCCGCCCCATCCGGCGGGCATGGGTGCGGCAAGCACAGGGCTGGGCGGAGATCACTTCGGCCTCCCTGATCAATTTCCGAGCCGAGTCGATATCGAGGATGACATCCTTAGATTCTACCGTCTCTTCGATCGGCACGACCCGGAGACCGGAAGGCAGATTCGCCCCCTTCATGAATTCGACGAGAGGCCTCGTCTCGTCGTAGATGATCTTTTCCCACAGCTCAACGAGTTCCTGGGGAATATCCGGTGAGATGATGGTAGCGTCCCGCAATTCAATCATAACGGAAAACAGTTTCCAGACATCGGGACGATTCATGGGGTGAGCAGCCGCGCCCCGCGCGAACAAGCGCCCGACGATGCCCTTGATCTCCCCTTCGTCCAGACCCGTCTTCTGAGCGATTTCCGGTATTGTTGCCGGCATGGCGCCGATGACCTCGGCATCGTGTTCCCCGTCGAAGAGCATGTCGAGGATCTTGTCCATGGTGATCGACTCGGGAAATCCGAGTTTTGTCTTGTACTCCTTTAGTATCTCCTGCCTGGTCATTTCTCTTCCCTTCACACGTTTCGTCTGAGGTGTTTTCATACTGCCGGCATCATCCGTTGATACGGCCTGTTCCTTTCACCGCGGGTGACCAGCCGCTTCCCCGGCAACCATGGAACAAGCCTCCCTGTCAATAGCCCCTGCTCCCGCATCAATGGCGGCACACATCCCCGTTCGTTGACCGGGGGTCGCTTTTCCGGGGAGGGGATATAGGGGAATGTCGCGTGCATGAATTTAAATTTACATTTACAACAACTTCCTTTTCCGCGGAAGCAATATAGGCGGGCGGTTCTTGCGTGTCAAGAAAAAAGGCCTCTGGGGACGTGCCGTGCGGGACGCCCTTTATATATTTACATTCGTGTTCGGCAGTCTTCGGGAATGCAAATATAAGATACAAAGCACGTTCCCGGGGCCACCACCAGACCACCCCGGGAACCGGGATGCCTACATCAACTCCTGATGTTTCATGACAACAGGCGTGCCGGTGATGTTTGCGCGGATGGCACCCCAAAATACCATCGCAACGGCTAAATCGACCGCGAACCGGGCCAATTGCTCAAAAGTACACAGGCGCTAAAATCACCGCTCCACGATCGTCGGACATCCGCCCCATATTTTGTGGATTTTTTCTCTGCAAATTTTTCCCCCCAAAAAAAACTTGACAAGTTATGTGAGAGCGTATATTTTTAGGCCCGCCTAAATATGGGAGGTGATTTATGACAGGCGCCGCTGCCTTGACGGCCAGTTTGGAGGACTACTTGGAGGCCATTTTCAACATAATCGCCGAGAAAGAGGCGGTGCGGCCTAAGGACATCGCAAAGCGCCTCCGGGTCAGCAACGCTTCCGTGACCGGGGCGCTTCGGGCCCTTGCCGAGAAGGGACTGATTAACTATGCCCCTTATGATGTGATTTCATTGACGCCCGCCGGCAAGACTGCAGCCAAGGACGTGGTTCGCCGGCACGAGGTGCTGCGCGATTTCTTCGTGAAGGTGCTCGCGGTGGATGAACCGGCTGCGGACGAGGCGGCGTGCGAAATGGAGCACTCCATTCCCAAGGTCATTCTGGAGCGATTCATCCAGTTCGTTGAATTCGTGGATACCTGCCCTCGAGGAGGGAGCAAGTGGATCTCGGGGTTCGGTTACCACTGCGATCACGGCGACACGCAGGAAAATTGTGAAAAGTGCATTTCAGCGACCCTCGAAGAAGTGAAAAAGCGTAAACGGCAAGGAGGTGGGAAAACAATGGCGGCAGCGAATCTGAAGGATTTGAAACCCGGTGAAAAGGGTAAGGTGTTGAAGATCAGCGCCCGGGGAGAGGCGAGCAAAAGGATCGTCGAGATGGGGGTCACTCCCGGGGCGGTCGTTGAAATCGAGCGGGTAGCCCCTCTGGGGGATCCCATCGATATCAAGGTGAAAGGCTACCATCTTTCGTTGAGGAAAGAGGAAGCCCAGGGAATCGAAATAGAGGCGTTGTAGGCAGGAATCGCGTTGAGGCGGGAGGTGGCGCCTATGCCGTTAACCATTGTACAAGCAGGAAGGCGAGTACGGTTTGTCGCCGCGGATGCGGGCCGTGGGCTTCAGGGACGCCTGGCCTCCATGGGATTGGTCCCCGGCGTAGAAATCGAAGTGCTCCGGAACTCCCCGCAGGGACCGTTTCTCATCGCAGTCAAGGGAAGCCGGATTGCGCTGGGACGGGGTATGGCCCAGAAGATCCAAGTGGCCTAATTTTTTTTGCTCGGAAGTTTAGGCACTCCTAAACATTTTCGATTTGCCAAATTTCGGGGAGAAGGAGAAACAAAAGTCATGAAATCCAAGATAGTCGTCGCCCTTGCGGGCAACCCGAATTCCGGGAAGACAACCCTGTTCAACGAGCTCACGGGCGCTCGCCAGCACGTCGGGAATTACCCCGGTGTGACGGTGGAGCGCAAGGAGGGCTATTGCCGCCACGGCGATACCGAGCTGCAAATCGTCGACCTGCCCGGCACCTACAGCCTGACCGCCTACTCTGCAGAGGAGCTGGTGGCCAGGAACTTTGTCATCGAGGAAAAGCCGGATGTGGTTGTGGACATCATCGATGCCTCCAATCTGGAGAGGAACCTGTATCTCGCGGTTCAGCTCATGGAACTCGGCGTGCCCCTCGTGCTTGCCTTCAACATGAGCGACATGGCCAAAGCGCGCGGGTACGAATTCGACATCGATAAGCTGTCAGGGTTCTTCGGGGCGCCCATCGTGCAGACGGTCGGGCACAAGGGCTCGGGCATGCAAGAGCTTCTCGACGCCATTGTCCTGACAGCCGCAAAGGACGCGCCGAAGGTCGGCGGAAACGGGGGAGGATCGGCGGCCGGCCCCGTCTTTTCGAGAGCGAGCATTCGGGGACCTCGCCGTCCGATGCCGGGGTTGACCTACGGCAAGGAGATCGAGGAAGAGCTTGTCAGAATAGAGAACCTCATCAGGACGAACGGTCTCGTTGCGGGAAAATACGATTCGCGATGGGCGGCCTTGAAGCTGCTTGAAAATGACAAGGAGATGCGGGCCAAATTCACCTCCCCTGAAGTCCACGATCAAATCGAGAAGAGTGCCGTCTACATCGAAAAGATGCTCGGGGAGCATCCGGAGACCGCCATTGCCGGCCGGAGATACGGATTCATCTCTGGCGCCTGCCAGGAGGCGGTCCGCTCCACCATCGAGTTTCGGCTCACCCTGTCGGACCGAATCGACTCGGTCGTCACGAGCCGCGTACTCGGGATTCCCATCTTTCTTGGGTTGATGTACCTCGTTTTCCACCTGACCTTCACCCTGGGAGAACCGCCCATGGGATGGATCGAGGAATTCTTCGGCTGGTCGGGCGGGGTGGTGCAAGGTTGGTGGCCGGAAGGGTCGGAAAACCTGCTCAAGTCTCTGATTGTGGACGGTATCATCGCCGGTGTCGGAGGCGTCGTTGCGTTTCTTCCCAACATCCTGCTGTTGTTCCTGGCCATCGCGATCCTGGAGGATACCGGCTACATGGCCCGGGCGGCGTTCATCATGGACCGCCTGATGCACAAGATCGGGTTGCACGGCAAGAGCTTTATCCCCATGCTGATCGGGTTCGGCTGCTCCGTTCCCGCGATCATGGCCACCCGCATGCTCGAAAACCGGCGGGACCGGCTGACGACGATGCTCGTGCTCCCGCTCATGAGCTGCGGCGCCCGGCTGCCGATTTACGCGCTGATCATCCCCGCCTTTTTCCCCGAGACGCTTCATGCGCCCATGCTCTGGATCATTTATTTCATCGGGATTGTCCTTGCCGTCGTGGGCGCGAAAGTCCTTCGCAGCACGCTGCTCAAGGGCGAATCCGTGCCCTTTGTGATGGAACTCCCCCCCTATCGGATGCCGACGCTCAAGGGCGTGCTGATCCACATGTGGGAACGGGGGTGGCTCTATTTGAAGAAAGCGGGAACCATTATCCTCGGAATTTCCATTCTGCTGTGGGCCATGACCACTTTCCCGGGCTTGCCTGAAGAAGAGGCCGCACAATTTCAAACCGCACGGCAGGCCATCGAAGCGGGAAACATCGGGCAGGGAGAAAAAGCCGAACGCTTGGCCGCTGTCGACAACCAGGAGGCGGAAGCGGCGCTTCTCCACAGCATCGCGGGCCGGATCGGCCACGCGATGGAGCCTTTTCTGAAACCCATGGGATTCGACTGGAAGATCGGCACCGCGCTCATCGGCGCCTTTGCCGCCAAGGAGGTCTTCGTTGCTCAGATGGGAATCGTCTATTCCGTGGGTGAAGCGGACGAGGAGTCAGAAACCCTCCGTGAAAAGCTCCGAGATAATTACACTCCGCTGGTCGCCTTTTGCATCATGCTCTTTTGCCTCATCAGCGCGCCCTGCATGGCCACCATCGCCGTAACCAAGAGGGAAAGCAATTCATGGCGATGGGCTTTGTTCCAATTGGGAGGGCTCACGATTTTAGCCTATGTCCTGACGGTGCTTGTTTACCAGGCGGGGACTCTGCTTGGCATCGGAATTGTGTAGGAGGAACATCCATGGCTGAGAACTTGATCGCTTTTTTCATTTTAGCCGTTGCGCTCTTGCTGACGGGCCGGTGGTTCTATCGGTCGTTTAACGGCAAGAGCAAGCAATGCGGTTGCGGAGAGGCTTGCCCGAGGTCCGGCATCTGCTCTCAGACAAGAATAGGGGACAGAGAGAAATGACCGCTTACGAACTATTGGCGAGAAATATAGGAAAGCTTCAGGCGCTTCTGAAGGATCACGAGTGGATCCTGAACCAGTTGAAGGAAGGAGATGAGGAACCGATTCTGGAATGCTGTGTTTCCGGAGGCTCCCGCAAAGATAGGATGAAGGAAACGCTGCTGGAGGCGGTCCATGTGTCGGAGGAATCCAGGAAGGCCTTCAAGTCGAAACAGCTTGAAGCGCTGAGGAAAAAGATCATCGAGGTCCTGGCGGAAGTCGCCTGATCTCGAAAGAGAGTGCGTAGGTCCTACGGTCCGGCGTGAGGCGCCGGAAAGTGAGGGCGTCATGATACCGGCTTGTAGGGCCGGACTCATAACGCCCTTTTTGTTTTTTTCTCTACATAACATTCATAACAAGACAACCATGTTAGGAGGAATTGAGATGAAGAGATCCGAAGATGTCAAAGGAGGTTCGGGGAATGACGGATGGATTCAAAAGAGAGTGATGGGGAGGGCGATTCCCGCGTTTTCGCTGATCATGGTCTTTCTATGGAACTCAGCGGTCCTTGCCTATGAAATCAACGACAAACTGTCCATCGGAGGCGTCATGGCCGGAGCCTATCAGTATCAGAGCACCAGCCCTGAGTTCGAAGAGTTCAAAGACAGCGGACGGGGTGCTTTTTCCATCCAGCCGGAAATCAGCTTCACCCCCACGGATCAAGATCAGGTCTTTGTCAAGTTAGGATTCGCCGCCGGGACTGGGGTGAACGGGAACACCCCGTTCCTCCTGGCCCCCCGTGGGCGGCAGACCTGGAGGACGGTGTCAAGACTATAAACGGGCGTGACAGGGATTATCTGCTGACCGTCTGGTACAAGCACTCCTTCCAATTCACCGAGGACTTCATACTGGCCCTGTCAGGCGGCATCATCGATTCTACCGAATTTCTGGATGAAAACGCCTTTGCCAACGACGGATACACCCAGTTCATGAACCAAGCCTTCGTGAACGCACCGATTGCTTTTTTGCCCTCCTTCGACGCGGGTGCCGGCGTGGAATTGCAATTCCATGACTTATCGCTCAAGGGCGCGTTCATGAACGTGGGAGGAGAAGCTGACGTTAACTTCAACTTCTACGGGGGGCAGCTTGGATACACGCTCACCACCCCTCTGGGGGAAGGCAACTACCGCATCATTGCCAATTACGCCAGCAAGGAGTTCCTGGACCCGGCCGGAGAGGCCAAGAAATCGCTGCTCGCTTTTGTTCTCTCTTGTGATCAGCAACTGGGGGAGAGCCTTGGTCTTTGGATTCGATTAGGATTTCAGGACGACGATGCGGCCATCGATTACAAGAATTTCTACTCAGGGGGCCTGAACATCAGCGGCAATCTGTGGGGTAGGGAGCAGGATAACATCGGCGTCGCATACGCCCTATTGGATGGTGGGAACATAGGTGTTGAAAAGAGCCAGGTGGTGGAAGGGTATGTGCGGTTGGGCTTGAACGAGCATGTCGCCCTGAGCGTTCATGGACAGTATATGGATGACAAATATGAGGAGGGCGCGGGCGACAATGTATACGGATGGCTTGCAGGCGCCAGGATGACCGTGGAGTTCTGAGGACACTGATATGGCTGCCGGTTATAGAATTACCTGTACATACGCTGAAGGGGATCTGCATATCAAGGTTTGCAGCGACTTTGACGGAAAATCCGCCCAGGCACTGGTCAAGGCGATCCACGACCGATAGACCGGGACAGGCTGCATCCCGATAGACATCCGGAGTATAAAGAGCCTTGCGCCCTTCGGCCTGGTGAACTTCAAGAGCCGTCTAAATCCAAGCAGAGTGTCTCTGGACCGGTCGGTTTTCGCAAGGCAAAACAGCGTGTACATCGCTCCGGAGTGATCCCGGCAAGCGGCGGGAAGGGGCTAGGATCCCCTGCCGGTTTGATGGGCTTTGCTCCGGGTGCACCCACAGCGGGAAAAATCGAGCTATGAAAAATCAAAGCAGCCAAACACGCAAAACCGGCTTGCCCCGCTTGATCCAAATCGCCGGGGCGAAAGTTGGGGAAACGGGGTGATTGTTCTTTACACGCCGCAAGCTGACCCTTCGCGTCCTTCAAGCGGATTGCTGGTGCAACCGCTTAACTTTTACTTTGTGTTTGACGGACAGAAAGGATAATAGGGAATCATGGAACAGGCAGAAAACCAGAACGACGCAATGGTAGCGGCCTATGACGACGAAGCGGAGGCATCTGGATGGTTCGGTCCAGAAGTTGTCTTCGGACTGACCTATAGGTATGTTCAACCCGGACAATCGATACTGGATATCGGTATCGGCACCGGCTTGGGATCTGTTCTGTTCCGTAAGGCAGGGCTGAAAGTCCATGGCATGGACATTTCCCCAAAGATGCTTGACGCTTGTCGAAGCAAGGGATTTACATTCCTGAGACTGCATGATCTTAACAAGCTCCCCTATCCTTACGATTCAGAGAGCATGGACCATGCTGTCTGCGCTGGCGTTCTGAATTTTTTCAGCGATCTGTCGTCAGTGTTTAAAGAAACCGTCCGTATCCTGAGAAAAGGAGGTCTGTTCGCCTTCGTCGCGGGCGATAGAGTTGAAAGCGAAACCCATGAAATCATGGTCGGGCCTGAACATACAAAGTGAGAAGCAACTGTGATGATGTATCGTCATAGCGCCAAGCAGATTGATTTCTGGTTGGAAAGTCATGGATTCGAGCTTGTGAGAAGCCTTGCCTTCACGGTATTCATGGATCGGGAGCGAACCATGAGCATGCCGGCCAAGGCTTACCTGGCGCGAAAAGCAGCGAGCAGAGAACAAGGTGTTTGAGGCGGGCCTTTGAATGTTTAATCCGCATCCATCAGCCGCCGAAGATCCCTTTGCAGGCCGCGAAGGATCCATCCCGCAGGTCCTTCGGAAACTGCAGGCTTTTTCAGAAGGACCTTCCGGAGATTCCTCCCCTGCATCATCATCGTCACAAGTCCCCCCAGGCGATCCGTGCTCCCCAACGCCTGGACACCGACCAGGCATTGATCCTTAAGGATCAGTCGGAGTTCTCCCCAGGGAGCCTTCTTGTGAAGGACCGTCATTTCATTTCCGGTTAGCTCGGATGCCAGAAATCCGACGGAAGCGGCCGTTTCGTCGAAGATATTGACCGTGGTCACATTCAGACTCCCCGGATACTGCCTGTGCGCTCCAGCGGCATTGGCACCGGCGATGCGGCCCTGCAGCCGGGCGTTGTGCCAAAGCATGTGAAGCCCGATGCGGCCCGTGACAAGGTCTTCGGATTCGGTACAGTCGCCGCAGGCCCAGACCCCTTCCCGGCTCGTTTGCATGTGGCGGTCGACCCGGACGCCTCCGGAGTCGCCGAAAGCCACCTGTTTTCTATCCACCAGACTCAACTCCGGTCTCATGCCGATGACCAGGACTACCGTCTCCGCGGTCAGGATGCGCCTATCCGTCCGTACTGCTTCTACCCGGGCATCCCCCTGAACCTCCAGAACCCTTTCCCCCAAAAAAACATCGATACCATGGTCTTCCAACCTCTTCTTCAGGATAAGTGCCAGAGGTTCATCAAAGAGGCGCGGCAGGACGCGATCCAGCAGTTCCACGAGCGTTACTTTCCAGCCCCGCCGACTTAGGGCGATGGCTGCCTCGATCCCGACGGGGCCCGTACCCACGACTACGGCAGCGCCGCCCCGGGCGGCCCGGAGTTGTTCTGCATCAGCGAGGGTTTTCAGGGCAACGACGCCCTCCTTGTTGAATCCGGGAAGATTGGGAACAACGGGCCGGCTTCCCGTAGCGATCACGAGCCGATCGTAGGGAAGTTCTCCGTCCTCGAAACGGAGCATCCGGGCATCCGCCGACCACTCCACAACCTGCTTCGAAAGCAGCAAATCGATTCGGTCCCTGCCGAAATCCGCTGCCCTTTTCAAGACAACCCTCTCCAGAGGTATCCTGTCGGCGACATAATCGGCCAGGACACAGGCGCTGTAAAGCGGATAGGGCTCCTTCGTCAGCAGGACGATCCTTGCATCCCGATCGACCCTTCGGGCCGCCTCTGCAGCCTCGGAGCCGGCGATACCGTTTCCCACGACAGCGATCACTTTCATGTTGGCAATACCACCGATACCTCTTTCAGCGGAGATACAGTTTTCGAGCGGCGGCGCGTTTCCTGTCGATCTGGGACTGGTCGCTATCCACGTATCGAAGGGCTCCGGTGGGACAGCACTTCACGCAGGCCGGATCCCCCTGGCAGAGATCGCATCGCAGCGCCTTGTGTTCCCGGTTGTCGAAACCTGCCCCAAGCATGGGACAGATGGAAACACAGCCCCCGCAGCCGACGCAAATTTCGCGGTCCGGTACGACCAGGCCCGTCGATTCCTCGCGCTTGATGGCATCGACGGGACAAACCAAGGCACACAGAGGCTCTTCGCAGTGCTGACAGAAGACGGGCAGCGCCTCTTGCCCCCTTTCCCACCGCAATACCCGTATCCGAGAACGGGACGGGTCGCTCACCCGCTCTTTTTTAACGGAACAGACGATCTCGCAGAGTTTGCAACCCAGGCAACGTTCGCTGTCGAGCACCAGAACCTTGGCCATTTTACTCCGGAAAAAAGCGATCCGGTTGTTCATCCAACCCCAGACCGATCAGGGTCTCGGAAGTCGGTTTGCCCTGTCTATCCCAACCGTGAAGTTCGCAGTACAATTCCCATTCCGATTCCTTCAGGGGCGTACTCTCGGGAGTCTCCAGGAACCCCTTCATGAATCGACGCGTCCCAATCCCTGTAAATCCTTCCCTGATATTGAAGAGCTGTTCCAGGTTGACGATCCGCCTGCCCGCTCTCATCAGCTCCGAAGAACTGATGCGCAATCCCGTTACGGCTTCGACCAGCAGGCTGCACACCTTCCAATAGGGCACCCTGGGTGACAGGAACTCTGCAGACGACGTCGCGATGCCAAGCGAATCGGTCAGGGCCTGCAGGCACTCATCCTCATAGACGGCCTGGAGAAGATCCCGTTTCGACGGAACGACCTCCTGCTCCGATGGGGACAGGAGCGTCAGCGCTCCGAGATGGCGCAGGGCCCCTTCGGGGTCTTCTATCTCAATGGGCAGGGTCCCCCGGACGGCAACGGCCTTGAGGTTTTTGGATGTCATCAGCAGACCGAGATCGGATATTTTCAGGCCATTTCCTGCATCCGTTCTCATTTCGGCGCGCAGGGAAGCATCGCGGCCAAGAACCCGCGCACTGATTACCTGTACGTTTTCCTCACCCAGAATTTCGCGGATGATAGCGTGAGTTTCGAGAGGGTCTGCCTGCACCAAGGGGGCTGCATCGAGGATCTCGATATTCCCGTTGTACACCCGGAGGTAAACAGGCTCTTCGGATTTGCCGCTGAGCACCAGCAGGTCGAAACCGGCAAAGCGCAGCTCCGCGCCGAAGAAACCGCCCAGAAGCAGGTTATCCGCCAGTCCCGTCACAGGAGATTTCCCACCGACATCGATCGCTCCGGCAGCCAGCGGAGCGGGGGTCCCCGCAAGCAGCCCGGCGCTGAAAATCAGCCTGTCGCCGGGACCGTCGGGATCGAGGCGGGGTTCCAGCAGGCTGTACAGCAGCCGCATGCCGATCCCCCGCCCCCCGAGGAAGGTCTCCCGGAGCGGACGAGGGATTTCTTTAACCTGTATGCTCCCGCTGCCGAGATCGACAAAGACTGCCTTGCGCCCGAGCGCCATCAGTATCCTCCCCCCTCTGTGCTAAGAAGCGCCGCTAAAACGCCGTAAATAGCCGGTATACCGAAGGAACATCCGACAGCAGGACAGGCGCTCGAAGGAAAGGCATTCCGCAAGGCTTAGACATTTTTGAACATGCAGGTATTCTCACCCTGCTCTACGACGACATCGTTCTGGTTCTTGACAGCCCACTTGTAGTCGATGATCACCTGGGTGCCCGATTTGGAGACGCGGTTGCCCGTGATCTCGATCTCCGTCCTCAAGGAATCGTAGGGATAAACCGGGGCCATATACTTCACCTTGTCCGTGCTCAACTGGAAGATGACGTCATCCAAAATGCCGTCGGTGCAGAGATTGCCCAGAAAGATCGCCATGACGAACTGCCCCGGAGCCACGCTCCCCTTTACGCCCATCGCCTGGTGTTCCTTGCTCGCCTTTACCCACTCGTCACTAGCAAAGACGGGAAGTTTCATCCCCGTGGCGGCGCAGAAATTATCGATTTCGGTGCGCGTCACCATTCTGGACGAGCTCACGTATTTTTCACCAACCTTCATATGCTGAATGCGCAGATTTCCCATAAGACCTCCTTATTGAAAGAATCATCCCCCTCCCTGATGTTCTTTGCGGCCGGATACGCCGGAACAACCATCAGGACCGGACCGCGTCCTACTTGCTGTAATCGTAGAACCCCCGGCCGCTTTTCTTCCCGAGGAATCCTGCGTCTACGTACTTCTTCAGCAGCGGGCAGGGGCGGTACTTCGAATCGCTGAAACCCTTGTAGAGCACATCCATGACCGCCCAGCAGGTATCCAGACCGATGAGGTCCGCCAGGGCCAAAGGACCCATGGGGTGATTCATGCCCATCACCATGATGTCGTCGATGGCCTTCACCGTTCCGACCCCCTCCATGAGGGCGTAAACGGCCTCGTTGATCATCGGCATGAGCACCCTGTTGGAGATGAAACCCGGGAAGTCGTTGCATTCCACCGGCGACTTGCCGAACTGCTTGGCCAGGCTTTCCGTCAGGTTGTAGGTCTCCTGCGATGTTGCCAGCCCCTTGATGATCTCGACAAGCCTCATGACTGGAACGGGGTTCATGAAGTGCATTCCGATGACCAGTTCGGCCCTTTTGGTCGCGGCCGCTATCTTGGTGATGGGAATGGAAGACGTATTGGTCGCCAGCACCACACCCGGTTTGCAGATTGCATCGAGCTTCCGGAAAATCTCCAGCTTGAGATCCTCCCTTTCGATGGCCGCTTCCACGACGAAATCGGCTTCTTTCATATCCTCGATATTGGTGCTCTTTTTGATCCTTCCCAAAATCTCCTGCTTCTGGTCCCCCGTAAGTTTATCCTTGGCCACCAGCCGGTCCAGATTCTTGGAGATGGTGTCGAAACCCCGATCGACAAACGAATCGGCAATATCATTCATGATGATGTTCAGACCTCCCGGACTCGCTGCAACCTGAGCGATGCCGTTGCCCATCTGACCCGCACCCACTACACCCAGCGTCTTGACTGCCATTTGTATACCCTCCTTATGAACTTGCGATCCTTTTCCTGCTTGGAGCAGGTCCCCGATACCGCCGGAATCCACCGTTCATGATCCGGTGCACCTTTTCATTCCCCGGGAGATTCCTTACCGACTGCAGCATTTTGTTTTTCCGTGGCGAGAAGTGCCGAGCCGATGGCCGCCGTAATGAAGGGCTCATCGGGAACCAACAGCTCCACGCCCATCGTTTCCTGGAGCATCTTGACCAGCCCCGCATCCTTTGCCCCGCCGCCTGTGACGCCGCAGGCCTCTTCCATCTTCACCTTTCGCGCCATGGCCAGTATCTTGCTTGCCATGGCCTGGTGGAGACCGGCGATGATGTCCCCCTTGGGTGTCCCCTCGGCGACGCGGGAGATGATCTCCGTCTCCAGAAAGACCGAGCAGGACGTACTGAAGCGGACGGGTCTCGATGATTTCGAGGACAAGCCCCCCAGTTCATCGATGTCCGTACGCAATACCTTGGCGATGATCTGCAGAATCCTGCCGCTTCCGGCCGCACAGCGATCGTTGACGATGCAGTCCGCTACCCTGCCCCTTTCCGTCACCTTGATGACGCGTGACGACTGGTCTCCTATCTCGATGATGATCCTGACCGACGGGAAGAGATGATTCATGCCGCGGCTCTGGCAGGTCACTTCGGTACTGTCGAGATGGTTTCCCCGTAAAAAGGATGCTCCCAAACCGGTTGCCCCGATGATCTCCAACTGTTCATAGCGCACCCCGGCCTTTTCCAAAGCCTCATCCAGGACATAACCCGCCGCCAGGGTGAAATTGCCGCTGATCGGCTTGATGCTGTGGGAAAGGACGTCACCCCCGTTCATGATCACGGCCTTCGCCATCACGGAACCGACATCGACCCCTGCCTTGAATGAAATTCGAAACACCCCCTCCCGCGCCTAAATGTGCATCCTGATAAGATGCGAAGACAGGGGCCGCATCGGCCCCTGTCCTTTTTCATAGCGGAAACAGAGACTAACCGATGCTCTCCGCAAAGGCCTGGAACCGCGTCCTCAGCGGCGCCAGGGCCGTCGTCGTGTAGTCCTGCTCCACGACAAGTACCGGAAGCCCAAGACTCTCGAAGTAGCTGCGGACTTCGGGGATCTCGTAACCGTGCGGATCGCAGTTCCGGACGATGTTGAAGTACACCCCGTTGACGCCCCAGCCTTGGGCCATCTCCTTCAGATAGGCAAAACGATTCTCCAGATCTTCCACGCGGGTTCTTGCCGTGTCTCGGAAGGTCCTGGGACAGACAATCTTGTCGAGGTAGCGGACGGCCATACCATCAAAGGGATCCGCCGTCTCTTCCACATCCACCCAGAAGCTTCTCGTGCCGATCGCCGTGTCGTCGATGACGATGTTCAATCCGCAGTCTTCGATAAGCTTCGTAATGGCGGTATCGTCGATCAAAGACCCCCAGACAAGGATGCGCCCCTTCTTTTTCTCGGGGCCCTTGGCCCTTCCCTTGACCTCCTCGATCACTTCCTGTAAAAGCTGGTTCCCCTCCGTTACGGGAATGCACATGATGGCGATCAGCGTCTGCAGCATTTCCGATCCCGAGATGGCAGGCGGGTCCTGCTTGTTCATCTCGTAAAGCTGGCGCACCAAGACGCGCTGTTTGTTGTGGATCTTCACAGCCTCCTTGATCATCTCCGGCGTCGCCTTCTTGCCGGCGGTCTTTTCGAGTTCCCCATTGAGAAAAACAAGCTGCTTCTTGAAGAATTCTATGGCCGCCGCGTGACTGGTGTGGGGTACGTCCAGGTAGAACGAGCAGGGGCTCTTCAGGTAGGATCGCCAGATGTAGCTCACCCTCTCCGCCCCGTCGCAGGCGTGTGCACCGATAAAGGCATCGAGATAGTTGTATCTGCCCTTCATGGCGACATCCAACACGCT
>JAFGIO010000276.1 GCA_016929555.1 Deltaproteobacteria bacterium | reverse complement strand
TGGAGACCTTCCGGCCCGGCTACCTGGAGGACATCGGGCTCGGCTACGATGTCCTGAAGGCAATCAATCCCCGCATCATCCTTACCTCCATCACGCCTTTCGGACAGACCGGTCCCTACAGGGATTTCGAGGGTTGCGACCTGGTCGCGCAGGCCATGGGCGGTCTCATGCATTGCCTGGGTTTTCCCGACGACCCCCCCTGTATGATCGGCGGCTCGCAGAGTCTTTACTGCGGATCGATCGAGGGGGCCCTCGGAACCGTGATGGCCCTCTATGTCCGTGAGGACACCGGCGAGGGACAGCAGGTGGACGTCTCCTGCCAGGAGGCGGTTCTTATCTGCATGGAGACGGCCATGCAGCACTTCGATATGCGCGGGGAAATCAAGACGAGGATCGCCCGGGAAACGGCGATCGTTCCCGGCATCGGCATGTATCCATGCGCCGACGGGCACGTATTCGCCTATGTCGTTCCCGGCGCCGGCGCCACCTGGGACGTCATCGTGGACTGGCTGGACAGCGAGGGGAAGGCGGGCGACCTGAAGGATCCGAAGTGGCAGGAGGTATGGGATGTCATCGCTGACTTCAAAAAACTTGTGGGCCTCCTCAACGACATGCCCAAATTCATGGAGATGCTGCAGAAATTCACCTACGTGAACGAACGCATGATCGATATGCTCGGGCCGAAGACGAAGAAGCAGATCTTCGAAGAGACGGCGTCGCGGAGAATCATGATCTGTCCGGCTCAGAATGCGAAAGACCTCCTTGAGAGTCCCCAGCTCGAGGCCCTGAAATTTTTCGTTGACGTCGAGCACCCGGAGCTCGGCATGACCGTCAAATATCCGGGGGCTTACTGCTACGAAATAGCGGGTGCCCCGTGGAGGATCTCGAGGCGGCCGCCCTTGATCGGGGAGCACAACGACGAAATTTACGTAAAGGAACTGGGTCTGACCAAGGCACAATTGGCCCTATTGAAAGGCCAGGGAGCCATATAAGGAGGGAAATATGGAACAGGGAAAACTGCCTTTATCGGGAATACGGGTTTGCGACTTCTCCTGGTTTGCCGCTGCGCCGATCGCGACGAAAACGCTGGCGGATTTCGGTGCCGAGGTCATCAAGATGGAGTGGTCGGCCCATCCGGACTTGATCAGGTTGGCCATGCCCCATACCCCGGGTACGGAGACGGATCTGAACACGGGTGGATGGTTTAACAATTACAACTCGTCGAAGCTCTGTCTGGGTATGAATATAGCGCATCCCAAGGCGAAGGAGGTCTACGACAGGCTGATCATGATCTCCGACGTTGTCGTCGAAAACTTCTCGCCCGCCATGACGGACAAGTACGGTATCAAATACGAGAACTATGTGGATAAGAAACCCGATATCATCTGGGTCGACCAGCCGATGCAGGGCCTGATCGGCCCTCACCGGACCCGGGCCGGCTTCGGCGCCGTCATCACGCCCATGTCCGGTCTGAGCTACATCACGGGATTTCCCGGCCGTGCGCCCGTGGGGACGAATACGAACTACACCGATTACGTCATCAATCCGGGCCATCTGGCTATCGCCACCATGGCCGCCCTTCGCCGCCGCAAGCGCACCGGCAAGGGGCAGCACATCGTCATGTCGCAGTTGGCTTCAGGTACAACCGTTCTGGGAACGACGATCCTGGATTACACCGTCAACGGGCGGATCAGGGAGAAAGCGGGCAATACCTCCCCCTGGGCGGCCCCTCACGGATGCTACAAATGCAAAGGGGAGAGCCGGAACGTCAAATTCATCACCCCTCTCGGCGTGCAGCCGGGCCTGAAGGCAGAACGATGGTGCGTCATCGCCTGCTTCTCGGACGAGCATTGGTGGGCCCTCTGCGACGTCATCGGCAATCCGGCCTGGACGGTGGATCCCAAATTCTCGACACTGCTTGCCAGAAAGGAAAACGAGGCGGAGCTCGATCAGCTCATCGGCGAGTGGACAATCGACAGGAGTCCCGAAGAGGTGATGATGCTCCTGCAGCAGGTTGGCGTTCCGGCCGGCGTCGTCCAGGACGCGGAGGACATCCTGGGGGATCCCCATCTTCGTTCGCGCGATTACTTTGTCTATCTCGACCACTCCGTGGCCGGCCACAACGCCTATGACGGCATCGGGTACAAACTATCGGCCACTCCCGGCAAGCTGACGCGGCCGGCACCGCGCGTCGGCGAGCACACGGAATACATTTGCAAGGAGATCCTCGGCATGGCCGAGGAAGAGATCACCGAGCTGATCGTCGAGGGTCTGTTCGAGATAGGATAAGAAGATAAGGAGGTAAGGAGATTTTATGGACTGGAGGGAAGACTACAAGCAAAAATTGACTGCCCCCGAGGAAGCGGTGAAGATCGTCAAGTCGGGAGACAGGGTGGCCGTCGGCGGCTCCATCGACGAGCCGGAGGTCCTGCCCGCCGCCCTGTGGGATCGTCGGGACGAATTGAATGACATGAAGATCTATCAGCTCTGCCCGATGAAGGACTACGGCTGGGGACAGCCGGGTGCGGAAGGGAAGTTCGAGGTGGAGGTGATCGGATTCATCGGCCCTATCTCCCGCGGCAGGGCCAATGAGCACAGGATCAGCCTCATCCCCAACGGCTGGTACTTTTCAGCAAAGGCGGACGAGCGGGCGAAGGAGAAAAAGGACATCGACGTCTTTTTGGTCCGCGTTTCTCCGCCCAACGATCGTGGCTTCTTTTGCTTCGGTTCCGAGCTATGGCTCAAGAAGGACTGGGCGGCCAAGGCGAAGAGGGTGATCGTCGAGGTGGACAAGAATATTCCCTGGGTTTACGGGGACGGCTGGATTCACGTCACGCAGGTCCACGGCATCGTCGAACACGATATGCCCGTCATGACCGACGAGGATCTGCGGGCCAGGGTGGCCAATATCGAGCCGCCGGAAAAGAAGGAGAAAATCCTCACCTTCTGTCTCGATCTGCTGCCCCATCAGCGGCAATTGCTCCTGGGCTTCTTCGAGATGATGGATGTCAACGGCATCGATTCCTTTGCCGAAACCATCGGTCTGATCGTTCCCAAAGGGCAGGAGAAGATCATGGAGGCCGTCGCCGGCTATGTCAACGAGCTGATGAAAGACGGCGACTGTTTCCAGATCGGCCAGGGATCCCCGAGCGGATTCCTGCCACGTTTCGGAGCCTTCGCGGGCAAGAGCGATCTGGGCTATCATGCGGAAATGACGGCCCGCGGTGTCTGCACCATGGTAAAGGACGGCCAGATCACGGGGAAATACAAGAACATCAACAAGGGCAAGGCCGTTTTCAATTCCTTTGCCGGGATGAGCCCGCTCGAGGCGGTCTATGCATCGGACAACCCCCTGTTCGAGGTCTACAGCGCCAGCTATGTCACCGATCCCAAGGTTATCGCGATGAACGACAACATGGTGGCCATCAACAACGGCCTCTCCGTGGACCTGACGGGGCAGATCAACTCGGAGGTCATCTTCGGAGGGGTTCTCGTCAACGGTCCCGGCGGCCAGCCGGACAGCCAGCTCGGCGCCATTATGTCGAAGGGGGGACGGGGCATCACGGTGATGCGTTCCGCCGTGATGGGCGGAACGATCTCCAGCATCGTCGCCCAGTTCGAACCGGGAACGGTCGCCACGGTGGGGCGCCACTATGCGGATTACATCGTCACCGAATACGGCATTGCCAGGCTCATGAACAAGAACTTCCGGGATCGGGCCAACGAACTCATCGCCGTTGCCCATCCCGACTTCCGGGCGGATCTGAAGAAGGAGGCCCAGAGACTCTTCTGGCCCTGATGTCTTTCGCACCGATAAAAACGTCC
>JAFGIO010000070.1 GCA_016929555.1 Deltaproteobacteria bacterium | reverse complement strand
TTCGATGAATACTGCAACGGCCTGAGCGCCGCCGCCGCCACGCTGGTGGCCTACTACGGCCGTCTCATGACCGGGCAGGGAGAACATATCGATTTCTCAAAAATGGAGGCCTCCATCGCCTACGACCGGGTCGAGATCGGCATGTTCATGACGGAGCAATTCGTCAGCCGGCGGGTACGTCCCAGCAGCGGTGCGACGCTCGCCCCCTGCCGGGACGGCGAGATCGTCCTGGCGGCAACGGGCAACCCCCGCCATTGGCAGGCCCTGGTCGCCGTTATGGGCGATCCGGAGTGGACAAAGGACGAACGGTACAAGGACGAGGAGGGCCGGTTCAAGTTCGCCGAAGAACTCAACGCACAGATAGCCGGCTGGACGAAAGACATCCCGAAGGAGGAACTCTATCACCGGCTCGCCCGGGAGGGGATTCCGGCCGGCGTGGTCCGGACCCAGGGCGATGTCATGGAAAGGGACGGCCAGCTTCGGGCCAGGGGCTTCTTCGCCGAAATCGAACATCCCGAGGCGGGACTGCTCCGCTATCCCATGGCGTCCTACATGATGTCTGAAACCCCCTGGAGGCTCGACAGGCCGGCACCCACCCTTGGCCAGCACAACGAGGCCGTCTACGGCGGGCTTTTGGGCTGCACGAGCGAAGAGATGGTCCGGCTCCGGCAGCTGGGCGTCATATAGGAGCAAAACGATGGGAAAGAGAAAACCCCTGGAGGGGATAAGGATCCTCGATTTCACCCAAGTTTGGGCAGGGCCCTACTGCACGATGCTTTTCGCCCTTTACGGTGCCGAAGTCATCAAGGTCGAGAGCGCCAAGAGACCGGACAACTCGAGGCTCTTCTCGGTTACGCTGGCGATCCGCTACGAGAGCAAGGACGAATCGCCTCTCTTCAATACCCTGAACCTCAACAAACTGGACATCACGCTGGACCTTTCCAAACCCCGGGCCGTCGAACTTGCCAAAGAGACCGCCCGCCATTGCGATGTCGTTGCAGAGAATTTCCGGCCGGGCGTCATGAAGAGGCTCGGTCTCGATTACGACTCCCTACGGGAAGTCAAACCGGATATCATCTATCTGTCGTCCTCCTCGCGCGGCGGTACGGGGCCCGAGTGGGACTATGCCGGCTACGCCCCGATCTTCGCGGCTTTGGGGGGGCTCTCCTACATCACCGGAAATCCGGAAGGCATCCCCTCCATGATCACGGGCCGAACGGATCTCATCGTAGGCACCAGTTCGCTGCTGGCCATCATGGCCGCCCTCGTCTACCGCAGGAAGGAGGGAATAGGCCAGTACATCGACGTGTCCTCATCCGAGGCGATCACGGCGCTGCTTGGAGACACCTTTATGGATTACGCCATGAACGGCCGAAACCGGAAACGACAGGGCAACCGGGACGACGTCATGGTTCCGCACGCCTGTTACCGCTGCAAGGGGGAAGACAAGTGGATCAGCATTGCCGTTGCCGGGGACGCTGAATGGCAGGCCTTCTGCAGCGCCATCGGGAATCCCGAATGGACCAGGGAGAGCCGTTTTTCGGACGCCCTGCTGCGGAAGGAGCATGAGGCCGACCTGGACAAGTTCGTCTCGGAATGGGCGGAAAAACGGACGGTCGAAGAAGCCCTGCGGACCCTGCAGGCCGCCGGCGTTGCGGCCATGCCCTCCCAGAGCAGCGAAGACCTCTTCAACGATCCCCACCTGCGGCAACGCGGCGCCTTCAGGGAAACCGATCACCCGGTCATGGGCAGACAAAACATCGTCGGTCTCCCCTGGCGGCTTTCGGGTGTCGTCGATGAACCCATCCGACCCGCTCCCCTGTTCGGCAAGGATAACGCCTATGTCTTCGGCGAACTCCTCGGCATGCCGCCGGAGGAAATCGAGGCGCTCAAGAGAGACGGCGTCATCTATTGAGGATCGTCAACCGCTTCTGACCTGACCCGAAGGGTCAGGGAGAATCGAAGCAGGTTCCCGGATAGGGTTCGTTCCTCAGTGGAATCGGCCGCAGCTTCTGCGGCGCACTCTGAGAAACCATTGCATCTCCGCTCAGTCGATTCCCGGCACGGGAAAGCGCCGGCAGAAGGCCTCGACTTCCTTTTTCAGAGCGGCGAGATCGTCCTGATCTTTATGGCTTCTCAGTGCCTTGACCATCCAGCCGCCGATCCTGGCCATATCGTCTTCCCCCATTCCCCGGGTCGTGGCGCAGGGGGTGCCGATCCGGATGCCGCTCGGCCTCAAAGGGGGATTGGGATCGTCGGGAATCACCTGCTTGTTGACGGTAATCGAGACCGCGTCGAGGATCGTTTCCGCCTCTCTCCCGTTCAGGCCCGAGCTTGCCACGGTATCGGCGACCATCATGTGGTTGTCCGTGCCCCCGGTTACGAGCTTGATGCCCTCCGCCATCAGCTTGCCGGCCAAGGCCTTGGCATTTTTCAATATCTTCCCGGCATACTCCCTGAATTCCGGCTGGAGGGCCTTGCCCAGGGCGACGGCGATGGCCGCGATCGTATGCATGTGGGGGCCGCCCTGCAGGCCCGGAAAGACGGACCGGTCGATGATCTCCGCATATCCCCCCCGGCAGAGGACCAGGCCGGCACGGGGGCCGCGCAGGGTTTTGTGCGTCGTCGTCGTCACGATATCAAAACCGTAGTCGAAGGGATTGCGCATGACCCCGCCCGCGATCAAACCGCCGATGTGCGCCACGTCCGCCATGGTGATCGCGCCGACCTCGTCGGCAACCTTCTTGAAATCGGCGTAGTCGTAATCGCGCGGATAGGACGTATAGCCGCAGAGAACGATTTTCGGCTTCGTCTCTTTTGCGATCTTCATGAGCTGATCGAAATCGATCTTTCCCTGCGCCTGGGGATCCGTTTTGTATCGGACGAAATTGAATATTTTGCCCATATGGGAGACGGGGGCGCCGTGGGTGAGGTGGCCTCCGTGGGAGAGATCCATCCCAAGAATCGTATCCCCGGGCTTCAGGAAGGCCAGATAGACGGCCTGGTTCATGGGAGAGCCGGAAAGGGGCTGGACGTTGGCATGGTCGCAGCGGAACAGCCTCTTCGCCCTTTCCCGGGCAAGGTTTTCCACCTGGTCGGTGAATTCCTGGCCGCCGTAGTATCTTTTCCCTGGGTATCCCTCGGAATATTTGTTCGTGAGGACAGATCCCGTGGCGGCCAATACCTCCGGATAGGTATAGTTCTCGGAAGGGATCAGCTCGATCCCCCGCTTCTGGCGATCTTCCTCGCCGGCAATCAATTCATAGATCTCCCGATCATTTTGTTCGAGAAGCTCCCAGTTTTTTTTAGCGTTCATGATGCCCATCCTCGATTAGAAATTAAAGATTACCGGTGAGTACGAATGCTGGTGTCGCTGACCGCAAGATGCGGCCTTGTTCGCTGCATCATATCAGACATTGCTGCCTGTGAAAATCAGATTCATTAATTCTCAGGAAAGATTCCAGAGTTCAGCTATATAGAGCGCCAGTCAGCAGATCCGGGGGGCGAGCTCTCCCGTGGGGAGGTCAATCTTCCGGTAGCCGCCCAAGGACATCAGGAGGACGAGGCGGGCCCGCTGCGTCTGCTCGACGCGCGCGACAAAGGAGGCCTCGGCACCCAACCGATGATTCCGCATCGATGCGAGAACCTTATCGGCTTCCGATGCGGGCCAGAAGGCGTCCAGCTTTCCCTCGCTGGCAAGGAAGAGGGGGGTCCAGTCCGAGGATCTCGCACACACCCGGACTTCCTCGCGCAGCGGAATCTTCGCCTTGTCGAGGGTGATCTGGAGATCCGCCTGGAGGGCCATCTCCGCAAGGATCGCCCCAATGCCACCCTGGGTGGCGTCGCGCATGCAATGAACCCGATGGCTCGCGGAGAGGATCGCCGCGACCAAACCGTTGACAAGGGAAAACGTATGCATGAACGGTCATGGATTCGGATGATACCTTCGAGCGACACTCGTCTCTCTTCCCATAACGGCTCCATCGGAGTTCAATGCACCCTATTCCCGGTTATGATATTGACCATCGCTCAGGATTTATAGCCGAACTCCCGGAGCATTCGTGGATTGCGGGTCCAATCCTTCTGCACCCGGACGAAAAGCTCCAGAAAGATCTTTGCGGCGAAGAAACGCTCCAATTCCTTCCTTGCCTGGATGCCGATCTCCTTTAGCATGGCGCCCCCTTTGCCGATGAGGATCGCCTTCTGGGAGCCTTTTTCCACATGAATCGTTGCGGCGATGCGGATGAGATTGCGCTGCTCCTCCTCCTTGAAGGCCTCCACGACTACGGCTACCGCGTAGGGAACCTCCTTGTGGGTGAGCAGGGTGATCTTCTCCCGGATGATCTCCGAGGCGATGAACCGCTCGGAGCGATCCGTGATCATATCCTCCGGGAAATAACGGGGCCCCTCGGGTAGAATCCCGAGAAGCTCGGCGATGACGATCCGAACCCCATCTCCGCGCTGGGCGGAGACGGGGAGGATCTCGCGGAAGGCGTACATATGCCGAAACCGATCGATCAGGGGCAGAAGGGTTTTCTTCTCCACCCGGTCGATCTTGTTGATGACCAGAAGAACAGGTAACGCGGTATCGGCCAGCTTATCGATAATGTGCCCGTCGCCGGGATGAAAGCCGGCACCGGCGTCCACCAACAGCAGCAGGACATCCACAGTCCTGATCGTGTCCAGCGCCGCCTCCACCATGGTCCGGTTCAGGGGGGTCGAGATCCGGTGGATACCCGGCGTATCGACGAAAATAAGCTGGCCTTCCTCGAAGGTCTTGATCCCCAGAATCCGGTTTCGGGTGGTCTGGGGCTTGGGGGTCGCAATGGCGAGCTTCTCTCCCAGGATGGCGTTGAGAAGCGTCGATTTCCCCACATTGGGCCGCCCGATGATCCCTATAAAGCCCGATTTGAACAAGAACCCTACCCCTCAGACTTCAGAGCCCGGCGCCGGCGGTTGCATCAGAGGCCGATGGCCTGGGCAACGATTTCCCGCTGGTAATCGCTGTCGCCGAAGGCCTGGGACCCCGCAAGGGCGCGCCGGTAATAGAGATGAAGATCGAGTTCCATGGTGAATCCGACGGCACCGAAGATCTGATGGGCCAGGAGCGTCACACGCCGGGCGGCGTCTCCGACCCAGGCCTTGGCCATGGCGGCCAGCTTGGCCGCTTCGAGACCCTCGCTGATCATCCAGGCGGCTTCGTAGGTGATGTAGCGCGCACCGTCCACGTCGGTCAGCATGTTCGCGCAGTAATGCTGGATCGCCTGGAAGCTTCCGATGGGCCGCCCGAACTGGATCCTCTCCTTCGCGTAGCTGACGGCCATCTCGAGCGCCGCCTGGGAATGACCCACGAGTTCGGCGGCCTTCGCCACCGCCGCTTTCTGAAGAACGTCCTTCACAACAGCCCATCCCCGATCCAGTCCTCCCAGGATGCTGTCCTTGCCCACCTTCACGTTGTCGAAGACGACCTCCGTCTGCTTGTCACAGGCCAGGGTCTGGAGCAGCGTGATCTTGATCCCCGGTGTTTTGGCATCGACGATGAAAATGGTGATGCCCTCCTCGGGATTCGGCCCTTCCTTCGTCCGGGCTACGCAGAGGATAAAATCCGCCACGTTGGCGTCGGGAATGAAGAGTTTTGTGCCGTTGATCACGTAACCATCGCCGGCCGCTTCGGCCTTGACGGAAACCGAGGCGGCGTCGTACTTGCCGATAGGCTCGGTGAGCGCCATCGTGAATATCTTTTCGCCGGCGGCGATTGCCGGCAGATAGGCCCGTTTCTGGGCGTCGGTGCCGGCCTGAAGGATAGGAATGGCGCCCAGGACCATCGTCGAGAAGAAGGGACCGGGCAGGATATTGTAGCCCATCTCTTCCAGAAGGACGATCAGGTCCAGATAATTGCCGCCGCT
>JAFGIO010000275.1 GCA_016929555.1 Deltaproteobacteria bacterium | reverse complement strand
TGGTCGGGGCGGCAGGATTTGAACCTGCGACATCCTGCTCCCAAAGCAGGCGCGCTACCAGGCTGCGCTACGCCCCGTTTCCAGGGAATTCCAAACCATAACGGCGGGCATTTACAACGAACTATTTCAATACCCTTTTCCCCCTCCGCCAAAGGGGGCATGTCCATTCGGAGTTTCGGGACTTCGCCGGAGATACTCCTTGAGTTTCTGAAAGGCCCGGGCCCGGTGGCTCAACCGGTTCTTGAGGTCGGGGTCAAGTTGCGCGACGGTTACGCCCTGTTCGGGCAGGAAAAAAACGGGATCGTAACCGAAACCATGGGTTCCCAGCGGCTGCTCATGGATGCGACCCCGCCACCGGCCCTCGAAGGATTCGAAGCTCCCGTCGGGCCGATACAGCACCAGGACACAACGGAAGGCGGCCCCCCGCCCCTGTTCCGGAACCCCCTGCAGGCTTGTCAGGAGTTTGCGGATCTTTTCCTCGTCCGTTGCCTCTTCGCCCGCGTATCGCGACGAGTAGATCCCCGGCGCCCCGCCCAGATGATCCACCTCCAGGCCCGAATCGTCGGACAGGGCCATCTCGCCTGTCCAAAGGGATACCACCCTCGCCTTCTTCAGGGCGTTTTCGAAGAAGGTCCGGCCATCCTCGACAACATCGGGCAGATCGCCATAATCCCGCAGCGAAAGGAGATCCACGGCGACATCGCCCAGCAGGACCCGCATCTCCCCGATCTTTCCCTCGTTTCGCGTTGCCAGAACCAGCCGGATCAGAGCAGTTCCCCCACCAGATCCATCTGTTTTTCCTTGATCCGCACAAGCCCCCTCGCCGCCAGATCGAGCATCTCGTTGAACAGCTCCCTGCCGAAGGGACGTCTTTCCGCGGTGCCCTGGACCTCGATGAATCGCCCTTCCCCGGTCATGACGACGTTCATGTCCACCTGGGCCCTGGAATCCTCATCGTAATCCAAATCCAGGAGCAGCCGGTCGTCGACGAGGCCCACGCTGACGGCGGAAACGTAATCCCTGACCGGCATGGCCCCGACCATGCCTCCTTTTTGCAGCTTGCGGAACAGATCGACGAGGGCGACGAAGGCGCCTGTAATCGAGGCCGTCCGGGTCCCGCCATCGGCCTGGATCACATCGCAGTCGATGTGGATCGTCCTCTCGCCGAAGGCTGTCAGGTCCGTCACGGCCCGAAGCGACCGTCCGATCAGGCGCTGAATCTCATGGGTCCTGCCGCCGACCCTCCCCCGCGTCGATTCGCGGGGAATCCGCGTCTGGCTGGACATCGGAAGCATGGCATATTCCGCCGTGAGCCAGCCTTTGCCCGAATTCCTCAGAAAGGGAGGAACGGCATCCTCGATCGCCGCCGTACAGATCACCTTCGTATTCCCCACGGTTATCAGAACGGAACCGTCGGGATACCGCAGATAATCCCTCGCGATGGTGATCTCCCGCAGACCATCAAACTGCCTGCCGCCGTGTCTTTTCATCGAATCCTACCGGTTGTTGAGGTATTCCAGAACGGCCCTGCTCAAAGCTTGCGCAATGGCCCGCTGCGTCTTGTCGTTCATGATCTTGGCGCGGTCTTCGGGGTTTGTGGCAAAACCGATCTCCACAACGACAGCGGGCATGGCAAGACCCTCCAGGATTGGGATCGGAGCCTCCCGCAGCCCCCTGCCCTTCCGCGGGAAAACGTCCTCGAGATTTCTTTGAAGACTCTGGGCCAAACGAACACTTTCGTTGAGGTACTTGTTGCGGACCATATCCTTGAGAATTTCCGTCGTGCCTCCCCCTCCCGATCCCTTGCTTCCGAAACCCGGAAAATAGACCTCGTAGCCGGAGGAACGCTTTCCGAAACCGCCGTTGACATGGAGGCTGATGAACAGTGCGGGCTGCAGGGCCCGAACGGCTTTCCGGCGTTCAGACGTCGTCATCAGCCTGTCGGCTTGCCTTGTGAGTTGCACCGTTACGGCCGCCGATCGGGCCAGTTCATTCTGCAAAAGCGAAGCGATGGCCAGCGTTGCATCTTTCTCCTGATAGCGTTCGTTTATCTTCACGCCGCCGTCAGTGCCGCCGTGACCGGGATCGACAACCAGCAAGGGCGTAGCCTGCTGCGGCTGTGCCCAGGCCGGGACCGTCAGGATGAAAATTCCCGCCATCAGCAGAAACAGGATGGTTTCGACGGGCGATCTATTCATTCACATCCATCCTCATGAAAGATAATTTTTGCAGGCGTGCGCTTCATAACGCATAGAGGCTTCGGCTGTCAATAGCCAAGGCATGACGGGCAGGGCGTCGTCCTGCCGTCAGATCCGCCGGATCCGTTCGACGGATAGAACGCCTTTGAGCTTTTTGATCGCCGTCACGGTTTCGTTAAACTGTCCGAGATCGCTGACGTCAATCCAGAAATCGCAGATGGCCTGCATGTCCGGTCGCGTGTCGATCTCGGCATGACTGATGTTGACATCCTGGGACGAGATGATGGAACTGATCTCGGCCAGCACCCCCTTCTTGTCCCGGCAAATCACCCGCATATGGGTGTTATAGGAATGTTTCTCCTTGATGTTCCAGGAAACATCGACGAGCCTTTCCGGATCCATATCGCGGATCACGGGACAGCCGACCGTATGGACGGATATGCCGCGGCCCCGTGAAATGTAACCGATGATCTCGTCACCGGGAATGGGATCGCAGCATTTGGCGAACCGGACCATGACATCCTCGATCCCCGTCACCGAGATGCCCAGCGATGATGTCGAGGGGCCTTTTTTCCTGGCCTTCTCCCAGACCGTCTCGTCGGATTTCTTTTCGTCGTCGGTAAGGAACTGGTTGACGATGTGTTTCGCCGATACCCTGCCATAACCGATGATCGCCAGCAGATCGTCCAGGGAATCCAAGGAATACTCATCGTAGATCTTCTTAAAATCGTCCGATTTGACGATCTGGCTGAATTTCAGCTGATGCTTCTTGAATTCCCTCTCCAGGATATCCTTGCCCAGGGAAATGCTCTTTTTCCGCTCTTCCGTCTTGATCCAGTTGCGGATTTTCGAGATGGCCCGGGAGGTTACGACAAACTTCAGCCAGTCCTTGCTGGGATGGTGGCCTGACTGCGTGATGATCTCGACGGTGTCCCCGTTCTGCAGTTGGTATTTGAGCGGTACGATGCTCCGGTTCACCTTGGCCCCGATACACTGATGGCCGATTTCCGTGTGGATGCTGTAGGCAAAATCGATCGGCGTGGCCCCCTTGGGAAAGGCCCGTACGTCTCCCTGGGGCGTGAAGACGTAAACCTCGTCTGGGAAAAGGGCCAGCTTCAGGTCGGACATGAATTCCCGGGGATTCTTCGGGTCCTGTTGGACCTCCAGGAGTTCGCGAAGCTTTTTGATGTGCACCCCGTCATCGTCCTCGAAGGGCCGCTTTTCCTTGTACCGCCAGTGGGCGGCGATGCCGTCCTCCGCCCATTCGTGCATGGCCCTGGTTCTGATCTGGATTTCCACCCGCTCGCCATAGGGACCGATGACCGTCGTATGAAGGGAACGGTAATTGTTCGCCTTCGGCATGGCAATGTAATCCTTGAAGCGTCCCGGTACGGGCTTCCAAAGGGCGTGGACCACGCTCAGGGCCTCATAGCATTCCTTGTCCTTGTCCGAATCGAGGATGATCCGAAAGGCCGTCAGGTCGTACACCTCGTCGAAGTCGAGGTTCTGTTCCTTCATCTTCCGGAAGATACTGTAAAAATGCTTCGCCCTGCCCTCGACTTCCGCCTTCAGATCGAATCGCTCGATTTCTTTCTGGATGATGCCCCTGAGCTCTTCCGTGTACTGGTCCCGCTTTTCCTTCTTCTTCGCCACCCTCCTGGCCAGTTCGTTGTAGGCCTCGAAATCCAGGAAGCGGAAGGCAAGGTCCTCGAGCTCCACCTTCATCCAGTTGATCCCGAGACGGTTGGCCAGGGGCGCATAGAGGTCCAGGGTCTCCTTGGCGATATAGCGCTGTCTGTCGGGCGGCTGATACTCCAGGGTCCTCATATTGTGGACCCGGTCGGCAAGCCGGACCAGGAGGATCCGAATATCGGAAGACATGGCCAACATCATCTTGCGGAAATTTTCCGCCTGCCGCTCCTCCTGAGATCCCAGGGTGATCTTGCTGATCTTGGTGAGGCCGGCGACGAGAAAGGCGACCTCCTTGTCGAAGGCCTCCTCGATCTGTTCC
>JAFGIO010000274.1 GCA_016929555.1 Deltaproteobacteria bacterium | reverse complement strand
CTCATGTCGAGATCGTCGCAGATCCCCTGAAGATAGTTGTGGGCTGTGTGGTCGAAGAAACGCAGGGAGGTGCTCAGGGTGATCGTGTACTTGTTCTTGAAGGATCTCTTTGCCCGCTTCTCGAAGATGAGCTCGATGAACCGCTTGAACTGCGATGGGATGACGAAGGCGTAGATGGGAAAGGACCATATGACGGCATCGGACGCCTGGACGTCGTCCATGATTTTCTGAAAGGTCTTCTCATCCCGGGCGATCTTGTTGATCTGCTCACCGATGTGATAGGTCTGAAACGTGTGCTGGGGGAACTTTTTCGCGATGAAATTCACGTACTGAAGGGTCACGCTCAAGTCGCCCTTCGGGCTTCCGCTCAAGACAATTGCTTTCAATCTTCCGTCCTCCTTCTTTTTTGTTCTTTCTACTTTATCGTAGGAGCGCCCGTCTTATAGCGCCTGCTGATCCCTTTCCTGCTTTGCCAAAATCTCTGCAAAACGTTATTGCAGGATGCAAGTCATTTGCGCTTTTCTATACCGCTGAGAATAATGTTGCAGAGATCCTCCGTAAGGGCGTCCGCGGAGAAAGCACGTCCCCGAATGACCCCAGGCAGGCAAAGATGTTCTACAGCCCCTGTCAGGACCTGCCTTATGGACCGCACGGGGATGTCGTCGCGGATATCACCGTCTTTGACGCCCTCTTCAATGACTTCTTTCAACATCGAACTGTAACGATTGATCGTCCGATAGGCTTCGCTTTCAAAGTAGCTGTGATGATTTCTTACTTCGAGCAGAAGAATGCGTGCGACAATAGGGATCTCCGCATAAAGGTTGATCTGCGTCCAGACGAGTTTTCGCAATTTGTTGAGGGCGCCTTTGATTCCCTTCAAATCCCTCTCTAAAACCGAAAGATGTTTCTCCGCCTCGTCGGCCAGTACTCTATGAAGAATTCCCCGCTTGTCGCCGAAATACTTATAAATCAGGGCCGAATTCACCCCTGAAGTATTGACGATATCGGCGATTGTGATGGTGGCAAATTCTTTCTCACCCAGGAGCTTCTTGAATGCATCGAGGATCTTGGTGCCACCTGCAGGCAGCGCAGGCGATTGCGTTCGGTCGTTCTCGCAGCGCTCATGGTCTCCGGACATAGGACGCTCCTTGCTCCATGAATTTCTTGAGATTGTTGACAAGCCTGAGGGAACCTCCCTTTTTATCGGCGTGAGGACCCATTCATTTCAAACAGGACACCCCAGAAAAGTATAAATAATAATCTAACAATAACAAGAACATAAATAACTTCACTTTAAAGTAGATAAATTATATCTACCCCACTTTGCCCTTGTCAAGATTTAAATGGAGGTTCTTGGATCGATACCCTTCTTATCGTCATATTTCGGTGAGCAACGTGCTCGGAACGAGGTGCAGGTTTTCATAAGGAGAGGGGATCAGTTATCGACCCGGAACGCCCGGAGTATTTTCAGTTTCTGCTTCAAAAGCGACGCCGCGATTGCGGGACTGATCCTCTGCAGAATCCAGGCGAACCGCGCAAGGCCCGTTACGAGAATCATGGCCCGGTTTTTCTCGACTCCCCGGAGAATGATCCGGGCACATCGCTCCGGAGATATGGGTTTGGGCAACTCTTTGGCGGCCCTTTCGGGGTCAACCTTGAGCATCTTGCTGGTGCGCAGGATGGGTGTATCGATGAGTCCCGGACAAACCACGCTCACCTTCACGCCTAAATCCTCTCCCTCGATGCGCAGGGCGTTGGACAGACCGACAACGGCATACTTGCTGGCGGTGTAGGAAATCTCGCCGGGGATGGGGATGAGACCGGCCAGAGATGACGTGTTGACGATGTGGCCGAAGCCCTGCCGCACCATGGCCGGATAAGCCGCGGCCACGCCGTTCACGACGCCGTAAAGATCGGTGTCAATCACACGGCGCCAGTCGTCGTAGTCTACGTCCCTTGCCTCGCCCAGGACGCCGATACCGGCATTGTTGAAAAGGTAATCGAGGCGACCGTGACCGGACAGCACCTCCGCTACCAGCCTGTGTACGGCAGCGTAATCCCGGACGTCGAGTTCCCGGATCCATGCCTTGCCGCCGGCCTTGGCGATGGCTTCCGCCGCCTCTTTCAGCAGTTTCCCGTTCCTGTCGACCATGACCAGACGGGCGCCCCGGTGGGCCAACTCCTCGCTCAGCGCCCGGCCGATTCCCGAAGCGGCGCCTGTGATGATGATGATTCTATCCTTGAACGGTCCCACGAAGATATATTTCCCTTTCACGGCAAGGGCGCCTGTTCGACATAATCCTGCTTTCCCACGGCGGGAGTATAGAAAGACGGATTCGATGTGTCAAGGTGACAATATAGGGGGTCGTTCCTCCTTGACATTTCCCTCCACTTGCATTACCGCAGGGACAGTAGCGGCACTGGAAAGCGATTCGAGGATCCATTGCGGGGGTACTGACGATATTCCGGAGGGAAAAATGGAGAAAGCGGATAGGGCCGGCAAGGCGCCGTCGGGAGAAAGATCCGTCCTGACGGAAGCCGAGGCGAAAAGGCTGCTCGACCGTTACGGCGTGCCGGTGGTCAGAGAAACCGTGGCTGAAGGCGCTGAAGACGCCGTCATCAAGGCCCGTGCCATGGGGTTTCCCGCAGTGCTCAAGGGTCTGGGCGTTCAGCTAAGCCACAAGACGGAGCGGGGGCTCGTTCGCTTGAACCTTCTCAGCGAATCGGAGGTCCGCCGGGCGGCACAGGAAATCGGAAAGGCGGCCGGCTCCGACCTGGAAGGCTACCTCGTGCAGCCCATGCTGACGGGCCGGCGGGAGTTCGTCGCCGGTCTGATCCGGGACGCCCAGTTCGGACCGGTGGTGATGTTCGGTCTGGGGGGCATCCTGACCGAGGCTCTGCGCGATGTGGCCTTCCGCATCGCGCCTTTCGACGAACAGGAGGCGCATCAGATGCTGGAGGAGATCCGCGCCGCCGATCTTCTCGGGGCCTTCCGCGGCGAAGCGCCCGCCGATCGGGAGGCGTTCGTCAGATCTCTGGTCGGTCTTTCACGCCTGGGCATGGACAATCCCGACGTCATCGAAGTCGACATCAACCCCCTGCTCGTAGGTCCCGACGGCGCCGTGACCGCCGTGGACGCCCTTGTCGTTCTCGACAAGAAACGCACCGCCTCCGCCGGCGTACCGAAGCCATCGGAGGATCCGAAGTCCTTTCTCGACGTCATGCTCGCACCGAAGAGCATCGCCGTCATCGGCGCCTCGCGCTCGAAGTCGCAGGAGGAAAGCTGGATGAGCCTGATGGGCGTCATCGCCCGCTTCGGCTATCAGGGCCGCCTCTATCCCATCAATCCAAAGGCCGACGAGATCGACGGCTACAAGGCCTACCCCGATCTCGGCTCCCTTCCCGAACCGGCCGATCTGGTCATCGTCTCCGTGGCGGCGCCGCGCGTGCCGGCGGCGCTCCGGGACTGCGTCGCCTCCGGCCACCGGAACGTGCACATCTTCGCCGCAGGCTTCAAGGAAACGGGGGAGGAGGAAGGCATCCGCCTTCAACGGGAGATAGAGGAGATCGCCGTCGGGGGCGGATTGCGCGTCATCGGTCCCAACTGCATGGGCATCTACAATCCCAAGGCCCGGGTCGCCACCTGGGAGCCGGCCCCCGCGCAGAGCGGTCCCGTGGCTTTCGTCAGCCAGAGCGGCGGCCATGCCGGCGACTTCACCGTCCTTGCCAGCCGGTTCGGAATTCTCTTCAGCAAGGCGATCAGCTACGGGAACGCCCTGACCCTCGACTGCACCGATTTTCTCCCCTACCTGGCAGACGATGACGACACGAAGATCATCTGCCTCTACCTGGAAGGCGTCAAGGACGGCGGGAAGCTGCTCCGGCAGGTGCAACAGATCAATCGCACAAAGCCGGTGATCGTTATGAAGGGCGGTCTCACGAAATCGGGGGCCCGGGCCGTGGCTTCCCACACCGGTTCCCTGGCCGGCGGTGAGCATATCTGGGAGGCCTTTTACCGCCAGAGCGGGGCCGTGAAGGTCGCCACCCTGGAAGAGATGGCCGACGTCCTGCAGGCCTTCCTCCATTTGGGACCCCCACAGGGTTCGCAGGTATGCGTCATCGGAACCGGCGGCGGGATCGGCGTGTCGGCGGCCGACGCCTTCGGCAGGGCCGGTCTCGACATGAGCCCCCTGGCCGAAGAGACACGGGCGGCGCTGCGCGACTTCGTTCCGGCTGCGGGAAACATGATCCGCAATCCCGTCGATGCGGGCGTCGCCTTTTCCGATCCCAAGGTTCTCGAGAAGGCCCTCCGGATCCTGTCAAAGGATCCCGGGGTGGACATGATCGTCGTCTCACTGCATCTGGATTGGTTCTTCGATATCGCCCAGGGCAAACACATCGTCAACCTGGCCCGCTATCTGGGCGGCGAGGGCAAAAACAACGCATCCGGGAAGCCCCTGGTGGTGAGCTGGCGGTGCTACCGGACCGATTCGGGCATCGAGCAGACCCGTCAGGCCGTCCAGCAGGAGCTGATCAATGGCGGCGTGCCCGCCTACGAGGGTTTTACACGGACGGCTTTCGCCCTTTCCCGGATGGTTCAATATTTTGATGACTGCTATCGGAAGCGAGGACGAGGCAAGGCAGGCAAAAAAACTGGGAGCTTTTGATTGGATTACAAAGCCGATCCATCTCGATCGTCTGGAGGGGACGCTGCCGCCGAAACCGGTCCCAGGGCGGCTCGACACTAAACCCTGCCGGCCTTCCGGCTGAAGCGGCTGTTTAAATTCCCGGTTGCCTTTTTGTTTGGCACAGACCGCCTCAGATATTGATCGTAATCCTCTCTGTGGTGGGTAAGGATGGCCTCGAGATAGCCTATGTTCCTCTCGATGGCTACCAAATACAAGTTGTCTTCGATGCCCCAGCGCGCTCGAAAATGCGCAAGGGCATATTCATAGACGCGGCCAAGCTCCCGGGAAAATCTCTTTTTGGTCATGTCGTAGAATCCGAAGGTCTTATCAAGGAGATCCAACGGATCGAAGAAGTCCGTGATTCCCGCCTCGACGAATTCATCGTACAGACCGGGCAGCTTTTCCAGATAATAGCGATCCGACATCTGACCGAGGAGGTCCGCCGTTCCCAGCATCTTTCCCAGAAGTTCGATCGAAGGGGAGGCGAATGCGATTTCGCTGACCTTCGTGTTCAAACCCGTACAGTTGAGTATGTCCCTGTAACAGGGCATTTTGCTGGAATAGACGGGATTGTCTCTGAAGTACTCCGCCACAAAGTCGATGCTCCGGGCGATGTGTGTGAGGGTATACTTCGCTCCGGTGCCCTCAAGATCTTCTTCCCTCTGAATGTAGCCCGTATCGTGCATCAGGCCGCTGGTGATGCCGATATTGATCTCTTCCGAGCTGAACCGCTCTCCCTGCAGAAAGGCGCCGTGCATCAGACGCACCATGGCCAGAGTGACGTGCATGGTATGGGCCAGATCATGGTAGGCGGTATTGAACCCTTTGTAGCCGGGGTATCCACCCTCGAAGAGCCGGACGATATCATCGTAAACCTGCATGCAAAGGTGAAAATCGATTTCCGGCTCCATCAGAAGGGCGATGTTTTTGATCTCGTTGTAAACATCGTCGGCATCTTCCATGAATACAAGGTTCGCCAACTGCGCTTTTGTCCCTTCCATCCATGAACTCCTATCACAGACGCGGGATCACCCTTTTAGATCCCTGACCGTCGCCGCCGTCGTAGAACCGCCCTGTGCGATCGCTCGGATCCGATCATCTTCTGAAGCGCCATCGCAGGCCCTTTTCCCTTGGAAAACATATACATCATAAAACCGCTTTCAACAAGAAAAGATTGAAAGATATCTGATCCCTATCTCATCCTTTTCGTTGACAAGATTGGGGGCACAAACTATACTTGCGCCGCCGGTTGGCAGCCGTGTCAGCCCGACAATCCTCCCGGGTTCAACCTGCTGGAACACGGCCATCGGCTTGAATCCCGGCGATGCGGAGAAAGATACCGAAGGCATTCAGACCGTAAAGACCTTGGGCCGGAAGAAGGCCAGGCTGCTCGAGAAGATTCCTTGATAGGAAGAATGGGAAGAGGCGATGCGCGAGACAATCATTCACCGGGACGATCTGGACTTCAGTCAGATTAAGCTGCTCAAATATGTAAGCCTGGAATCGATCAAGGGACTCCTCGATGCCTGCACGGTCCGCACCATCGAAACCGAAGAGATTCTTATGACGCCGGGCCAGAAAAACCGGACCATCTATTTCCTCCTGTCGGGCCGGTTGAGGATCCATTTGGGTGCCCCTGACGGAGAACCGATCGCCATTCTGGGTCCCGGTGAGAGCGTCGGCGAGATGTCCGTCATCGACAGACAGCCGGCATCGGCCTTCGTCGTTGCAGACGAAGCGAGCCGGTTGCTGGCCATGGATGAGGACATTCTCTGGTCTTTAGTGCGGGCATCCCATGAGGCTGCCTGCAATCTTCTGTTCATCCTTACGAAACGTCTGCGGCAGACCAACGTCTTGATCAGCGACGATCTACAACTGGAGGAGTACGATTACCAGCATTACGGGACCGTCGACGCCCTGACGGGATTGCACAACCGCCACTGGCTCGACCAAATGCTGGAGCGCCAGGTTTTGAGATCGACAACCAATGAAACCCCCTTGTCCCTGATCATGCTCGACATCGATTATTTCAAGGAATTCAACGAACGCTACGGTCACCTTTACGGTGATCATGTCCTGTACTCTGTCGCTTCCACTATCGGCGGCCACCTGCGGCCCCGGGAAATGATCGCCCGCTACTGTGATGATGAATTCGTGATCCTGCTGCCGGAGATAGGCATGGATGTCGCCCGGAGCATCGCCCTGCGGCTGATTGCGGAAGTCATGGAGGCGGTGCCGATAACGCCCAGCGGAAAAGCCATTCCCCATCCGACGATCTCGGCGGGGATCGCAGAGTTGAAGACCGGTCAAACGGCCAGTATGCTCCTCGCGGCTGCCGAAGCCGCCCTGAACCGGGCAAAAGAGAGTGGGCCGAGAAGCGTTTCTGAATGAGTCAAGATTAAGTTCTATCCTGTTTGCCCGAAGGATTGAAGTGATTCTCCGGAGGGGGCAGCATCAAACGCTCATCGAAAAACATCCGTTTTCAGCAGATCCCAGACAAGTTCCTTTTCAAAACCCACAACGACACCATCACGCAGGGTGAGGATGCCCTGGTCGGCGAGGCCGAGCAGCACCTCGTGAATCTCCTCTTCGCTCTTTTCCGTGTGCCTGGCCAGCTCCACCTTGGGATCCACATCGCTTTCAAGGGGCCACTCCTTTAGAAAAAACAGGATGCTTTTCAGCCTGATCCAGGATTGTGTAAGCTCTTCAAGCTCATCGTTGGTGTGCCTCAATCGATAGGAGAGTTCCTTGAGCATGAAAAGGGACACCTCGCCGCTCTGCCGCAGCAGCTCCCGAAAGGTGCTTCCACTGATCGCCGCCACATGACTGGTTTCCACGGCCCTGGCGGAGGCGGTACGCGGCGCCTCGATGAGGGCGGCAATCTCGCCGAAATACTCGCCGGGTCCGAAATCGTTGAGGACCTTCTGGACGTGGCCGGCCTTCTTTTCCATGCAAACACGGCCCTGCAGGATATAGTACATTTCCCGACTCGCGTCCTCTTCGCGGAAGATATAGCTGCCTTTGGGATAGACACGGCCGAACTTCCGGAAGAGGCGCTCGTCTACCTGGAGATGGCGCCCGGGAGACTTCAGAAGCGCCCTCTCGATCAGGATCAGGTCGCGTCTCTGATAGGAGGCAATGAATTCGGCGCAGAAGAGCAGAATCAGCGCCACATAAAAAACCCAGATCACGAGGATAACGACCGTTTCCAGGGAGCCGAAGATGATATCGTAGCGCGTGTAGTTGTTCACGTACCAGGTGAAGAAATGCTTGGCGATCTCCATCAGGGCGGCGAAGGTGAGCCCCCCGATAATGGCGCTGTTCAGGGGGACCTTTACTGTGGGAATGACCCGGTAGAGAATCGTGAAGAAAAAGACGGTAAGCAAAAAGGGGAGCAGGAAGCGGAACAGCATGCCCTCGATCATCGTCAGGACGGCAAGATCCCCCCTGAACAGGGGTTGGCTGAAGATGATCGTCGCCACATAGGTGATGGCGATGCTGGCGACGGCGATCATCCACCCCAGCGGGATCATGCTTACGGCAAGGAGCTTGGAGACGAAGTAGTTTCGGGAAGTCTCCGAGCGGAAGATGATATGGAAGGATGTTTCCAGGGAATTGAAGATGGCGGCCGCCAGCCAGATGAGACCGAACAGGCCGACCCACCCCAGGAGCTGCTTCTTCTGTTCGATCTGGCCCACCTGCAGAAGCAGGTCCCCCGAAAAGTAGGGATGAAGCCTCTGAATCGACCGGGTCAGCTCTATCTGTACGTTCGGGTCGGACCGGAAGATGTCGTCGGCAACGATCATCGTTAGGATGAAAAGCGGGATGATGGACAGGATGGCGTAAAAGGCGATGGCCGCTGCCTGATTCACGTCGCCGTTGTTGCGGAAATTGCGGAGGGCGTCCCAGAGAATATCCCAGGTTCCGGCTATGCCGATCTGGAAGCGCCCTGAGGCGTATTCCGCTGGAGGATCTTCCTTTGG
>JAFGIO010000273.1 GCA_016929555.1 Deltaproteobacteria bacterium | reverse complement strand
CATCGTTCCCAACCAGCGACTCCTGAGCATCGGCGGGCAGGAGATCTCGCTGCTCGACGCCTTCCGCAAGGCCGACGACATCCTCTACCACGCCGTCAAGGGAATCTCGGACCTGATCATGATTCCGGGATTGATCAACCTCGACTTCGCCGACGTCAAGAAGGTGATGTCGCAGATGGGGCTCGCCCTCATGGGGACCGGAACCGCCGCCGGCGAGAACCGGGCGGTGGAGGCCGCGCAAAAGGCCATCTCTTCGCCGCTCCTCGAAGACAACGCCATTCAGGGCGCGCGCGGCGTGCTGATGAATATTACCGGCGGTCCGTCCATGACCCTGTACGAGATCAATGAGGCATCGTCGATGATCCAGGCCGAGGCCCACGAGGAGGCCAACATCATCTTCGGCACGGTCGTGGACGAGTCGATGGGCGACGAAATCCGGATCACCGTGATCGCCACCGGCTTCGATGGTACAGATCCGGCAGCCAGGGCCAATGTTGCGTTGCTCGGCGACTACCGACGGGGCGTCAACATCGCCGTGCCGACCTACATCCGGAACGAGAAGGGCGCTGACGGCGGGCCGATCAAAATCCATACGCTGGAGGAAGAGGAAAATCCCGATCTGGAGATCCCGACCTTCCTCCGCAGGCAGGCGGATTAGAATTTCGCTGACCGTTCCAACTCGGCCGTAAACCTGTTGGAACGTTCTCTTTTGCGGCCTGCCCGCATTTATCCGCATTGTCCATGCTTCTCGTACTTCCTGAAAGGGGTTTTTCCCCAGAATCAGGGTGATGATGAACATTACGGCTTGCATTCAGCATATGTACCGAATAATCGTTTCTCAATAAACGAGGCTACATCTCATATCAAAGAAGGTTTCATATTCAGATCAGACCTCGTTCGCTCTAAAAAGTAAATTATAGTTGAACACTTAGGCATAGTTTGTTATAAGATGTCAATCGATCATCTTAAACCCATGCGTCACTCCAGCCGAGGTGATATGATGAAGAATGGCTGTCTGTTTGTCGCGGCACTCGTATTGTTCTCGTTATCGACTGTTGGTTGCAGCGGAGGAGGGTCCGGATCTTCGTCGACGAGCGGGCCTGCCATCTCGGATCTGTACTATTCTTCTCCCGTGACCTTCGCGCCTGATTCTGGAGGTGGCTCCGAGCAGGTGACAGCGAGTCTTCGTTTTGAGAGTTCAGCAGGCGATCTGTCAACTTTGACCCTGAAAAGCTTCGACGGATCAGGACAGCAGATCGATACGGTCACAACGCCATTGCAGGGCGTCTCGGATATCACATCTGGAATAATCAATTTCAGCTTCAGCGCGGATACAACCACGGAAGGGTATTTCTCGATCCATGTATACGTAACAGACGAGCATGGAGCCCGATCGAACGTTCTCGTTGCGCCTCTTTACGTCTCGGACGCGTGGACGACCAAAAGCCCCATGCCCACGGCAAGGCATGGCCTGTCCGCAGCTGCTGTTGCCGCATCCGGCGCCCTGTATGCCGTTGGTGGATGGACCACACATCCCCATTCAACGCTGGAGGCATACAATCCTGATACGGATACGTGGACCACGAAAAGCCCCATGCCCACGGCGAGGTCACGCATGGCCGTGGGTGTTGTCGGCAGTGATCTGTACGTGGTCGGAGGATACACCACCTCCACGACCAAGACTGCAACGCTGGAGGCATACAACACCGATACGGACACGTGGACAACGAAAAGCCCCATGCCCACGGCAAGAGGTTGCATTGCCGCGGATGTCATAGACGGGAGCCTGTATGTGGTGGGAGGGCAGGCTTCCGGCAAATTTCTGGGGACGTTGGAGGTGTACAATCCCAATACGGATACATGGACGACGAAGAGCCCCATGCCTACTCCAAGGATGAGCTTGGAGGCTGTAGCCGTGAACGGAAAGCTCTATGCCATCGGCGGCGATGCGGCGACGAGCATCCCTATTGGGGATACCGTGGAAGAGTATGATCCCGCTACGGACACATGGACGACGAAAAGCCCCATGCCCTCGATCCGGTCAGCCTTTGCAGCGGTGGCCATAAACAACAAGATCCATGTAATAGGTGGAAATACCTGGACTGCAATTATATCCCAGGACGTGTACGATCCGGCAACAGATACCTGGTCAACCAAAGTCGCAATGCCCACATCGAGATACCTGCTGGCGGCCGCCGCCCTGAACGACACGCTTTTCGCAATCGGGGGACACCTAAATCAAACTTATGCGACCGTCGAACAATACGACCCCTCGAAAGATCCTTGATGACCTCTTGTCGGCTATTCCGATACTGACTGACAGCGGAGCAACTCTGGGACACTGAGCGTTCTGTCCTGTGAACCCGAGTGGTTTGGCTTTCTTGAAGACAATACTCAATTCTATTCTTTGCCATATAATTTCAACAAGAACTTGCCATATGTGAAAAAATTATTCCAACTTTCAGGCCATATTCCTTACTTGGTTCCAAAAACACAAAGGCGTGGAATTGTAGGTGTAAGCGAGTTTTGCATCGTGGCTTTCAGGCGAAAAAGGGACAGCTCCATTTTCGTCAATTGAGGATCAGTCAAATGGCGCTTCTATAACTCGCCACCCATGATCCGGATATGAGCAATACATCTTCTGCCACGTGTCCGCTCAACTAAACAACTCCATCTGCTCCGTAGTTTTGCGGGCTTTTGATTTTTTGAATGGGGCGGCGGACGCTGCCGTCAGCAGATACGCCGGAATTTCGGCTATAAAGCGGGAAACGCGGCGGGGCGAGGGACCGGCCCAGGGGCGGTTCCCGGAAGCAGTCAGGATCACGCGCTCCTTTGCGCGGGTGAGGCCGACATAGAAGAGGCGCCGCTCCTCCTCCACATCCACGTCATGCCAGAGGGTGCAGGGCAGGAGCCCCTCTTCCACGCCCGCCAGAAATACCACCGGAAACTCCAGCCCCTTGGCGCTGTGCAGGGTCATCAGGGCCACAGCTTCGGCGCGTTCGTCGTAAACCGAGGCTCCGGCGTAGCGCCGCAGATGCCCGGCAAAGGCCGCCAGGTCGTTGCCGAAGCTGCCCGCCAGATCGAGCAGACGTTTGACATTAGCTGACTCTATTCCGACGCCGAGAAAAGGCAGCGCATTGTCGAGCGCTGCAACCAAACCTTTGCGGGCAGCGGCTTCGCGAAACCGTTTCAGAACCTCTACAAGTTCCGTCAACGCGCGTTCCGCTGCTTGCGGCAGGCCGGGAAGATCGCGGCAGGCCCAGAAGTCGCCGGTCAGGGGAAGGGCCGCCTCGATCCGTTCGACCGTTGCGCTCCCGATCCCCAGCAGATCGCCTGCCAGCTGGAGCCAGTCGGCAATCAGATCCGTCCCGACCGCGGCCTGCACAAAATAGTAGGCAGGCCGCACCTCCGGCGCCAGGTAGAAAGGCACGCCTCCCACCTGCTGCAAGGGGATGCCGCGCCGCTCCAGGGCCGCGGCGATCTCTTCGGACTGCCTGCCGAGACGGCAGAGCACGGCGATGTCCCCGAAGCTCAAGCCCCGGTTTGATCGTCCGTCGCCGCCCCGTCCGGATTCGATGGAAAAGTGTTCGATGCCGCCCATCAGTTCCTCGATGCGGCGCACGATGAATTCAGCCTCAGCCGCCGGGGTCGGCGCGCTGAAGAGTTCGATCGCACCGAGTTGCTTCGATTCGGCCACCAGCGGCAGGCCGCTGTGGCGGCTGTTGTTGGCGATGAGCGCCGAGGCGGCTTCGACAATGGCCGCGGGGCAGCGGTAGTTGCGCCTGAGGAACACCTGCTCCACGCCGGGCATCCCGGCAAAGCGGAAGAAAAACTCCGGATCGCTTCCCCGGAAGCCGTAGATGGCCTGATCCGGATCGCCGATGGCAAAGATATTCGCGGACTCGGCCAGTATCCGCACCAGATCGAACTGACTGGCGTTAAGGTCCTGAAACTCGTCCACGAAAAGGTGTTCCAGAGAGCCGCGGACCTGCGCCATAAGAGCGCTGTCCGCTTCGATCCGCCGGACGAATTCCGGGATCACCGCATCCAGATCGATGGCGTTCAGCCGCTGAAGCTCATCCAGATAGGGTTGGATGTCGGCTATTCTCTCCTGATTCTTCCCATGAAAATGGTCGGCGAGTTCATCGGCGAGCCGGTTGCGCTCGCCCGCGCCCTGCCCCGGATAGAGCCTCTTGAAAAGCCGCTCGCGGTTCTCCGGGCCGATTACCGCAAGATCGGGCGCACTACGGCGTAGCCAGTCCAGACAAAACTGGTGGAATGTGCCCACAAAGACTTTCTCACCGGACCCTCCGGCGGTTTGGATCAGACGCTCGCGCACCTCGTCCGCGGCCTTGAGCGTGAAGGTAATGGCCGCCATGCGCGAGGGATCGCGCCCCGCCGCCACAAGGGCGGCCAGCCGCGCGGACAGGGTGTAGGTCTTGCCGGTGCCGGGACCGGCGGTTACGATGATGTGGCGGCTCTCGGAAGCGATGGCGGTCTTTTGTTCTGCATTCGGGCCGTCGGCTCCTAACGGCGATTGATCGACCTTCTCTCCGGCCTGAGCAAAATCGGGCAATACCGTAGCGCCGGTCTCCTTCTTCTTGGCCCGTCGGATCGCAGGGCCGTCGCCGAGCAGACTCCCCTGCCCTGCCAGCTTTACAAGCTCCCCTTCCTCAAAGACCCGAATCACGCCGTACTCGCCGTCGTAACCAGGCTTGCGGATCACGCGGCCGCTGCGCATGCGCTCCACCGCTTCCCCCAGAATCTCCGAGGCCTGCCGGATCTCGTCAAGCGGCGTTTTCAAAAGCAGGTCGAACTCCGAACCGAACCGGGCGATGGTGCGGCCGTATTCCCCCATCACCTTCTTGGAGGCCGGACCGGTACCCAGGATCTCGCCCAGCACCTCGGGCAGCGGGATCAGGCTAAAAACCTCCGGCGAATCCTTGCGGTAGAGCGGCTGCCGGCGGTCGGCCAGTTCCATCACGCGGTGCAGGACCCCGACGGTGAGCGGCTTGCCGCAGACCGGGCAGAGAGCCCCCAACCTGCGCGTCTCCGCAGGATCGAGGCAGACCCTGCAGGCGCGGTGGCCGTCGGCGTGGTACTTTCCCTCCTCGGGAAAAAATTCCACCGTTCCCCGGAAGAGATCGCGGCTGTTGGCGCGCAGGGCCTCTTTCATGGCGAAGAAATCCAATTCCGTGGAAAAGAGGTTGGCCTCGCGCCCCAGCTTGGATGGGGAGTG
>JAFGIO010000272.1 GCA_016929555.1 Deltaproteobacteria bacterium | reverse complement strand
GGAAATGATGTACTCACTGACGATTTTGAAAGGGGTCAGCCCCGTGCCCTCGACAAAGCAGGCGGGGAAGAGCGCGCCGGAAAAGACAACCGCCAGCAGGAGAATGGTTGCGAAAAGATAAAAACCCAGGACGGCTCGGACATCCAGCTTCCGATCGATGAACCATGGCGCCGCAAGGAGAGACAGGCTCTGAAGATACCGGGCGACGATCCATAGCTGCGTGGGCAGATTGGCATCATACCCGGTAAAAATGCCCATCCCTTTGTAGGCCAGGGTGTGGGCAAAATCAATGAGACCGGCAAACAGAAAGGCGATACCGAGGAACAGAATATAATTGTTTTTCGCCAGGTGACGGGTATTCCAGGCGATCAGGAAGAGGGCTATGGCAATGCCGATTGAAAAGCTTTCCGCGGCTACATGAAACAGAAGATAGCTGTACAGGCTTGTGAGATACAGCCCCGCACACAGCAAAAGCCCGATGATAAGAACGGGAAAAACATTTCTATCGATCGATCGCAATGACACGAATCTGTCGTTCCACATTCCTAATCCTTTCCTTCAGGGTTGAATTGATAACCTTTCTCCCGAAATACCCTCACGCAGGCATCCACGACCCCGGGGTCGTACAGAACGCCTTTGTTTTTCTCAATCTCTTCCAGGGCCGTATCAATACCCAACGCAGCACGGTAGGGCCGGTGGGAGGCCATCGCCTCCACGACGTCGGCGACAGCCAGAATCCGGGTTTCCAGGCAGATATCTTCGCCCTTCAACCCCTGGGGATATCCTGAACCGTCCATCCTTTCGTGATGCTGGAGTATGACTTCCGCAATAGGCCAGGGGAATTCGATCTCCTGAAGCATGTCATGCCCGGCCTGGGGATGAATTTTAATGAGGGCGAATTCGTTCTCACTCAGTTTCGATGGTTTACTCAGGATCTCGGCTGGGACGGAAACCTTGCCGATGTCGTGGATTATCGCCGCCATGTAAAGACCCTCGATCCGGTCGCCTTCAAGCCCCATTTCCTGAGCAACAGCGCGGGCCAGATGGGCAACCCGCTTCTGGTGACCGGCCGTGTAGGGATCTCTCACCTCGACGACCCTGGCCATCATCTGAACGGCCCCGATCAAGGACTGTCGCAGGTTTTCAAAGCTGGTTGCCAGCGCCTCTTCCGATTGCCTGCGCTCTGTGATGTCGCGGGTCACACCGAGAATGCCCGTCGGCCGGTTCTTTTCGTCCCGGAGGAAGGAGAGTCTCATCTCGGTCCAGACGGTGCCCCCGTCCCTCCGTAGCACTTCCAGCTCGAGCGTCCTGGACCTTTGAAGGTCCGCCCGCCCGGTCTCCTCCAGCGCCATTGCATCGGTCAGGGCCTGCATCGCCAGTTCCCAGGAGGCGGGTGTCAACGTCCGGGATGCCGGTGCCCCGAGCACCTCTTCCGTTTCGTATCCCCGAAGGATCTTGACGGAGGGGCTGATATAGGCGTAGTTCATGTTCATATCCAGAACGAAAATGACGTCCTCCACGTTATCGGCCAGCAGCCGATACTTCTCCTCGCTTTCGCGCAGTGCCAGGTTGCTCCGCGTTAAATCGGCGACCTTCTTTTCCAGCTTTCGGGACATCCGCTCGTTGTGCTTGGCAAGATAGGCCATTTCCTCCGGCAAAGGGCCTTTCATACCGGCCCCGGCCCCGTCCTGGGGGAGGACCAGAAACTCTTTGACGATGTTCAGAAACCTCTCCGGTTCCTGGGGTTTGATGACGAATCGGTCTGCCCCCAGGGCCAGGGCGAACTCCTCATCCTTTTTCCCCGTGTAGGTCGCCGTATAAAAGATGAACGGAATTGCACTCCATTCCGGGTTTTTTTTGCACTCGCGGCAGAGCTGGAACCCGTCCATGACCGGCATCAGGATGTCCGATACGATCAGAGCGAACGGTCCCCCCCGCAGCCGGTCCAGGGCCTCTTTGCCGTTTCGCGCCGAGACGACCCCGTAGCCCGCGCCCTCCAGCATGGCCTGCAGAAGACAGATATTCTCCATGTTGTCGTCGACAATCAGAACATTCATGGTTTTCTCCTCTTTCAAGCTCCTCCCCGCCTCAGACATATTTTGCGATCTCGCCCAGAAAGGTCCCCGGATTGATGGGCTTTTCGATATAGCCGTCGCATCCCGCCGCCAGGGCTTTTTCACGGTCCCCGGCCATGGCGAATGAGGTGACGGCGACGATGGGGATCTTGCCATCGGCTTCCGAGGCGCGGATCCTGCGGGTGACCTCCAGACCATCCATGTCCGGGAGCTGAATGTCCATCAGGATCAGATCCGGTTTTTCCGAGGCGGCCATGATGACGGCCTGAGCACCATCGTTCGCTGTGATCACGTCGTAGTCGTTTTGCTCCAGCATATACTGCATGAGGTACCTGTTCTGTTCGTTGTCCTCGACGACCAATATCCTCTTCATCCCGTGTTCTCCTGATATGCCCGCGGCAGGGAAAGGGTGAATGCGCTTCCCCGGCCGGGTTCGCTTTCCGTCGTGATCTCGCCCCCCAGAAGCACGGCAAGGCGCCGCGAGAGGTACAGCCCGAGCCCCGTGCCTTCCACGACCGGCCGCCCCGTGATGTGGATGCGGCTGAAGGCATGGAAGAGCCTTTCCATGTCATTCCGCTCAATGCCGACGCCGGTGTCTTGAACTGTTATTTGAACACCCGGTTCCGCCTCTTCAATGGCGATCGCCACCGTTCCCGTTTCCGTGAACTTGACGGCGTTGCCGACCAAGTTGACCAGGATCTGCTTCACGCGCCGCCGGTCGCTCGTCACCGGGGTCGCTCCGTTAGTCTGCAATTCGAGGCCCAACCCCTTGCCTGCTGCGGCGGGGGTGAAGGATTCCTTGACCTCGATAACCAGGCTGGAAAGGTCGAACTCCTCGACGGATAGCTCCGTCTTGCCCGCCTCGATCTTGCTGACATCGATCACATCGTTGATCAGCTCCAGGAGGTGGTCGGCGCTGTTTTTGACCATGCCG
>JAFGIO010000069.1 GCA_016929555.1 Deltaproteobacteria bacterium | reverse complement strand
GGCGATGGACCTCAATCCGGGTTATTACGATGTGGCCGCTCTATACGAGGAGGCCAAATCAAAGGACAATCCTGACTATTTCATTGCCGAAGCTGAAAAGGCCGCTCAGGCCCTGAAGTGGGACAGGGCAATCCTGATGTTCGAGAAGGCCGGGGAATACGGTCCGGAGAATCGGAAACTCTTCGATAAATTGGGCAGTCTGAAGGCCAAGGTGGCTCAAATCTACTTCGATGACGCCGTAAAGCTCGTGAACCAGGATAAATTCTACGCAGCCATGAAGAAAACGACCCTGGCCAGGAACTACTCGGCCACCCTGCAGGATGAGGCCGCCTACAAAGAGTTCGTCAATAGCTTCTGTGCGAAATTGATGGAGCGAGCCGACAGGTACGCCGAAAAGGAATTATGGGGCAACAGCCTCGTCTGGTACCAGCAGATAGAACAGCTCAATCCGAATTACCGCGATTTGTTCCATAAGGTTCTAGTCGCTAAAGACAATATCAATAAGCGAATCCGAAAGTCCATTGCGGTTTTTGACTTCGGCAGCCCCAGCAACAACAAGGATGCGGGCAAGATAGCAGCCAACAAACTGATTGCCTATCTTCATAAAAGCGCCAGCGGCGACCTCAGGATCATTGAGCGCGAGAACCTGCAGTCCATCCTGCGGGAGATGCAGTTGGGACAAACGGGCATCGTGGACCTGAAATCGGCACAGACCCTCGGCAAAATGCGGGGCATCGACACCTTCATCATGGGGGACGTCCTTCATTTTTCGTCTGAAAGGACGGATAACGCCAGCATCAGTCAAGTGAAAGTCCTCGTCGATGAGGAGGTAGTCCACAATCCGGAATTCTCGGACTGGTTGATTCTTCACCCCAAGCCGACGCCCGAGGAATTCAAGAACTCACCGCCCCGGACCGTCAAAAAACGCAATTATCAGTTTATCCCCCATAAGAGGGGAATCGCAAAAATCAGCGCTCTCATCGAGATATCCTATAAGCTTGTGGATACCATGACCGGCGAGAATGTTTTTACGAATACCCTCGCGGGCAAGCTTATCAAGGAAGACCCCTATCAGGACGCCGTGCCTGCGGCCGGCATCGCCTATGATCCGCTGGAACTTTCAACAGAAACCGAAGTCCTCGATGAACTGACCAACGTCAAGGTTTCCGAGATGGGACAAAGCGTATTGAAAAACTACCAGAGTCTCGAAGTCGAGTATTTCAATGAGGCAGAACAGCAGAGACTTAGAAGGCGAAACTACGAAATTGCCATAGAGAAGTACATGGATGCGATCTATGACGAAAAGACGAAGGGCATTGCCACGCCCATATCCAAAAAATCTCAGGAATTCATAGAATTGCTCGTCTCCGGTACTTGATGGCGGTTGTCTATATATCTGAAAGGTTGAAGGATTGCTAATAAAGTCGTTGGTGCCGGGAGGTTGAAATGGGGGGAAGAAAGAGTCTGTGGGTCGTCTTGACGATGGTCCTGCTTTTCAGCGCGTCCAGTGCCTGTGCAGAAATGCATTCCAGCGTGAAGATCTCGGTCTTCAACTTCGGGACGCCGAGCCTCGAGGCCTCCGGTTATGGAACCACGGTCACCAATATGCTCGTGGATGAGTTGAAAGCGGACCCTGCACTGGCCGTGCTCGAGCGCAAGGAGCTGGAAGCGTTTCTCAGCCTCAACGATCTTCGGCAGGATGAAAATCTCGATAATGTCCTACACATAGGCACACGTCTGGGATTGAATGTCATCGTCGTAGGCAATGTGGGGAAAAAGGGGTCGGTGATCACGATCAACTGCAACGTCGTCCATATTGAGCAGCGCCGTTCGATCTTCTCCACACAGTTGCGTGCCCTTGGAGATGCGGGCCTGACAACCGAAGTCCGAAAACTCGGCGCGATGATTGCCCAAACCATCACCACTCAGATTGTGGAAAGGAGGGACGAAGAACCCACCTTCAAAGGCCCGGTGAATTTCCGGAAACGGGCGGGCAACAAACGGGTATATTTGAGCTGGGAAGACCCTTCCCAGACGGCCGTGGGTTTCGAGGTCATGAGAAGCCTTGCAGAAGAGGGGCCCTTCGCCAAAATCGCCACCGTGACAAGGCCCGAATTCGTCGATCAGGAAGTGGATAGAAATACCACCTATTTCTATAAAATCCGTTCCATCGACAGCAAGGGCGGCAGGAGCGAATATTCGAGTCTGATTGCGGCCGAAACGGCCTTGACCCCCAATCCGCCCGTCATCCTGCGGGCCGAAGGCCATATCAAGAGCGTGCATCTCACCTGGGCTCCCAATCCAATCAGCAGCGAGGATCCTTTGAAATTGAAAGGTTACAAGCTCTTTCGGTCCAAGGTGGAGCCGGGCCCCTATCGCGAGGTGGCAAATATCTTGGGAAAGAGTCTTGGCATGGAAAGGGATGCCTTTTCGACGCTGGATAAACTGTCCAAGGTAACCTTCATAGACAATGGGCTCGCTGACGGCGAGGACTACTACTATCAGGTCCTTGCCTACAACGAAAAGAACCTGGAAAGCGAATTCTCATTTCCAATGAAAGTAACGACGGTGCCGATCGTCAAAGGCTTATCCGTTCAGGGAGACTTGATCCGAGAGGTGGTTTTAACCTGGGAACCGGTCAACTCGCCCGTCGTCAATGGGTATTATGTATACCGCAGCATGATGGAGGACGGAAGCTTTACCAGGATCAAGAAGATCGACGCTCCGCCATCGGGACAACCCGGGATCATCCAGCATGTGGACAAGGAGGGGCTCGGTGACAATCTTCGTTATTATTACAGGGTGACGTCTTTCGAAGATCCCGAAACGGAAAGCTCGCCATCCGTTACCGTTTCCGTCATGACAAAGGGTAAACCCCCGACTCCCCAGAATCTGACAGCCACCAGCGGATTGGTGAAAAGGATCGACGTGTCTTGGACGCCAAGTCCCCAAACAGAGGTCCAAGGCTACAACCTCTACTGGTCCAGGGAGAAAATCGGGCAATACGAGCTCCTCAAAAAGATCGAGGGCAGACTCAACACGGCTTACTCGGATGCTTCCAGGGGCTTGGAAAGGCTCGATGATGATGCCACCTATTATTACACCATCCGGGCATACAACAGGGTGGATGTCGAAAGCGACCCGTCCGAGGTGGCATCGGGGACAACCAAGGCCGTTCCATCGAAGCCGCAGGGTCTCGGGGGCGAATCGCAAAAGGTCAGGGAGGTTCCCCTTTCCTGGTCGGCGAATCCCGAGAGCGATATCGATACCTATCACATCTATCGGGCTCCAGGAAAGGACGGGGGCGAATTTGACCGCATTGCGAAAGTTCGGGGCGGGACCTATTATGTCGACAAGGATCTGAAGGATGGAATGGTCTATCGTTACAGAATCCTGGCGGAAGATCAGGACGGCCTCGTCAGCGCCTTTTCCGATGTCATCACCGTCGAGACGAAGTCCAGGCCGAAACGTCCCGGGGCATTCACGGCTGACCTTCGGGGAGGACGGGTGGAACTGAGATGGAAGGCAAACGCCGAGACCGATATAGCCTATTATACGGTCTATGAAAAGCGGTTTTTCGGTCTCGAAAAGATCGAGACGGTTCAGAAAACGGGATTCGTGGAACCCGCCCCGGAGAAGGGGAAGAAAAAGACCTATGTCGTTACGGCCTCGAGCCTTGACGGCCTTGAAAGCGATCCCAGCGCAGAAGTTACGATCGTCGGACGTTAAATCCGGTAGAATCGGACTCCTTTTAAGACCCTATGTAAGGAATTCAAATTATGTATCCGATGAAGAAAGCACTAAAGGGAACGATAAACCATGACCCGAAAGGGGCCGCAGGCTTCAGGCAAAATGGGGTGTTCGTCGTCGGGATCGCCATGCTGGTTTTGGCGGGCTTCTTTTGGATGCTTCCCTTTTGCAGCGCAACTTTCGCCGCAGACGTGGGGAGATATCAGGTTGTTTCCGGAGGCGGAGACAACGCCTATCTCGTCGACACGACGTCCGGGGCCGTTTGGGTCCTCACACATCGAACCCTCGCTACCGGGCGGGAACCCGTGGCCATTCCCTATAAGTTTATTCAGATCGCACCATCCGATGGGAATCAGTTCATCGTCGAGATGCTCAAAAATGAACAAGCCGGTCCCAAGGACAAGGAACCTGTGAAATCCGAGTAGGCTTTCCTGAGCCTCAGGGGGCGATCCGCGTTGTGGAGGAGTGTATGAAAAAAGGATTCAAGGCGTCGGTTCTTTTCATCCTACTGCTCCTTTTGCTCGTCATGAATCAGAGCTGTGTCATCGCCACGAAGACAACGGCGATTGCCCCGGAGATACGATCGCTCTTCGAGGGCACCTATCAGGTGGATCCCTATATGGAAACCCACAAGCCGCGAACCGTGGCCGTTCTTCCTTTCTACGACCAGTCTCAAGGCAAAGCGGGATACGAGGCCGTTAGAAAGGGTTTCTACAACCATTTCAGTTCATTGCCATACATGGATATGGAACTTGCCAGGGTGGATGATCTCTTGACAAAGGCCAACCTCGCCGATCCGGAGGCCATCAAAAGGACTGCGCCAGCGGATTTGGGAAAGATCCTGGGCGTCGATGCCGTCGTCTACGGGGACATATCCAATTTTGACAAGCTCTTTGCGCTTGTCTATTCACAGGTTTCCGTCGGTGCGGACATCCGGATGTTCGATGCGAAGACGGGGCACTTTCTCTGGAGCGGCAAGCACGTGGTCCGCATCCACGAGGGGGGCATCGCAACGACCCCGGTAGGCATTATTGCAACGGTAATTGCCACGGCCATGAACGTGAGGGATATCCAACTGCTTCGCGCCTGTGACGATCTCTTCCGAGAGATGGTCAAGACCATTCCCTCACCGCCGCTGGCCGAGGCCTTGAGGCCACCCGTCATCACCCTGCTTACCCAGGATACGAAGAACCTTCCCAAGAGGGCCGGAGACGAGATCAAGGTCGTCATTCAAGGCTCGCCAAAGATGCGGGCATCCTTCGATATCGGAGATTTCAAGAAGCATATCGACATGGAGGAGGTCGAGCCGGGCGGTTACCTCGGGATCTACAAGGTTCTCCCCGGCGATGCTGTTTCCGGGGCCGTCATCACGGGACACCTCACCGATGATACCGGAAACAGAGTCGACTGGATCGATGCCATCGGAACCGTCACGCTCGATACAGTGCCTCCTGACAAGCCCGGAGAGCCATCAGCGTTGGGCCGCAATGCAACGGTTCTCTTGAACTGGGAGAAATCGGCCGCCGCCGATCTGGCAGGGTATCGTGTGTATCGCAGCGACACCCCCCTTTCCGGTTACCGGGAGATCGCCCGGACGGAGTTCGACGAACTCCGCGATGAGAACCTGACGAACGGCAAAAGGTACTATTATCAGATAGCGGCCTATGATCTGGCCGGAAATGAAGGCGAGAAAACAGGGACTATCGCGGGCATGCCCTTGGCGCCCGGGCCGACGCCCGTTTCCGGAACCCTCGATGTGGACTCTACCTGGTATGCCGGTGCCAGCCCCTATATCATGGAAGATGACGTCGTGGTCAGGGACATGGCGCTTCTGACCATCGAGCCGGGAACCGAAATCCGCTCCAAGGGAGGCGCCCTTATTGTGGAAGGGCGCCTGCACGCAGCGGGCGATGTCGAGCGTCTGATCCTCTTCGATGCGTATCAGGAGGACAAGCCCTGGACAGGCATTGTCTATTCCAATGTCAAGGAGAAGGAGAACCTGCTTGCTCATTGCCGCATCCGCAACGCCATAACGGCCGTTGCCTTGGAAGCCTCCTCGCCTCGGATCGAGGTCTGCGAACTTACGGAGAACGGCTCGGCCCTCAAAATAGCGGGCGCCTTTTCGAAGCCCCTGGTGTCCCGCAACACCATCCATAAAAATCGGGAGGCGGCTGTGGTGGTCATAGCGGGGGCCCAGCCGTTGCTTTTGGATAACCGTATCCTGGACAACGACAGGACGGGCATCCTGATCCAATCGGCCTCTCCCGTGATCCGCCGCAACACGATCGCGCGGAACGGCTCCACGGGTGTCGCCATCCAAGCAAGCCAGGCCGTGATCGAAGAAAATACGATCATCGACAACAAACCTCTGGACATGTCGGCGGATATGACCGGTGAACCCGTACATGCGTTGAATAACTGGTGGGGCGCCCCGGAAGCGCTGGAAGTCCTTGCAAGGATTCGAGGACGGATCAACATCGCCTCCGTCTTGAGCGGCCCCCCCCCGGAAGGGAAGCCTCTGCAAATCCAGATCCTTCCGCAGGTTTTAGGCGGTGCCGTCAAGACAGACGCCTTTCTGACCCTCGCCAACAGCCCCTACCGGGTGTCGAGGGATCTCACCGTGGACGGCGGCGCAACCCTTTACATCGAACCGGGAGTAACGATTCAGTACGATCAGAACATGTCCATCAACGTGGAAGACGGCGGCGTGATGGCCAGAGGGACGCAGGACAATCCCATCCACTTTTGCGCTTCGGCCGTATCCGCCTCTCCCGGCTTCTACAGAAGTGCCGTCAGGTTCAAAAAGGCGACAGAAGTCAACAGCGCCTTCGCCTATTGCTTTGTGAGAAACGCCTCCGTCGCTTTCGATATCTATTTCGGGGATCCGGATATCTCTTTCTGCCACATCGCCGACAACGCCCAGAGCGGCGTTTACTGCCGTAACGATACAGCTCCCCGGATCCGGTACAGCACCTTCAGCGGCAACCGGGGCGAGGGGGCCGTCAATTGTGTGGGCATGTCGAACCCCTCCATACATTTCAACAATTTTATAGACAATGAGATAGCCATCCGTGCGTTCTCTTCCATTTACATCGATGCAAGGCAGAACTGGTGGGGGAACTATCCGCCCGATCCCAATATGATCTGGGGGGATCCCGAAAAGAACATCAACGTCAATCCTGCCCTCGAGGTCCCTGAGGAAAAGGCCTTTGCCGTTGGGAGATGAGAGAGCCTGCAAGGAAGTGAAAGGGAAATCGTTCGGTTTTTTAGGAACTTTCGCTGTTTATTCTGTGGATTGGACAGGCGTTTGCTTGTTCGCCCAGAGAGGGATGACACAATGAGAAGGAGGATATTATGATGTCAAGACGGATATTTGTCGTTGTTGTGATGATCGGATTGTTGTTCCTTCCGGCAGGCTTCGGCCTCTGTGAGGAAAAAGGCGCAACGCCCGAGGGAGCGCAGATGATCGAGCAGATCGGTCAGGGAAGGATAAACTGGAGTATCGGTTATATCGAAGCCAAAGGCATTGGCGCGCCTCCCGATCGTCTTGTCGGAAAGCCCGGAGCGAGGCCCGCGGCTATCCGGGCAGCGGAAATAATCGCCAAGCGGAATCTCCTCGAAATCATCAAGGGTGTGCGTATTGATTCAACGACCGTGGTGCGGGACTTTACCATCGAAAGCGACGTCATCAACAGCCAGGTCGAAGGCTTCGTCAAGGGCGCCGTCATCGTAGGCGAACCCGATTACATGTCCGACGGGACCGTCGAAGTTGTTGTCAGAATGCCCCTGTTGGGCGATCTGTCGCGGGTCATCATTCCCAAGGTTCTGGAGCGCAAGCCCGAAGTCGTTGCGCCTCCGGCGCCGGTGGCTGCGCCTCCCGTCCCGGCTGCACCCGAACCCGTCGCCCCGGCACCCGCCGTTCCCGCCCCCGAGGTTTATACGGGTCTCGTCGTCGATGCCCGCGGCATTCAGGCGAGGCCCGCCATGTCTCCCCGGATACTCGATGAAGACGGCGAGGAAGTCTACGGCGCATTGAATGTGGACCGGGAATATGCCGTCCAGCAGGGAATGAGCGGTTATGCCAGAGATCTGACAGCGGCTCAGAGCAACCCCCGGGTGACGAACAACCCTATCAGCGTGAAGGGACTCAAGACTGCGGGACCCGGGCGGTCGGACATCGTGATCGCTATGACCGATGCCGACCGGATCAGGGCTGCCTCCGACAATTTGACCTTCATGAAAAAATGCCGTGTCATGATCGTATTGGATTGATTCCGGGTACGCAGGGCCTTGCGCAAAAGGGTCTTGCTTCCTGTTGAATTCCGGAGTTCACGACGACCGCAGAAGACCCCGTGGTCGGGGTTCTGCGGTCTTTCTCATTTGTTCAGAAAAGAAGCTTCCCGGATTCCCGCCGCGGTTTACCTCCGCGAAGGCGGGGGCGGGAAGGACATTGCCTGTTTTCATGCTTCGCGGGGTTCCACGGGGCATGAAGGTTGTTTAGGTGAAGGATATTGAGCGGATCCATCGTCCTGCTGCCCGATGAACTGATCGGTAAGATCGCCGCCGGTGAGGTGATCGAACGACCGGCTTCCATCGTCAAGGAACTGATCGAAAACGCCCTGGATGCCGGTGCGACCGATATCACCGTCGAGATGGAAAAGGGGGGATGCGAGGCCCTGCGGGTCACCGATAACGGTTCGGGCATCGATCCTGCCGATGCGGCCTTAGCCTTTGAACGGTATGCGACGAGCAAGATCTACCATTTCGACGATATATACCGGGTCACCTCCTTTGGATTCCGGGGCGAGGCGCTGCCAAGCATCGCCGCTGTCACGCATACAACCCTGACGACGAGAAAGGTGGAAAACCTCTCGGGGGTCACGATCGCCGTCGAAGCGGGCGTCGTCACGGAGTCTCGGGAAGTCGGCTGTCCGGTGGGCACTTCGGTATCCGTCAGCCATATCTTTGCCAATGTCCCCGTCCGCCGCAAATTCCTGAAGTCGGAAAAGGTGGAGCAGGGACACTGTTTGGATGTGATCACCCGCATCGCCCTGGCACACCCTGCGGTCCGCTTGCGGGTCCTGACGGGAGGGCGAGAGATCCTGAATCTGCCGGCGGTGTCCGACAGCCGCCAGCGTATAGGTCTCCTCTTGGGAGGCGATTTCAGCGACCGTATGGTCTTGCTGCAGGGGAACCGGGGCGAAATGCGCATCGGGGGGTACTGCTCCCAGCCGGAGCTGACCCGGTCCGGTGCCCGGCAGCTCTTTTTCTATGTGAACAGGCGCTACATCCGGGATGCGCTGCTCAGCCACGCCGTTATGACGGCCTACCGTCAACTGATCCCGGCCAGAAGGTTCCCGGCGGCCGCCCTCTTTCTCGACATGCCTTCCGGCGATGTCGACGTCAATGTTCACCCGGCCAAGATGGAGGTGCGCTTCCGACATCCTCGGGAGGTCTACGAACTCGTTGCCGGATCCCTGGGAAGGGCGCTCTCCGGCCTTTCACCCGTTTCAGGCCTGCCCGAGCCCGACGTTTTCCGCGGAATGTCGAAAACCCATGCCGTCAGGATGGAGGAGGCGCTGAAACGCTATACCCTGCAGTCGGAAAGCGGAAAACTCTCGTTCGACCGTGAAAAGACCGAGGGGGGAAAAGATCGTTTCGGGAAAGTGGATTACGCCGACGGGGTATCCCCTCCGGTGTTTTCGGAAAAAATCGAGACAGTGGACTTCGCCGATCTCGATTACCTCGGACAGGTCGATCATACCTACCTGGTCTTCTCGTCCCCAAAGGGACTGATGATGATGGACCAGCATGCCGCTCATGAACGAATTCTTTTCGAGAAGCTGCGTGCCGCATCGGAAGCGCCTTCGGGAAGGGTTGCCTGCCAGTCTTTACTCATTCCCGAGGTTGTGAGCCTCACCCCCCGGGAGATGGCCCTGTTCGAAGAGTTCGTCGACCTGTTCAAGGATGCCGGCCTGGAAGTTGAACCCTTCGGAGGCGATACCGTCGTTGTCAAGGCCGTGCCGGCCATCCTCGACCGGACGGAGCCGGCAATCCTTCTATCCGACTTGATTTCCGATTTGTCCGAGGCCGGCCGGCCGGCGAGCTTGAGCGAGAGACGGGATAGGCTTTTCACCTTTCTGGCCTGCCGGGGCGCCGTGAAGGCAGGCCACAGTCTATCGGCCATGGAAGTGAAAAGACTCTGCCAGGACCTTGCGGGAACGCCCCATCCGCAAAGCTGTCCCCACGGCAGGCCGGTCTGGATCACCCTCGGTCTGCCGGAGTTGGAAAAGATGTTCGGGCGGCGATGAAAAGGGGATGATTTCATGGATTCCGGAACGCACAAACCCCGCTTGATCGTCATTACGGGACCAACCGGCGTAGGCAAGACGGAACTCGCCCTAGCGTTGGCCTGCGACTGGCAGGCGGAAATCATCAATGCCGATTCCATGCAGGTCTACCGGTACATGGACATCGGAACAGCGAAACCGACTCCGGAGATGCGCCGCCGGATTCCCCACCATCTGATCGATGTGGTGAGTCCCGATGAACCGTTCAACGCGGCACGCTTTGTCGAGCTTGCCGGGCAGATCATCGAAAACCTCGACAGGCAGGGCAAGCCGATCTTCGTCGTAGGCGGGACGGGCCTCTACATCCGTGCCCTGCTGGGAGGACTCTTCCAGGGCCCCTCCGCCGACGAGCAGCGGAGGACCTTCTACAGAGACCAGATGGATCGATTCGGCAAGGCATTTCTCTATGAACAACTGCGCCGAAGGGACCCGCAGGCGGCGTCCCTGATCCGGCCAGGCGATGCCGTCCGGATCATCCGGGCCCTGGAAGTCCTGGAACTTTGCGGACAGTCCATCGTGGAGAAACATCGGGAGCATCGCTTCGGAATCAGGCGTTATGAGATTCTCAGGATCGGATTGACAATGGAGCGGTCGCTTCTGTGCGAAAGGATCGACGCCCGGGCACAGCGTATGGTCGATCAAGGCCTTCTTGACGAGGTGCGCGGATTGCTCGCTTCGGGCTATAGCGACGATCTCAAGCCCATGCGGTCGCTGGGCTACCGGCATATGGTACGGTTTGTCAGGGGAGCGCTGTGCAGCCTTGACGAGGCCCTCGGCCTTATGAAACGGGACACGAGGCGTTATGCAAAAAGGCAGATGACCTGGTTCGGGGCGGAGCGGGACACCGAATGGTTTTCGAGCCGTGACAGGGACGCCTTGAAACGGAGAATCGGGACCTATCTTGAAGGAGGAGCGTCCGCTGCATTGCCGAAAATCGCTTGACATCACCTTGGTATGAATATAGTTTTCAGGGTCGGTTATCCCGGATTCATCCGGTGCGTTGATCGATAGATCGGCCTTTCCATTGAACCTATTTGCCGAAAGGAGAACACCATGATTCATCGAAACAAATATCGGAATATATGGCTATTTATTCTGATGATCGGACTTGGGGCCTTTGTGGTTTCCTGCGGGCCGAAAGCGCGGCAGCCCGTCGGTGAGATGGATACGCCGGCCCATCATACCTATGTGGGATTCAAACTGCTCGACCAGGAGAAATACGCCGAGGCCGACCGTGAATTCGATCTCGCTCTTCAACTCGACCGGAAATATCCCCGGGCCCATGCGGGGAAAGGACTTGCGAAGGCCTTCCAGGGCGATTTCAAGCCGGCCTTCGAGGCTATGAAGCTGGCGAAGAGGTATGCCGTCTCCAAGGAGGACAAGATGGCGGCCCATGTGGGCTACATCAGACTCCACACCATGAACAGGACGGCCGACAAGGGATGGCTCGACAAAGTGAAAGACGAATATAGCTGGGCCCTGCAGATCGATCCCCAAGCGCCCGCCCTTTACCATTATACCGGCAGGGCCTACAAGGAAGCCCTGGATTTCGCTCAGGCCGGCAATATGTTTGCGAAGGTCCTGGAACTCAAGGGCGATTATGTCGGCGAAGCGGACAGGGAATGGAACCTGATTCAAAAAATCCAGCGCGCCATGCCGGGCACGACGGCGGGCAAAAAGATCGCCATTCTGGAGCGGATCAATAGGGCGGATGCCGCGGCCCTTTTCATGGAGGAGCTGCGGATAGATGTCCTGTACAAAAAGCGGACACCCAAGAGTTTTGACACGGATTTCAAGGATCCCGAAAAGGCCAGGACGGCCCCCGCCGCCCCCACGGCGATCGATATTGCGGACCATCCCCTGAAGGTGGACATAGAAGATTGCCTGAAGATCGGTATTCGCGGCCTGGAAATCTATCCCGACGGCACGTTCCGGCCCGGCGATATTGTGGATCGGGCCACCTATGCCATGATGATCGAAGATATTCTGATCAAGGTCACGGGGGACCATGCCCTGGCGACGAAATTCATCGGGACGACTTCGCCCTTTCCCGATCTCCGGTCCGATCTCCCCTACTTCAACGCCGTCATGACGGTGACCTCACGGGGCATCATGGGACCTCTGGATATGACTTCGGGCGAGTTTGCCCCCCTGAAACCGGTACCGGGAGTGGAGGCCTTGCTCATCATTCGCAAAATGAAGGAAGAGTTGAAATTCTTTTAGTTATCGGAGCGTATAAATGGTTAGAGGGACATTGGGTCGGGCCTTTGAATCGCACGAGGCCGAGACGAGATGGTACAAGTATTGGCTTGAAAACGGTTATTTCCATGCGGAGGATCGATCCGAGAAGCAGCCCTTCTGCATCGTCATTCCGCCCCCGAATGTCACGGGCATGCTCCACATGGGACACGCCCTGAACAACGCCTTGCAGGATATTGTCATCCGTTTTAGGAGGATGCAGGGCTACAACACCCTGTGGATGCCCGGCATGGATCATGCGGGAATCGCGACGCAGAACGTCGTGGAACAGGAACTGGCCAAGGAAGGCATCAGCCGGAACGACCTTGGCCGCGAGCGCTTCGTGGAGCGCGTTTGGGAATGGAAGGCCAAATACGGAGGCATGATCATCAACCAGCTCAAACGGCTCGGATGTTCCTGTGACTGGTCCCGCGAGCGCTTCACCATGGATGAAGGCCTCTCGAGGGCCGTTCGGGAGGTTTTCGTCCGCCTCTACAACAACGACCTCATCTATCAGGGCGATTATATCGTCAACTGGTGTCCCCGCTGCCACACGGCAATCTCCGATCTCGAGGTGGAGTACAACGAGGAAAACGGCCACCTCTGGCATATCCGCTATCCTTTCGTTGATGGGGATGGGGGCATTGTCGTCGCCACGACGCGGCCCGAAACCATGCTGGGCGACACGGCCGTAGCCGTTAATCCCGATGATCCGCGTTACCGTGATATCGTCGGCAGGAGCGTCATCCTGCCTCTCGTAGAACGCGAGATCCCCATCATCGCGGACAGTTATGTCACCATGGAATTCGGCTCAGGCGCCGTCAAGATCACACCGGGCCACGATCCCGCCGACTTTGCCATGGCAGGGCGGCACAACCTGCCGATCATCAGGATCATGGACGGAGGCGGGGCAATGAACGAAAACGCCGGTCTCTATCGGGGCCAGGACCGGTACGTTTGCCGTGAAAACATTGTCGCCGACCTGAAGAAATACGGCTATCTCCTCCAGGTGGAACCCTACCTGCACAATATCGGCCAGTGCTACCGCTGCAAGACCGATATAGAACCCATGGTCTCCCGGCAGTGGTTCGTGAAGATCGCCCCCTTGGCGAAAGCGGCCGTCGCTGCGGTGGTCAAGGGCAAGACGCGGATCGTTCCCGCAACCTGGGAGGGAACCTATTTCGACTGGATGAACAACATCCGCGATTGGTGCATCTCGCGGCAGATCTGGTGGGGGCACCGGATTCCCGTCTGGTATTGCGACGAGTGCGGCAGGATCATCGTCGCCGCGCAGGATCCCCAATCCTGTCCCGACTGCGGCGGAACGGCCCTGACCCAGGAAGAGGATGTTCTGGATACCTGGTTCAGCTCGGCGCTCTGGCCCTTTTCGACACTGGGTTGGCCCGATCAGACGGAGGCCCTGAAGACCTTCTATCCTACGTCGCTTCTCGTTACGGGCTTCGACATCCTTTTCTTCTGGGTTGCCCGGATGATGATGATGGGGCTTTACGTCATGAAGGACGTCCCCTTCCGGGACGTCTACCTGCACGCCCTGGTCCGTGACGAGCAGGGCGACAAGATGAGCAAGTCCAGAGGCAACATCATCGATCCCATAGAGATGATCGACAAATACGGCGCCGACGCCTTCCGTTTCACCCTGGCCGCCTTCACGGCCCAGGGAAGGGATGTGAGAATGTCCGAGGAACGCATCGAAGGCTATAAGTATTTCGTAAACAAGATCTGGAACGCAACGCGGTTTTCCCTGATAAATCTCGAGGATTATCCGGAGGAAGGGGTCTCGGTATCGAAAGAAGAAGAGTCGCTTCCGGACCGTTGGATAAAGGCCAGGCTCGGCCGGACCATCGACGGTGTCGCTGGAGGAATCGAAGAGTACCGCTTCAACGATGCGGCGGCGGCTGTCTATCAGTTCGTCTGGCACGAGTTGTGCGACTGGTATCTCGAGCTCATCAAACCGATTCTCTACGGGAATGGGGATGCCCGGAGCCGTCTCGCCGCCCAGCATACCCTGCTTTACGTTCTCAAAACGGTCTTGAAGCTGCTTCATCCTTTCATGCCGTTTTTGACCGAGGAGATATGGTATACCCTGGTTCCAGAGGGCGGCGCCATCATGATTGCCGCCTTTCCGACCGTCGAGGACGGGCTCCGGGATCCGGAGGCGGAAACCAATATGGGCATCCTCATGGATACCATCAGCGCCATCCGCAATATCCGCGGCGAAATGGGACTGGCGCCTTCCAAGAAGCTGAAGGTCCTTATCAGGACCCAGGATGAATCATCGCGGTCCATCGTGAAGGCAGGCAAGGATTACATCGTCGCCATGGCCAACCTGGAAGATTGCGCCATCCGAGGCGATATGGAGGATCTCAAAGGTGTCGCCACGGCCATCGTAGGCAATCTACAGATTCTCGTACATTTGGAGGGCCTCGTGGACATCGGGGGCGAGAAGGCCCGTCTCGAGAAGGAAATCGCCAAGATCAACAAGGATTTGGCCTTTGTGGGGAAAAAGATCGCCAACCGCGATTTTCTGTCCAGAGCGGCCGCAGCGGTCATCCAAAAGGAAGAAGGGAAATACAGGCAGTTGTGCGAGAAGCATGCAGCCCTGGATAGTGCCCTGAAAAAACTCCTTTCACTGGGACCATGAACTCCATAAATCTACATTTGCAGAAACGCGTGCTTCACGGAATCATCGAAAGGGCGCTGGATGAAGACATCGGAGCGGGGGACGTGACGACCCGGTCGATTCTGAAGGGGTTCGAAACGGGTATTGCCACAGCTTATGCCAAATCGGCCACCGTCATCGCCGGCACCGATGTCTTCAGGGAAGTCTTCCTTTACGTGGACGGCGGTATCGCCTTCCGAGGATTTCGGAGTGACGGCGAAGCGGCTGCTCCCGGGGACATCATTGCCGAAGTCGGAGGAAATCTCGGCAGCATCCTCATGGCGGAGCGGGTGGCCTTGAATCTCTTTCAGCGAATGTGCGGCATTGCCACATTCACGCATCGCTTCGTGGAGGCCGTGAAAGGGACATCGGCACGCATTCTCGATACGCGCAAGACCGCTCCAGGGCTTCGCCTCCTGGACAAGGCGGCGGTGAGAACGGGAGGGGGCTTCAACCATCGGTTCGGCCTCTTCGACGGCGTGCTGATCAAGGACAATCACATCGCGGCGGCCGGCGGCATCGAGCGGGCCGTAATGCTGGCCCGGAGCGGCATCGCCCATACCCTCAAGATCGAGGTGGAGGCGCGCAGCATCGACGAGGTCGATCAGGCCCTTGCCGCCGGGGCCGATATCATCATGCTCGACAATATGGGGCTTCCGGCGATGCGCGAGGCGGTCTCGAAGGTGGCGGGCAAGGTTCCCCTCGAGGCCTCAGGCAATGTGACCCTTGAGAACGTGAGGCAGATCGCGGAAACCGGGGTGGATTTCATATCTGTGGGCGCCTTGACCCATTCCGCCGCCGCTGCGGACATTTCCCTGAGGTTCGATTGAATGGATTTGAATGGACCGGCACTGTCGGAGCGTCTTGCGGGAAAGAGGATCGGCGCGGAGGTTCACTTCTTCGATGAGATATCCTCGACGAACGATTTCGTTTTCCGTCTGGGCATCGAAGGCGCACCTGAGGGAACCGTGGCCGTCGCAGACCATCAGACAAAGGGCAAGGGCCGCATGAACCGGGTGTGGCAGTCGCCGCCCCGGGCCAATCTCTATACCACCATCCTGCTGCGGCCCGCGATCGAGGCGGCGGTGGCAGCCCAGCTCACACTGCTGTCAGGCGTCGCCGTCGCCGACGTTCTTTCAAGCTACTGCGGAGGTGTGACCCTCAAATGGCCCAACGACGTCCGGATCAAGGGTCGGAAGGTCTGCGGCATCCTCACGGAGATGAAGGCGGCCGGTTCCCGCGTCGATTTCGCCGTCGCCGGGATCGGAATCAACATCAACATGCGCAGGGAAGACCTCGACGAGGCCTTCCGGGACATCTCGACGACCCTCAGGGAAGAGGTCGGCCGTCCCCTCTCGAGGCTCGATCTGGCCGTTGCCCTGTACGAGGATCTGGACAGGCTGTATGGGAGGTATCTGTCGGAGGGATTCGAGCCTATAAGGACCCTCTGGACGGCCTATGCCGATATCTTGGGCAAACCCATTCAGGTGGTTTTCGGCGGCGAGATCGAGCAGGGCGACGTCCTGGGCATCGATGAAGCCGGGGCGCTGCTTCTGTCCGACGGAAAGGGCGGTACGAAGCGCATTCTGGCCGGCGATGCTTCCGTCGTGAAGAAACCTTAAAGGACCGCCTTCATCGGCATACGGGGGGAATAGCTCCAAGAAAGGAGTGAAATCATGCTTCTGGTCATAGATGTGGGCAATACGAATACGGTCATCGGTGTCTATGACGGGGACGAACTGGTGCATGACTGGCGTCTGCGGACGGTTGTGGACCATACCGTCGACGAGTACGGCATGCTCATTTATCAACTTTACAAATCGAGCAGGATCAGCTCCCGGGCCATCAAGGCCATCATCATCTCCTGCGTCGTGCCGCCCATGCTAAACATCCTGGAACCCCTCTGTCGTAAATATTTCAACATCAAACCGATCATCGTCGGACCCGGCATCAAGACGGGGATGCCGATCCTCTACGACAACCCCCGCGAGGTGGGGGCCGACCGGATCGTCAATGCCGTCGCTGCCTTCGAAAAATACAAGAGGGAACTCATCATCGTCGATTTCGGAACGGCGACAACCTTCGATTATGTTTCCGCAAAGGGGGAATATCTGGGCGGGTGCATTTCGCCGGGCATCGTGATTTCAAGCGACGCCCTTTTCCAGCGGGCTGCCAAGCTCCCGAGGGTGGAGTTTGCGAGACCGAAGTGCGTCGTCACCAAGGATACCGTCAGCGGTATGCAGGCGGGTATCATCTTCGGTTACGCCGGTCTCGTGGACGGTATCGTCGAGCGAATGAAAGCGGAAACGAAATCCAATCCCCTCGTGATCGCAACGGGGGGGCTGGCAAAGATCGTTGCCTCGGAAACAAAGTCCATTGATAAAGTCGATGAAATGCTCACCCTGGAAGGGCTGCGCCTCATCTACCTGCGTGAAACGGCAGCCAAGGATGCAAAAGGGTAAGCGCTTTATCGCAGAGACGTCCGGGGATATTATCGAAACGGTTTGGTTGGGTCTTCTGAGCGGAGAACAGGCAGCGCGCCTGTAACATAAGAAGGAGATTATGGCATGATCGAAAAGAATGTCGTGACGGATTTCAGTGCAGAAGCCTCCTGGCCGGTCATCGGTCCCTTGAGTTATGTTCATCCTCTCGCCGCCGTGATCGGCAGTGTCATCATCGGCAGCAATGTCATGGTGGCGCCCATGGCGTCCATCCGCGGCGACGAAGGGCGGCCTCTGTTCATCGGCGACAGTTCCAACGTCCAGGACGGTGTGATCATCCACGCCCTGGAGACGGAAAGCCACGGCAACGTCTTGGAGCAAAACCTTTTCGCCGTCGACGGGCAGAAGTATGCCGTATATGTCGGGAACCGGGTATCCCTGGCACACCAGGTCCAGATCCACGGCCCTGCCGTTGTTCTCGATGACACCTTCGTCGGCATGCAATCATTGATTTTCAGATCCGCCGTCGGCAGGCAGTGCGTCATCGAACCGGGCGTCATTCTGATGGGGGTGACCGTGGCGGATCGCCGCTATGTGCCCGCCGGTTCCGTCGTCAGAACCCAGGCGGAGGCGGACCAGCTTCCGGAAATCACGGACGATTACCCCATGAAGAACATGAACAAAGGGGTCGTTCATGTCAATACAAGTCTCGCAAAGGCCTATCTTTCCGAGAGAACATGACGGGAATTCCAAACCCAACCGTGCGGATCCGGGTTAAATGATGTTGACAGGGATCCTTTTCGCGTGCTACGAGCAGGCAAAAAGGTAATACGAATGGATGGACCATGTCCGAACTCGCAAGATTTGGCGTCTCTCTGGAGAAGGAACTGCTGGATAAGTTCGACAGCCTGATCCGGCAGCGCAATTACAGCAATCGTTCCGAAGCCCTCCGGGATCTCATCCGCCAGGAACTGGTCAAAAAGGCCTGGCAGGCCGGCGATGGCGAGGTCGCCGGAGCCATTACCTTTGTCTATGACCATCACGGACGGGCACTGCTGAACAAAATCACCGATATCCAGCACGGATTCCAGGACATCATCATCTCTACCCAGCATATCCACCTGGACCATGACAATTGCCTGGAAATCGTGGCTGTCAAGGGGAAACCCGCGCGATTGCAGCGGCTTGCCGACATGCTGAAATCCCTCAAGGGGGTTCGGCACGGCATCCTGAGCATGTCGAGCACCGGTACCGAGATGGCTTGAAGGGATTTTCCAATCTTCGGGTCATGTCAGATATCGGGATAAGAGGTCCCCGTAATTTCCGATAGGGAGGATTCGTGGAATATCGATACCTGAAACTCGAAGTCGAGGACAAGGTAGCCCTCGTCACCATTCACCGGCCAGATAAGGGAAATTCCCTGGCGCCGGATGTGCTGGAAGAGATCGAAACCGTCTTTGTCGATCTGGCCAAGAGGCAGGATGTCAACGTGATCGTTCTAACGGGCGGCGATAAGTATTTTTCCGCCGGCTTCGACCTGAATATCATCCGCAAATTGGAAAAGGTCTCGAATGAGGAATATACGGCCCTCTTTCATAGAGCCTACCGGGCCATCCTCTTTTGCGAACAGCCCGTGATCTGTGCCGTTGGGGGTCCGGCAATCGCCGGTGGATTCGATCTGACGATGATGTGCGACATCCGCTATGCTTCGGAGCGGGCGCGCTTCGGCCAGCGCGAAATCGTCATTGCCGTCACCCCGATCATGGACCCCCTGTGGAGGATTATCGGCATGGGGCGAGCCAAGGAGGTTGCCCTGACAGGCCGGATTTACGATGCCTACGAAGCGGAAAAGATGGGTTATGTCAGCAAGGTGTTTCCGGATGGCACACTGCAGGAATCCGTCATGGCCATCGCCAGGGAAATGGCCACCCATGACCGGGCCTGTCTGAAAGAGACAAAGCGCCTGGCCAACAAGCTTGTCAATGAAGACCTGGATGGGGCGATGAAGATCCAGGAATGGCTCTTCCGGTCCTATATCGGCTCCGAGGAGAACCACCAGCGGATCGATGCGCTCCAGGCCAAACTCGCCCGGCAGCGCAAGGAAAAGAAAACCTGAAGATTGCGGAACCCCCGCCGGCTTGAAGCGCTTCCCAACCCCGTTGGTACGGTGGAAGAGGTGCCGATAGTGGAATGGGCGTACCAACAGAACGGGGAGCCGCCGTGGAACGTCTCACGGGTAAGGTCCTTCAATGCCGGCTCGACAGGCGCCGGTGAAGCCGCAATTGGGGCTATCTGTCGATTTTGCGGAGCGAGGACAGGGTAATGCAGTTATTTGCCGAGTACGACCGCCCCCTTGTCGAGAAGGATTTCCATGGTCCATCTGGCCGCATTCCCGACAATTTTTGGTGCTTTTTCGGGGTTTGCGTGACCGCCGGCCTCTTCCATTTTTTGAAATTCCTGCATATCCTCGAGATAGAATACCCGGCCGTAAAGCTGTTGTTGAATATCCGCGCAGGTTATGGTGCCATATTCCTCGATATATTTGTTGAAAAGCAATCTGGCGATTTTCTGGGACGAAAGAAGATCGGTCACGTTGGGGTCTTGGATTACCTTTTTGTCCGACATATGTCCGAAAGGACGGCCGTAAAAATAATCGAGAACCATGATGCCGCCTACCAGTCCACCGCATGTCCCCACCAGTTGCCAGGCGGTGCCTGCAGCGTTTGAACAGGCCGCCTTCACGAGGGCCTCCGGAATGTCGAGAACTCTGTAAAGTGCCGCCACTGTACATTGGGAACAGCTGTAGGAGTTTATTTCGTAAGCTGAACCGAAATCATAAACTCTCTGCAATAGCTTCCTGCGGGACAACCTTCGATATTCTTCTCTAACCTTGGCTTCCATTGTCCTGTCCTCCTTCTTGGTTTTGTCGATCTTTTTTCATGAAGCCGACCCGATGAATTTGACCGATTCGGCCCGAGATATAGTTCAGCGCTGTCGAGCGTTTTCAGCCGGTGGGCCCAAGCGTTCCAAGGGATGGATGAAAAAAAACAGAAACAGGATCCTCTTGCGCGTCAAGAAGACGAGGGTTCCCCGGAATGCGCAGGTTGTTTTAAAAACGAATGCCATTTACCCCCTCTTGCTCCCGGTCGAAAGACGGTGCCTTTCTCCACGGGTTCTTTTGAGCAGTCCGCTGAGGCGTTCTATCCCCTCGCCGGTCAGGTTCAGCCGTTCATTCCCCGCGAGCCATCCGCGCTCATACAATTCGGTCAGGCTTTGTTCGACCAGTTCTTCGGCCTCACTCTGCCGGTCCAGACCCAATTCCCGCAATGCCGGAATTTCGCTGAAATCGAGAGCCTGACATGCCCGCTTCCTCAACGCAGCCTGTGACAGACCTTCTTCCTTTTTCACGAGATAAAGCATCCAGTCGCGCAACTGGGCCCGCCGGAATTTCGCATAACGTTCCGTAAGTCCCGTCCTGTAGCGGGAGAAATCCGCCTCTTTTTCCCTCAATGAACGGACGGTATCGACGCCCAGTTCAACCGCGCTCTTTAGGATCAGGATCGCCACCGCCAGTCCCACCAGCGTATCCAAAAGGCTGAAGCGGAGCAGCGCGGCAATCAAACCAGCCGTAACGCTGAGTGCAACGATGACATGGTTGCGCGAGTCGACCGATTGCGTGATGAGCGCCATGCTGCCGCGGCGCAGACCGACGTAGCGCTGATAGCCCCACAGCGCCAGGCAAACCAGCGCAGAGAGGAGAGCGGCCAGGAAAGCGAACCAGTCCACTTCCGGCTGGACAGGGATGAAGAAGCGTTTCATCGCTTCGTGACACGTGAAGACGCCGGTGCCCAGCATCAGCAGCACGAGTATCCCGTTGACCGCACGCTCCTTGTTGAACCGAAATCCGGCATAAACGAGAAGGCTGGCGAGCCCGTCGAGTAGCGTGTCCGCCGCATCGTTGATCAGCCCGACGCTTCCCGAAAGCAGGCCCGCAGGCAGCTTGAGCGCCGCCAGCCCGAGGTGCACACCCAGCGAGACGCGCGAGACGATCTCCGGTTCTGCGAGCTTTCGCGCGAGCATTCCCGCTTCGCGCAGGCCAGCCAGCTTCCCGGCGGCCTTTTCGTACCCCAGGGGGGTCAGTTCGTAGCGCTCTCCTTGACGCTCTACCAAGCCGGCGTCGTTCATCTTCTCCAGATCGGTCAGCAGGTCCCGGGTCAGGTCGCCGCGGTCGATGGATTCTCGATCGAAGATCTCGATGAAGAGGCCGAAGCTCCGGGGAAAGGCGATGAACTGCTCCTCGATGTCCGCCACCGTCCTGGGGCCGTCCGACAAGCAGATGGCGATCATGTCACTGTGATCTCGGTTCCTGGGCCGTCGCTTCCGCCTTGGTTTCTGCTGTTCTTTCATGAAACGGACGCCTTCGGTTTCCTGCAGTCGATTCCTTAAAGGTGTGTTCACCGTTCAGGCATTTCCCATGAACCGGTTGCATCGATTTTATACAAAAATCCTCCTGTGCCGCCTGTCCTCCCTTGACCGATCCTCCTGCAGCGGTTCGATCAAAGCGTCCCGAATGGTATTTTTCACTTTGGAGGGATCTCTCGGAGTTCCTTCTTCATGACCCATTTCGTGGTGATCCAGAGATATCCCCACGGGACGAATATATCGAACAGGCTCTGATGGTTCGTCACCACGACGTAGGATTGTCCCGCCTTGACATGGCCCCTGCCGATGACATCGACCCCTGCTGATGTGATGAAGCGATTGAATCTTGCCCATCCTCCTCCGGCGATCCTGTTGCCGGTGTTGTCGTCGAAAAAGAGGAGGATGACCATGCCCAGAAGGATGAAGAACACGGTCGAGATCACGAACAGGGGAAGGAGTACCAGCCATTTGTAGGGCTGATAGAGAATGTACAGGACCTTTCTCATGGGAGCCCCAATGGAAAAGGTGGTTTTACGCAAGCCAGTTGCCGAACTTGCTGACCAAGAGACCCATCAGACCGCAGACAAAGATTCCCCAAAGAATGTCGGCAACGGTCACCGAAAGGGGCCAATCCTTGAGGATTGCGTAATTGGTGAAATCGTACACGCCGTACACGATGAGCCCAAAGAGGGCTCCCCAAAGGATGGCACCGGGATCCGATCCGGCTTCCCGGGCCCTCGGGAGGACAAAGATCACCAGACCGAGGGCAACGAGCAGCCAGGAGGCGATCGCCGTGGGGACATGGACATCGAGGGAGTTCCCGGCGATCCGGCCGATCGGCTCCAGCCTGCTCCTGTAAAAGCCTCCCATGACGAGGTTGAGCCAAAGATAGTCAAAGAGGATGAGGAACCCCAGTGTGAGCGCATACAGTTTGCCGTAATAGAGCATGCCTTTCATCTTTTCGAAGCCTCCTTTCACCGAGAGATTTCTTCGATTCCGGAATTCCAAATTATTGCGGGTTTATAAATGATTATTCTCACGATCGCTATACCGCACCGTATTTTTTTCGTCAATATTTCATTTGTCCGCATCTGCGGAAAAGAATGCTTGCTCGGGAGGCGATCGGGTCGATGCTCCTAAAAAGGCAGGGTAAACCGAAATACGGCACCCTTGCCGGGGCCCTCGCTCTCCGCCCATATCCTGCCCCCGTGCATTTCGACAAGGTTTCTCGTGAGCCATAGGCCCAATCCGCTTCCGGGATACCTGCGGCTTAGGGGACTTTCCAACTGGGAGAACGGCTCGAAAATTTTTGCCAGATCTTCCTGTCGAATGCCGATGCCCGTATCGATGACATCGATCTGCAACGCGTCGCCCGCGGGTTCGGCCTCTATTCGGTTTCCCTCCCTGGAGCTTGCGGACAACCGGGCTTCGAGGGTGACATTTCCGCCGTCTTCGGTAAACTTTACGGCGTTGGACAGCAGGTTGTACAAGATCTGCTTCAGCCTGAGCTCATCTGCGGTTATGGCGTCGGGAACGTCCCCGATTTTCGCATGCAGATGGATCTTTCGCTGCATTGCCTTGTCCATGACGATGGACAGGCTCTGTTCGAGCAGCAGCTTCAAATTTACAGAAGTCGGTTTTAATTCGAGTTTGCCGGCCTCGATTTTTGAGACATCCAGGATCTCGTTGACCAGGGCGAGCAAATGCTGGCTGCTGCGATACACGTCTTCCAGATACTCTTCCTGTGTTTCGTTTAGATCGCCGCAATGTTTATCCAGGATCAATTCGGTAAAACCCATGATATGGTTCAGGGGGGTTCGGAGCTCGTGGCTCATTCGGGAAAGGAAGGCGCTCTTCGCCGCGTTCGACGCTTCCGCCGCTATTTTCGCCTGGTAAAGCTGTTCGGCCCGCTTCCTCTCCGAGGCGTCGCGAGTGACCCCCAACACACCCTCGGCCTTGCCCTCATCGTCCCGCAAAAAGGATGTCGTGACCTCGGCCCAACTGCTCGATCCGTCTTTATGGTACTGCTGAACTTCGATGGTTCTCGATCGGTTCGGGTCGGCATTTCCCGTGTTCTCCCGGACGAGTTCTTCTTCGAGTACCGCTAAAACTTGTTCGAGAGATTCAGCCGTTACCGTTTTTTCCAGGGGTAACGCCATGGCCTCTTCCACCGAATAGCCGCGCTGACGCTTGACGGAAGGGCTGACATAGGTGAAATGCAGTGTATCAAGACTCAACACCCAGATCGTATCCGTCACGTTTTCCGCCAGAAGTCGGTAGCGGCGTTCCGAAGCATGCAGTTCGGCCGTGTAATTCTCCAATTGCCGCTTCGATTCGGTGAGATGCCGGTTGGCCGTTTCCAACTCGAGCGCCAGTCTTTTTACCTCATCGTATTTTTCCTGGATCACCCGGTTGGCCTCCTGAAGATTATCGATGGCCTTTCGATAGACGCTGTACCGCTGAAATAGACGTTTCCATACCGGCGGGAGGTCTTTGGGATCCCACCGGATCCGGTAAAGGCATCCTCTGGCACCGTACACGGGTGCGTCCGGCCAGATCCTCTCGCCGTATACCTCGTGTGCGACCTGGCATTCGATCTCTTCGACCTGTGCGAAGGGCATATCGAATAGGGTCGGGATGCCTGCAAGAACCCCCCGTGTGTAGTCGCAGTCGTAACGGGTTTTCTGGGCGCTGTCGTGATACCGGTCTTCCAAAACCACCCAGGAATCCCCCAACTCGTGGATGTAGACATCCCCATTGGCCTTGAGAAGTCTGTTGTACTTCGGCGCCTGGGCATAGATCAGCTTCGGGTTTCCCAGCAATCGTGCGATCCAATCCAGAAGTCCCAGGGATTGGAAGCGTTTGGCCGCCAACGTCATTTTATATACGCTGTGGTTGTCCCCGAGAATGTCGATCATCCGCGCGTAGAGGATATGCAATAATTCATGGGAAACCCAGTTGTTCGTATCGAGGAGATAGGCCTCGCTCAGATCCAGTCCTTCCAGGAGATTCCCGAGCGAACCGTGCGTCTCCCGGACATACATGATCAACGTGCGGGTAATCCTGCAGCTTATCTCTCTTTTTGTCGATGAATCCGAAGCCATTTCAACAGACCCTGTCTTTTTCGTTGCATGAACCTATCGGCCGCCGGCATTGCATCCTTGTGCACTCTTGGACATATTTCTTGCCCCTTACAATGATTCTTCCATTCCACCCCGCAACCCCTATTGAGGGGCACTCATTCCAATCGGGAGGTGATCCAGCCACGGTTCAGGATGCTGGAATGGCTGATGTCCACCTTTAATGCAATAAACCTGCCAAGCAGTCCCGCCGGCCTTCGGAACGGCCTTGGTATCTTCCCCATGATCATCGCGGAATTTCCGTTAAATCGCTTTTGCGACGGCCTTCGCCCCGCGCCCCCCGGCTGCGACAAGGATGGTTTCGCAAAGATTCAATTTCAAGGGGAGGGCCGTTTTTCCCAACTTTTCGATTGACAATATCCCAAAAGGCATTTATGGGTATGCCGTAGATTGAAAGAATGGATCCCTGTGAAGGACAATGTCTTTCAGAGTGATGTCAAGGAAGAATATGCATACAGCAATCAGTCCCGGCAGGATATCGGGAAACGGTTTTGAGCAGGGCAAAGGCTTTTTTAGCTTTTTTGCTTTTCGAACCTGTCCGCCTGGATAGCTGAGCGCATTGAAAAACGCTCCCGGGCGGTCAGGAAGCCGCCCGGGGTGAGGACCCATCGAAAAACCCCGAGGAAATCCCCTTGGGGTTTTTTGTTTTTTACCGAAAAAAACAGGGGGGGTATCGTGATACTCGTTTTGAAGCGGGGGCTTGGCCCCAAGGAAAAAGAAGGACTGATGGATTTGCTCCGTTCGGAAAACTACATCATCAAAGAGATCGAGGGCGTTGAAGAAGTCATTCTGGGTGTGGTGGGAACAATCAAGAAGGATATCCGTTACTTTGAAACCCTGCCCGGGGTCGCCAAGGTTCTCCCTGTCTCCAAGGAGTACAAACTGGTGAGCCGGGAGATGCATCCGACTCCCTCGGTTATCAAAGTCGGGGATGTGTTCATCGGCGGCGACCGTCTGGTGGTCATTGCCGGTCCGTGCGGCGTGGAGGATCGGAAACGGACCCTGGAAATCGCCAGGGTGGTGCGCCGTCACGGGGCGGTGCTCTTCCGGGGCGGCGCCTTCAAGCCCCGCACGTCCCCATACTCCTTTCAGGGTCTGGGAGAGGACGGCCTCAGAATTCTCGCCGAGGTGCGGGAGGAAACGGGACTGGGGATCGTTACCGAAATGACATCGACCGGGCAGGCCGATCTGATGATGAAGTATGTGGATGTGGTGCAGATCGGAGCGCGCAACATGCAGAATTTCGAGCTTCTCAAATGCGTGGGGCGCATCGGCAAGCCCGTCCTTCTGAAGCGGGGTCTTTCGGCCACCATCGAGGAATGGCTCATGTCCGCCGAATACATCCTTTCCGAAGGGAATGATCGGGTCATCCTGTGTGAGCGCGGCATCCGCACCTTCGAGAGGTATACCCGAAATACCCTCGATCTTACGGCCATTCCCGTCATCAAAGAGCTCACACACCTTCCCATTATCGTCGACCCGAGCCATGCGACGGGCATCCGCGAAAAGGTCAGCCCCATGGCCCGCGCCTCCATCGCCGCGGGAGCCGACGGCCTCATCATCGAAGTGCACACGGAACCGGACAAGGCGCTCTCCGACGGCCCCCAGAGTCTCTATCCCGAGCAGTTCGAGCAGCTCATGCGCGACCTGTATGTGATCGCTCCCGTCGTCGGCAAGCAACTGGACTACACCTACCTGGAAAAGGCGGCCGTCATGAAACCCCGCGAGGGAGATTCCAGGCATGCTCACAGGATCGTCTATACGGGCCCTTCAGGTCCTTTCAGCCACAAGGCCTGCGAGCAGTTCTTCGGCACGGACGTTCCCAGCCGGTCTGTCGCTTCCTATCGGGAAATTTTCGACGCCGTGCAGAACGAAGACGGAGCCTTGGGAATCATTCCTGTGGAAAACAGCTTGTCGGGGAGTTTTCATGAAAATTATGACCTGCTTTTGGAGTACGATCTGCGGATTGTGGGCGAGCTGACCCTCCGAAGCGTGCACAACCTGATCGGATTTGCAGGTGCAGCCGTCGCAGAGATTCAAAAGGTCTATGCCCATCCCGAGGTCTTTCAGCAATGCAAGGAATTTCTGTCCCGGAATTCTCAATGGGACTTGGTGGCGGTTCAGGATTCCGCGACAGCCCTCCGCAGGGTCCGGGACAGCAATGATCCACGCGAAGCGGCGATCGCCGGCAAGGATATGGCAGGGTTGTTTCGGATGACGGTGCTCAAGGAGGGCATCGAAACCAACCCGCGGAATTTCGACCGCTTCGTCGTGATCTCCCGGGAGCCTTTCCTGGACGGTCCCAACAACAAATCGTCCCTGATCTATTCCGTCGGCAACAAACCGGGATCTTTGTACGCAACGCTCAAGATTTTCGCAGAAAAGAACATCAACCTGGTCAAGCTGGAATCCCGTCCCCGCACAGGCAAGCCCTGGGAGTATCTTTTCTATGCAGACGTGGAAATCGATATCTATGCAGAGGAACACCGGCATCTTCTGGAGGAGTTGAAAGAAAAGACCGAATTTCTCAAGCTGCTGGGGAGTTATCGAAGGGGGTTCGAACTGGAGAGCTGATCGAGAGCTGTCGCGAACCCGAGGATTCTGAATCGCCGCGGGGCGTCCCCCGGCTATGCCGAACGGTTGAGCCGAGACGAGGCGCCGGGAGAGAAAGCGGGATATCGATTCCCTGAATGCCATCCGCTGAAGACAAGATACCGGCGATGCCTCAGCTTGGGGGTATCGTAGGCAACGATGAGGGTGTTCACGACCTTTCTTCCGACCTTCCTCTGATATTCGATAGGAATCATTCCATGGTGAACCTGAAAAGAAGATGGAGGGGCGCAGGATATCGAGGGAACGGCAGGCAAAGAGACATTGTGGGGGCCGGGGGAGAACACCCCCCGGCCGCCCAGTGGATAGGATATCCTGATCATTATGCCTACGCCGCGACCGGTATCGCTTTCGGCTGGCGGACCATGAAGGTCAGGAAGGCACCGATCAGACAGGCGACGCCGCAAATCGTGAAGGCCAGGGCGAAGTTGCCCATATCGCCCAGGAAGCCGCCCAGGATCGGGCCGAATATGCCGCCCAAACCGTAGGACAGGAATATATAGGGATAGTTGCGGCCGACGTTTTTCGTGCCGAAGATATCGGCGGTGATTGCCGGAAAGAGGGCGAAGTTGCCTCCAAAATTGAAACCGATGAGCGTCGCTCCGAGGTAAAGAAGCATCGGCGATCCCGCCATCATGGTGAAGAGGATCACGATGATCCCCTGGGTGCCTGCCATGATCACGATCGATGTCTTCCTGCCGATCTTGTCGCTGACCATTCCCCAGCCGATCCTCCCGAGACCGTTCGCGAGACTGAAGAAGATCGCCATGGCCGTTCCCGCGATGCCGCTTGCCGCCGCTTCGCTGATACCCTTGGCTTGGAGGGCTTCCATCGGATACAGCTTCATCAGACCGATGGTCATCAGACCCGCGCTGGCGGTAAAGAGAAAGGTGCAAAAGATCATGAAAAATTGAGGAGTCCTGAGCATCTGACCGCTCTCGAAATTCACTTCACCGCCGCCACTGCCGCCGGCCGCCGCCTGCTCGGGCTGCCAGCCAGCCGGCTTCCATCCGTCCGGCGGATAGATCATGACCAGACCGCCGCAAATGACCATGACGGCAAAGGCGACCCCGTAGATGGAAAAGGTCGTGGAAAGACCTACGTTCTGTAAAAGATGTCCCCATTCACCGGCCAGCTTGACCCATCCCATCGCGCCGAATCCGAAACCTGCGACGGCGAGGCCGGTGATCATGCCCTTCTTGTCGGGGAACCATCTCATGCCGACCGCTATCGGGACGACGTATCCCAATCCGATGCCCGATCCGCCGATGACGCCGATAAAGATGACCAGCGCCCAGAAGTTCGTTCCCCCGAGTAGTCCCGCCAGGAGATACCCCAAGCCCAGAACAATACCGCTCATCAGGGAAAGTTTCCGCGGGCCCCAGTCGTTGAGTTTCGTGCCCGCATAGATCATTACGATGGCGAAGAATGCGAGACCGACGGAAAACACGACCTGCGTATCGACCTTCGACCATCCGGCATCTTTCAATATCGGGGTGAAGACCGACCAAGCGTAAATCGCGCCGAGGCACAATTGGATTAGCACCGCACCGACGACGACCAACCAACGATTCATAACCTTCTGATCTGCCATGGAAACCTCCTGATCTTATTGAGATTTAACTTCCTGTGCCGGTAGGACAAATTCGACGTAACATAAAGGAACTTCAAGTTAAAGTCAATGAAAAACTGGGCAACTGGGCAACGTATGTATCTGCGTGCTCCTCCGAATCGGCAACATGTATTATGAGTCAACAGGCTTTTTTTCAACGACCTCCTTCCGGCCATGTCAATAAATGTGTGTAACTTACCTTCAAATTTTTCACGAACGGCTCCAGGATGGATTGAACGTAGCGGTCCTGCGGGATAATGTGTTAAAGAACCAAGGAGGAGTCGAAGCGGCATATGAATGCTTACAATGTATTGATCATAGGTTCCGGCCCGGCGGGCCTCTTTGCGGCCATGCAGCTGGAGCATTTGGGAATGGAAAGGATCGCCATCGTCGATCGGCGCCCCTATCCCGCAGGAGGATTGCTGAACGACGGCAAGCTGAACTTCGACTATCGCGTCGGAATCGATCTGGATGAACTCAAGATCGATCCTGATTCTGCGCAGCGATTAATGGAAAAAGTCAGGCAGAGCTTCACCCGCTTTCCAGAATGCAAGCAGGTAACCTTTGTCGATGACGATGAAAAAATCCGTGAACTCGGAAACATCGCCGAGGAGCATGGCGCTCGATTCATCGCACCGGAACAGTGGCACTGGGGAACGGACAACGGCAAGTCGGCCGTTGATTATTTGAGAAGCCACCTGAAAAAAACGGACTTTTTGCTGGGAACGGCCGTTACCTCCCTTGCGAAGCTGGATGACGACACATGTCTCGTTTCCTGCAGTCATCAACGGAAAAAAGTGCGCTACACCGCGAAAGCCGTTCTCGCCGCTCCGGGACGCAGCGGTGCTTACTGGTTTCGCGACGTAGCCTCTAAAATGAATATTCGCCATAATTTCGGACCCATCGATGTGGGAATCCGTGTCGAATTGAACAGGAAGTTCTATGATGCCGTTACCGATGTCGTATACGACCCGAAATTCATTTTTCACACAACACGACACGGGGACAGGGTCCGGACCTTCTGCACCAACCCGGGCGGACGGGTACGGTCTGAAAATTATTACAACTTCAAGCTGATAAACGGTGATGCACTCTCCGGCCGGAAAACGGGAAACACCAATTTTGCCTTGATCAACACGGTCTCTCTGACCGAGCCCTTTTCCGACACGACGGAATTCGGCCATATGATCGCAAAGCAGTTCTTTCTATTGGGGGGCGGCAGGCCGATCGTTCAGAGGGTGGGGGACTTCCGGGAAGGGAGAAGAAGCTCCCGATCGACCTTCAACAGTGCAACACGCCATTTCGGGCTTTGCAAGGCCACCTATCGTGCCACACCGGGGGATATCACGCTCGGTTTGCCCGCCCGCATCATCGACAACCTCTGGGAATCCCTGAAAACGCTCGATAAGATCGTGCCCGGGATTCTTCATCCGTCCACCCTGCTGTATGCACCGGAGATCAAATTCTTCGATACGCACTTCATCACGGATGAAAATCTCGAGACGAATGTCGGGGGGATCTTCGTGGCAGGCGACGGCACCGGAAAGAGCCGCGGCATTGTGGGAGCGGCGATTTCGGGCATCATTGCCGCCAGGGGAATCGCCAAGAAATCTTCTTGATTTCTGGAGTCGAGCGAACCGCAACGGCCGTCTGTGTTGGGAACCGAGTTGTCAGCCCCCGTTTTTCGATGCCAAATATGCCTTGACAAGCAAAAACGGCCTTCCTATACTCTGACCCATCAAAAGCGGGGCCCGAACTTGATAGCTAAAGCTTAGCAAATACAGTGGCTTGAAATTCTAATCCGACGAAGTACGCCGACCGTTTCGAGCTTTGTACGTAGGCTGGTGGTTATAGGGGTGAAAGGTGAATCGGTTCACCGCAGGCCGTTATGCGAAAGCTTGAAGGCGTTCAGCCACAAAAATAAGTCTATGTCATGGAACAAGATTAAGTACTTCAAGTCACTAAAGGCAATAGGGATACCGTCAAGCAACTTGACAAATAATGCCTTCTCATCAAGCGTGTTGTTGAAAATCGTACTCGATAACGTTCAAAAGAGATATGGCGAACGCCAAGTGGTTGACCGGGTAAGCCTGTCGGTGTCCCGGGGTGAGATCGTCGGCCTCTTGGGACCCAACGGAGCCGGCAAAACCACTACCTTCTATATGGCCGTGGGGTTAGAGCGGCCCGATGGCGGCAAGGTATGCCTCGATCAAATCGATATAACCGATCTGCCCCTGCATCGGCGAGCTCGGTTGGGAATCGGTTACCTGGCACAGGAATCCAGTATATTTCGTAACCTTTCCGTTGCCGATAACATTCTCCTGGTGATGGAACAGACCGGGGTGCCGATTGAAGAGCGCGGTGATCGTCTACGGAATCTGATCGAGGAATTTCGGCTGGAGCAAGTGGCCTACACCCCGGGCATCCGGGTGTCGGGAGGAGAGCGACGCCGGACAGAGTTAGCTCGCACCCTTGCTTCCGGCCCCGAGGGTCCAAAGTTCTTGTTTCTCGATGAACCCTTTACCGGGATAGACCCCATTGCCGTGTCTGAAATTCAGGAGATTGTTGCCAAACTGCGCGATCGCAACATGGGTATCCTCATCACCGATCACAACGTTCGAGAGACTCTGAGAATAGTCGATCGCGCCTATATCATGAACGAGGGACGGATTCTGGCCTCGGGCGATGCCGATGAACTTTACCAGAACCCCCTGGTGCGGGAGCATTACCTGGGAAAGGGTTTTTCGATCTAGTCATATCTATACAGTTTTTATCCACGGTTAAATGTTGTCTATGGCGACCACCCATCCTTCTCAATCTTTGGTTTTGCGTCATTCTTTGTGGGGGTCTGTCTTTTCCATCATGGATCGCTACATAGCTCAAGAACTGACCCTGCCGTTTTTATTTGGTGTGGGCGCCTTTTCATCCATCGGCATCTCCATTGGAGCGTTGTTTGAGTTGATTCGCCGGATGACCGAATCGGGCCTTTCCATTACGCTGGCAGCAAAGATTTTCCTGTTTAAGTTGCCTGAATTCATTGTGTTAGCCCTTCCGATGTCAACCCTTTTGGCGACGATGATGACCTACAGCCGCTTCTCCAGCGATAGCGAGTTGATCGCCCTGCAGGGCGCCGGAGTCAGCATTCGGCGGATGGTTGCCCCGGCAATTGTGTTAAGCCTGATGATGACCGGACTCACCTTTTTTTTTAATGAGATGGTCACTCCCACCGCCAACTATCGGGCTGCCATTACCCTGGAGCGGGCACTAAATACCGCGCGGCCACCCTTTCAAGAGCACAACATTTTCTATCAGGAGTTTCAGCCCTCTGCCGACAATCCCAATGCAAGGAAGTTAAAGCGGCAGATCTATGCCCAGCGGTTTGACGGAACTACGATGTACGGACTTACGATTCTTGATTTTTCACAGCCCGGACTGAATCTGGTAGTCAGCGCAGAATCTGCTACCTGGGACTTTAGCAAGAACCACTGGAATTTCAACAGCGGCACGATTTACTCGGTCGCCCCCGATGGATCCCTTCGCGGTATTGCCACCTTTCAAACCCAGGAACTGCAGCTGCCTCGTACCCCCTTTGACCTGGCCCGTCGCAACAAAAAAGACACGGAAATGAGCATTGCTGAGGCCACTCGCCAACTGGATCTGATTCGACAGGGCGGTGACGAGAAAATGATTCGCCTCTGGGAGATTCGGATTCACCAGAAGGGTGCCCTGCCCTTTGTCTGCGTGGTGTTTGGCCTGGTGGGATCCTCCCTTGGTGTGCTGGCCCATCGCACCAGCCGAGCCACCAGCTTCGGCATCAGCGTTGTGATTATATTCGGCTACTATCTGCTCTCTTTCATTACGAATGCCATGGGTGAGGTGGGTATTCTGTCACCGGTAATGGCGGCCTGGTTGCCAACCCTGCTGGGGCTGTCGGCAGGCTCCTATCTCCTGTTCAAAGCCAATCGCTGAGCGCCGAAAGACGACAATGGCACAATGGCGCTAAAGCATGAAGATAACCCGCTGAGGACACATATCCAGTTATCGCACACACTATTCCTGAATGAAGGCTGTCGTAACATGAACCATCGGGCGGCAGCGGGAACAGACGGGTGAATTGCGCGATCTGCCGACAGGACAAGAATGCTCGCCTCATCAATGCCGTTGCAGCTGTCAGGAATCTAGGGTTTCCGACTGTCCGTGATGATCGGGGACTTGCGAAAAAGCGGGTCATGGTGTAAGTAAAAACCCACCAGACGTACCGAAAAGGTGCAGAAATCGGCAACAATCCATTAACAACTGGGCGTACCACATATTTTTACCCGGCGGCCTGAAAATCGGAGAAAACGGCTCAACTCGACGCGGCGAAAGACGAACATGAGACTTTCCGGTAGCGGACTGGAAAACAACGAAACAAAAGCGTCCGGGGTATCGGCTTGGTCGCGTTTTTATCTTCCGGAAATACACGATCTTCATCCGGGAATGATGGACCGTTTTGAAACTTTACTCGGCCTGCTTCCCTCACGGGCACGGCAGGCGGCTTCCCTGTTGGTAGTGCCCTGCTGGCCCGGAGAGGGTGAAATGCCCGCCGACCGCAAATTTTGCCGGATTCTTGCCGCCCTGCCCGGAGAGAAGGTATTGCATGGCTGGAGCCATTCCCTGGGCAGAAGTTTTTTGAACTGGCTTTTTTATGGCCACGACAACCGTTCCGAGTTTGCAGGGCTCGATGAAAAGAATGCCAAGGAAAGACTGCGGCATGGAAAGCGGGCTTTTAAAGCCGGTTTTTTGGAAGAGCCGAGTTGGTTCTGTGCCCCCCGCTGGCTGCAAAGCAAGGCCACGACCCGGGCATTGATCCATGCCGGCTTCAAAGGTTACATGCTTTACGACGGCCTGCAATTCTGTTCCGGCTTGCGCATGCCCTTACCGGTCATCAGCTTCGACGAAGGCGAGAGAAAACTGCGTCGGGCTGTCGCCCGCCGGTTGCGCGGCAGAAAGATCGAAAAGCTGATGTCTACCGCAAAACCGTTCCGTTTATCCCTGCACCCCACCGATCCGGATGATCCGGCAACCTGGAGGCAAGCGAGCGAATTGATTGCCCGCCTCGAAAAAGACGGGTGGACGGCTCTGTCGTTGGCCGAGGCAGTCAGCCGCTGGGAGAGGCTGCGGACCAGCGGGCCGGGGGCACCGGAGCGATGAAAGACATCCTCTTCGTCTCAAACGGCCATGGCGAGGATCTCATCGCCGGCCGGGTTATCGACGGTCTCCGGGAAAACGGCACCGGCGGCATCAGCCTGGATGCCTGGCCGATGGTAGGAATGGGCCGGGCTTACGTGGAGCGCAGAATTCCTCTGGTCGGTGCAGCCAACCACTTGCCCAGCGATGGATTTGCCACCCTGAGCTGGCGGCTGATGGCTGCGGATCTGCTTGCGGGCTGGATCGTTACCCATTGGCGCCAGTACAAGGCAGCCAACGATCTGCGCCGCTCATACCGATTGGTCGTCGCCGTGGGTGACATCGTACCGGTCGCGGCCGCCGTGGTTATGCGCACGCCCTTTGTTTTAATAGGCTGCGCGAAATCTTCCTACTACAACTCCCGGTACGATTACACATTCCCGGAACGTTTCCTGCTGCGCCGCCATTGCCTGATGGTTTTCCCCCGTGACCGGCTTACCGTGAACGAACTCGACCGGGCAGGGATCAGGAATCGCTACCTGGGGAATCCGATGATGGACGGCCTAGAAGGCAGTGGCGACCGGTTGGGCATCGGCACCGAAAGAACCGTTGTCGGAATGCTGCCCGGCACCCGAACCGATGCCGATCGCAACCTGTGTGAGCTGCTGGCCCTGGTCCTGGCTGCCCGGGAATACTGTTCGCAGCCGGAGCGACTGACTTTCCTGGTGGCCGCGAGACCCGAGGTCGACAGGGAAACGGTTGCCGACACGCTGAAGAAGGATTCCCGCCTGGCGCAGTGGCGACCGGCGGCTTCCGGTGACAATGTCAACGCCTTCATCAAGCTGCGCGGTCCGGCCGGTATGGAAACCCTGGTGGTCCAAAACCGTTTCGCCGACGTTTTGAGTCTTTCCAAGATTATCATCGGCATGGCCGGTACCGCCAATGAACAGGCCATCGGTCTCGGCATCCCCCTGATCGTCGTGCCCTCCGCGGGGGTGCAGGGAGAGAATTACGTCAAGATGAAAATGAAATACTTCGGACCGGCTGCCGTCGCCGTGCCCAGGGAACCGAGAGAGTTGTGCCGGGCTCTCGCAAATTTGCTGGCCAATCCAGCCAGGTGTGAAGAAATGGGTCGGGCCGGACGTGAACGAATGGGAAAGCCCGGGGCTGGAGCGTCTATTGCCAACGCGGTTCACGGGATCCTCGCTGGCCTGCCAACTGGAGGAGCGACTTGACCGACGATAACGTTCGCTATTCAATAATCATCACCGCCCACAATGCAGCAGCCACCATTATTTCCTGCCTGCAATCACTGGATCGGCAGGCGGGCATAGACAGGTTGGCACGGGAAATCATCCTGGTCGACGATCGCAGTACCGATGGGACCGCGGCCGCTGCCGAAGCGGCCGGAACGGCGGGCTTGCAGGTGCTGCGTATCGAGGAAAAAGGAGACGAATCATTGACCTCCCGACAGATGGCCTTGGAGGCCGGTATCTCGTCTGCCCGCGGCAAGATCATTCTCACACTCGACGCTGACGGCATCGCAAGTCCAAACTGGATGGCTTCCATGGTGAGACCGATCGAACGGAACATGGCCGATGCGGTCGCCGGTCCCATTACCTTCCGGGCCGGTCGTGGCAGATTGGACGGATGGCAGACGGTGGATGCCGCTTTTTACCTGGCTTTCTGCCGGGTGTTGAACCTATTCCACCTGCGTAGCGGGGTTTTTTTCGGTAATTTCGCCTTTCGCCGTAAACTCTTTGTCGACATCGGCGGGTTCAGGCGGATCGGTTTCGCCCTCACGGAAGATTGGGCCTTTGCTGGGGCCTTGAAGACCCACGGAGGTAAAATCTTATATACCAATTCGGGAAAGGTCGAAGTGGCGGCCTGCTCAAGCTGGCGGGCCCTTTTGGAACGAGCCAGGCGTATCAGCGCCGGGGGGCTTTCGGCACTCTCGGTCATCCTGGGGATCTGGATGGCTTCATTGCCGCTGGTGACTGTTGCCGCTGTGCTTCTTTCCGGGGTATTTCCCAAGCTTCTGGCGATTCGTTTCTTTTTGGGCGTGGCCTTTGTACAGACCGCCCTGCTTGGTACGGGGTGCCGCCGGTTTCATTTACAGGCCTTGCTCTACGAACCCATGGCCGTTGCCATCGGTGTGCTGGTAATGCTCAAACTGATCGGTGACCGCAAAGTGGAGTGGGGGGGGGTCATCTATGACCGCTGAAGCGTATCCGATCCATGAATCATCCAGTCGCAGCCAACGGGAGGAAGAGGGGATCATTCGGCCCTTTCGGCCGGCGGACCGGGAAGCTGTTCGGGAGATCAGCCGCCATACCGCCTTTCGCAACAGAGGATTTGATTCGGTTTTTGAGGACGGGGAGCTCTTTGCCGATTACTGGACCCGATATTATACCGATTTTGAACCGGAGTCCTGTCTGGTCGCCGAGGAAGGCGGCCGGGTGATTGCCTACCTGCTAGGCTGTGTCGATTCCGGTCACTTCGTGGCTGTCATGGGTCGTCGCATCCTGCCTCCGATTCTGCTCAGAATATTTGTCCGCTTGTTGACAGGTCGTTATCGACGGCCGGTTACCCGGCGAACCTTGTGGTGGCTGCTGTCACGATCCTGGCGGGAAGCGCCACCCCTGAACAGAAAGCTTTTTCCGGCCCACTATCACTGCAATGTCCTGTCTCCCGGTCATAGAAAACGATACTATTCGAGAATGGTGGCCATTTTTCTTGACCGTCTGGCGGAAATGGGCATAGAACGTCTCCACGGCCAGGTCGAGGAACCGGTCGCTGGCGGCGCCTGGTTGCGGATGGTTCAGGCGTACTGTCAGTCCTGCGACTGCTTTCATCTGCTTGATTACTTTGCCGAGAAACCCTCCACCTTCCAACGAATCGTGCTGGGTCGTGAAAAAGACTTTGTCAATCGGGTCTGGGGGGCGAGGGTCCGGGTATATCGCGATTGGTTGCTGTGGGCCGCCCAGAGATACGGATTGTGAGTCTGATCATGAAAAGGAGAAACTCTACGGCATTGCCCCAGGTTACAATTACCGTGAACGGTCCGGGTGAAGTAGCCGGATGGCTCCAGCCCCTGGTGAGTGAATTGAGAAAGCGCCAGCCCTTGATTCGTATCTGTGTGGCTGTGGTACCCTGCGTTTACTCGACCGGCCTGGAGTACGATCTGATCAGATCTCAGACCGAGATCGACGCAGTTTGCACGGCCAAAGAAACCATGTCCCTGGTGTTTCGCAACCGCCTGCCTCCAGGTTTTCACAGGAATGGTTCGGGCTTCGTCCTTCACCTTGGCGGTGACAGCGTCCTGACCCTGTTGCTCGCCAGGAGGCTGGGGCAGCCCTGCCTGGCTTATGTCGAGAAGCCAATTCCTATGGAGACCTTTTTCGCTGCTGTTTTTTATTCGGGGATTTGGGCCGACTCAAGGGTCGCGAAAAGCAACGGCAAAAGAATCATCGGCGACATGATGATCGATGCCGCAATGATGCATTGCCGTGGGCGTCTCCCGGCCCGGTCGGGCCTGAACACTGTCGGCCTCTATCCCGGCAGTCGCGATTACCTGGTAAAGTTCGTACTGCCCTTTTACGCCGCGGTGGCCGAAAAACTCAAAACCTGCCGTACTGATATCGAATGGCTGTTGGCCAAATCGGATTTCCTGGCGGGCGATTTTTTAAGGGATATTCCGGATGTCAATGACGGCCGTCGGATAGAGGGCGTCAACCTGTCCTGGCTGACTGAAGCCGGGCGGGAATACGTGGTCACACCGACCGGAATCAGGATCGAGATCCTGCCGCACGGTGCGGTTGCCGCGAGGGCTAAGCTCGTTCTGACCCTGCCTGGCTCCAATACGGCCGAACTGGCGGCCCTCGGTGTACCGATGATTATCACCATTCCTTCCTGGAAGTCGGAACTGATTCCTTGGCCGGGCCTTACCGGTCATGTGGACCGCATCCCTTTTATCGGCAAATATATCAAGCGTGCCGTCGGCCACCTGATCTATCGGAGCATCGGTTATGCCGCCCACCCCAACCGACGGATTAGAAGCATGGTGGTGCCGGAACTGGTCGGTCATATCAGGACCGGTCAGGTTGTCGACCTCGTCAGAACCATGCTTGATTCCGATCTACGTCCTCTCGAGGACAAACTGCGGGCCGTCATGGGCCCCCCCGGGGCGACCGGCCGCCTGGTCACGGAACTGCAGGACTTCCTGGCCGGGGACAATGCGTAAATGAACACTTCAAGACACCTTGGGTGGCTTTGGCGGGAGTTGTGGTCGCACCGGACCGCCTTCGCCGGGGCCATTTTCTGTACCGCAGTCTCTGCCGGACTTTTCCTGCTCATACCGGTATGGGCAGGGCATTTGGTAGCCGTGGTCTTTCCCGGTCTCGACATAGCTGTTCTGGCCCGTCATTTGGCATTGGGTCTGGTCCTCTTCACGGCAGGGGCGCTTTTTTCATTCGGCAGAACCTATCTGATGATCAGTTTAAGCCAGAAGATAACCAGTACAACCCGGATCCGTCTTTTCCGCCATATCCTTGGTGTTTCACCACGCACTGCGGCGGATGCCGGAGGAGGAGAACTGGTTTCCAGCTTTTCCAATGACCTGCAGGTTTTCCAGGAGGCACTTACCCGGGTCGTCTCCGTTTTTGCTCCGGCGCTGATCCTGCTGGTGGTGTTCGGTGCAGCCATGGCCTGGTACACCTGGCCGCTCTTTCTCTGTGCTATGGTGCTGATCAGTCCCTTGGTCCTGGTCACTTCGTATTTCGGTCGCAAGCTCCACGGGGTTTCTCACAGTACCCAGGAACAGCTCGCCACATTGGTCGCCGAAGTGACGGAAATGCTCGGCGGATTGAAGGAGATCAAGTCCTGCAACCGGGAGTCGGATGTAGCTGTTCGTTTCGACGCCCTCAACGCCGAGGCTCTGCGGGTGCAACTGGATTATGAAAAAATGGACGCCTTCCATCCCGTGGCTGTAACCCTGGCCGCCGGGGCCGGAATCACCGTTCTTATCTTTCTGAGCGCGCTGTTTCTGCAACAGGGAATCATTACCCTGGAAGTCCTGACATCGTTTATGGCATGCGCCGCTCTGGCTTACTCACCGGCGCAGGAGGCAAGCCATTCCATGGGCAGGCTGATGCAGCTTTTCGCGGTCATGGATCGATTCAACCGCATTCACTTGCTTCCGCCGGAGAAAGAAGGCCGGAAGAGACTGTCTCCGGAGTTGGCCCGGGGCGAGATAGAATTCGACGGGATCAACTTCTCTTACCCGGGCAGTAATTTTTCGATGAGGCATTTCAGCATGCGAATTTCGGCCGGCGAAAAAGTGGCCTTGGTCGGACCGAGCGGCGGCGGTAAGTCGACCATTCTCGATTTCATTCCCCGTTTTCTCGTTCCCGATTCCGGCACTTTGCTGGTTGATGGCTTGGATGTCTCCGATTTGAAACTGAGGGATCTCCGCCAGGTGATCGGCGAAGTTTACCAGGAGCCGATCATTTTTGCCGGCACCCTTCTGGATAACCTGCGTTTCGGTGCGCCGGAGGCTTCCCTGGAGGAAGTACGCCGGGCGGCTGAAGCGGCCCACGTTGCTGAATTCGCAGACAAATTATTGGACGGCTACCTGGCCCGCATCGAGCCGCGCGGGGCCAACCTTTCGGTGGGACAACGCCAGCGCATCGCCATTGCGCGGATTTTTTTGCGGGATCCGCGCATTCTGCTGCTGGACGAACCGACCTCGGCTCTCGACGCCGAATCGGAACGTCTGGTGCGCGAGGCCCTGCAGCGTGCCTGGCAGGGCCGCACCGCCCTGATCGTCGCTCATCGCCTGGCAACGGTGCACGCTGTCGACCGTATTGTGGTAATCGATGCCGGCCGTATTGTCGAAGAGGGAAGTCACCGGGAGCTTTATCAATCGGGCGGATTGTATTACCGGCTGTACCGTGAGCAATTATGCAGAGAGCAGGAAGAGACAGAATTGGCGCCAGCCTGATATTGCCGACCCGCAATCGTGCCGATGTGCTGCGGCTCTCGCTGCCGCGCTTTCTGGATCAGACCGTGGCCGCTGGAGATTACCAGATCGTCGTTGTCGATGACGCTTCGCAGGACGACACGGCCCGGGTTGTGCGGGCGTTCAGTGCTCCCAATCTCATCTATTGCCGCCTGGAAAAGCGCTCCAGTGCACCGGCGGCCCGAAATCTCGCTTTAACGCTGGCTGAAGGCCGGGTGCTCGTTTTCGTTGATGATGATTCCCTGGTACGTCCCGATTTTCTCGAGAGGCATCTGGCCGTTCATGCACGCCATCGACGGGCGGTCGTCAGCGGGCCGATCGTCGAAGTGAGCAAGCCTCCGGAAGAACGATATCCAACCAGTGGAATGCTCCTTGGGCGACATTTCAATCCGTTCCCTACCGGCAATGCGTCGGTCGAAAGGCAACTCGTTGTTGCCGCAGGCGGTTTCGATGAGGATTTCCAATGCTATGGCTGGGGAGATCCCGAACTCTATTTCCGTCTGGCCGGGATGGGAACGCGCCGGTACTATGACTGGCGGGCACCGATCTATCACTACAAGCCCGATTCGGTCCGGCGTGATTTCTTTCTAAATTGCCGCCGTGAAGAAAGCCGCGGGGCCAATGGAGCGCTCTTTTACGCCAAGCATCCGCAACTGGCGGTCGGTCTGCAGACCAAACAACTGGCCACGATCAGGCGGATAGATGCCATTCTCGACCGCTTGCTGGGACTCGAAACCCGTCTAAACAGAGCCCGGGAGAGCGGCTTGGAACCGCCTTCCGCTTTCTGGAAATGGCTGCTGTTAAACCATGTCGAAGTCTCAGCGGGACGTCGTGTCTGGCAGGATCTCGGTCCGGAGAGGAGACGGGATCTGGCGGAAAAAACCCGATCCAGCCGTTATTCTTGACTTTTCTGGAAAATTCGGTATGCCCCTCATGATGCAAAGAAAGAAAGATCCCTCAGCCGAGACAGTTGGTGATCGAACGAAGCCGGTATGGAAACACGGACTGTTTCTGCTGCTTTGCATCTTTCTCGCCTGCGGCCTGCGTTTTTTAAATCTGGGGGGGAAGCCATTGTGGACCGATGAATTCGGCACACTCGGCCTGGCCCAGGGCCGTGGTTTTAGCGCTATTCCGGTCAATGAGACCATTGATTTTCAGCGTTTGATGACCCCAATGCGCGGGGGATCTACGACCGGATTTTTGGATGTCATTGCCACGGTTGTAGCCGAGGATGTTCATCCGCCTCTGCATTTTGGCATCCTGAACCTATGGCTTAAGGTATTCGCTCCCGATGAAAACGAATACGTCAGCGCCCGGCAGATGCGTTCGCTGGGAGCCGCGATGGGGATCATTGCCGTCGCCGTTATGGCCTGGCTGGGTTGGGTGTCCTTTCATTCCCCTTGGGCGGCTTTGGCCGCGGCTTGGTTCATGGCCGTATCTCCTTTTGGTGTCTATCTTTTTCAGGAAACACGGATGTATTACCTGGCGGTCATATGGATCGCTTTTTCACTGGGTTTCTTCCTGATTGCCCTGCGTCGCCTGCGCGCCGGGCGGACTCCCCCGGTCTGGCTCTTTGCCGCCTGGATGACGAGCAATGCCCTGGGGCTGGCGACCCATTACTTTCACATCCTGGCCCTGTTCGCCCAAGTCACGGCCCTGATGGTCGACGCGGTTATCAACCATCGGAACGGTCAGCCCTGGACGCGGCAGGTACGCCTGAGAATGATCATTTATGCCGGTGTGACCCTGATGGTCCTGGCACCCCTCGTACCGGTTCTGGCTGCTCTGCCCGGCCACGAAATGTCACGATGGCTGCAACGAACTCTATCGGACTGGCATTATTTTATCGATCCCATTCCCGAACTGATGGCCATCTTAATAACCTTTTTCTTTTTACTCCCGGTGCAGAACGTGCCACCCTGGATACCGGTGCTGTCCTTCTTGCTGGTATTTCCGTTTTTTCTCTGGACGGTCCTCTTCTTTCGACGGGGCTATGCCCGGCTCGCCGGTGACGATTCCCGGAGAAGAACGGGTTCTGTATTGCTCTGGATTTTGATGTTTAGTCTGCTCATTTTACTTGGAATCACTTATCTGACCGGCAGGTTTTTAACCGCAGCTTTGCGCTATGGTTTCTTTTTTTTCCCAGTGGTCTTGCTTTGGGCTTCAGGTGCGATCGCTTCCTGGGTGGAAAACCCATCAATGTCGGCTGCAGGGCTAAGAAGGCAAATGGCGCTGATCGGTCTGATGGGGTTGCTGGGAGGCTTTACTGTGGCTCTCGATTTCGGTTACTCAAAAAGCCAGCAACCCGACATTGTGGCCCGGATAATCGGTACCGTGTCTCGGGCGCCAATAGTCGTTGCAGTCGGCCATCGTCACACCTGGTGTCAGGTCGCCGAGTTGCAGTCACTGGCTTGGGCCCTTGAAAAGGAGCGAACCCGGGGCAATATGGATTGTCCACCACGTTATCTGCTGGTTACGGGTGTCAAGGACGATCTTCCGGATTATTCGGAATTCAAAAGGATTCTGAAAACAATGGACGGGCCTTTAGATTTCTGGGCGCTTAATTTTGACGTGCTGGATCCGGGTTTACCGAACTTAATGAGAAGATTTGGTTTTCTTCCGATGGAACAGAAAACGAAAGCAGTGGATGGTTATTTGATAAGGCATTTCCGTCGACCAACAAAAGAACCGCTCCCCCCTGTACCGGACTGAACGATCTTTTTCCACGGGGATCCATTTCTGGCTGGAGGTGAAAACAAAAAGGCTTTGGGGGGTTTATTATCCGAAAGGTATGGGAGTTGGCAGAAGGGGGAATGCGGTCATTGCCGATTTGTTGGGGCTTGTTGACCCGCTTGATCTTTAATGTCATTGTTCGGCCTTGATGTCGATAGCGGCCAAACCGGCGGCCGGATTCGGACAATAAACCGGCAGACCGAAGGCGGACGGGTTGACCGCGTTCTGGAAAGAAAGGTCGCGTTTTTCCAGGCAGTAACGATCCCAGGGCGAAAGCCGGATGCGGAAGATTTTGATCAGTGCTTCAATCAGACAGGATTTCAGGTTGACCTGGAAAAACGCCTTTTTACCCAGATAAGCGGAGAATTCGCCGATAAATTCATTGACGCTCAGGACGGGGTTGCCGAGCACGATGCGCCGGGGTGATTCGGCAGGTGCGAGGGGTGACTCTGTCAGGTGGCGTACGATTCGGGCGATGTCCAGACCGTGAATGAAGTGAAAGGCGCCCTCGGCCCGCAAGAAAGGCCACAGCCAGGCCCAAGGCAAGGTCCGCTGTAAGAGCCGGGCAAAGTGGGAATAGGGTTTGCCCGGCCCGCCGCCGAGGATCAGGGTGGGGAAAAGGCCTATGATTTCTGTTTTTTGAAGGAATTCCAGGTTCTCCATGACTTCGACCAGTCTGTACTTGGATCTGATGTATTCCGAGCCGAGATCCCTGGCTGCCGGAAGAAGGTTGCCTTCACGATCCAGAACGCTGGCCGTGGACAGATAGATGATGCGGCAGCAGCCCCGGGCGGCGAGATGGATGGTCAGTCTGAGATTGGCCATGACATTGACCGGAAAGGTTTCCGACCCCCCCCAACAGGCGGCTGCCAATACAGCCTGGTCGATGTTTTCAATCTGGGGCAGCACAGGATCGAGTTCGTTGAGATCCCCCCTGATGATCGTCAGCCGCTCCCGCCAGGTGGAACCGATCCGGATTTTATCGGGATCACGCAGCAGGAGAACCAGATGCTCTGGGCTTTCATTCATGAACTCCTCGAGGAGGTAACCTCCGAGACAGCCGCCGGCCCCGGTGAGCAGGATCCTGTGGCACTTCGTTGCGGACGTCGTGCCGGCATCGGCGGTCGATGTCAAAGGATAACCCTTCAGGGAGATATTGGATTGTGAATTGTGAACAAAGAGAAGAGAGGCGTGATTGGCCGACGGCGAGTGAGATTGCATGTCGTTCATTCTTTAGTATGCAGTTAGGTTCTTTGATCCCGACAACGATGCAACATCACGTTACCCGCAGCATGGCCAGCCTCTGTTTCCGGTGGTGGAGTTGAATCCGGCGGCATGATCCGATCAACGGGATGGATACACTCGCTGACATCGAGCATTTACAGGTGCGGTACCATCATGATGAGTACCTAGAACTGCGACCGCGCAACGGCCGGTGCTTTCCCCCCAACCGCTGATATGAAGATAGCACAGAAGACACCCGCATTTCCACAAGTTGCTGAACGAACGGCACTCCCCTCCTGAGTAGCCCAAGAGAAGTTGCCCCGTGATAAGGCGCTGATCTGGCTGCGAGAATCGCTATTGACTGATTTCACAAACCATGCAAGATTGCGGGGGCGATTTTCGAGCTGCCGCGTCACTACCGTGAAACGATTCGGTAAACAGAGGGAAAAACCGTCAACCCGAGGTGAGGTCTCGGAAGAGGCCGGTTTGCTCGACGCAGTGATTATGGAAAGTTTATGATGCCTAGGATCAGGGTGGAGGAGAAAATTTGAGGGTTCTAATCACCGGCGGTTCCGGATTTCTCGGTATCAATCTTGTCCGGTATCTCCTGAAAAAGAGTCGTTTCGATATGGTTGTCCTTGATATTGCCGATTTCGACTATCCGGATGCCTCATCCAAAATCACCTTTGTAAAATGCGATATCAGGGATGAAATTAAAATCCCTGAGATCTTGAAAGGTGTCGATACAGTCATTCATACCGCATCCGCACTGCCTCTCTACACGGAGGAAACCCTATTCACAACGGTTGTTAATGGCACCAAAAACCTTTTGGAAGCCTCATACCAAGGTCACGTAGAGAGATTTATTTACATCTCGTCGACGGCCGTTTACGGTATTCCGGATCATCACCCGCTTTGCGAAGACGATAATTTAGACGGCGTAGGCCCTTACGGAAAGGCGAAAATCATGGCGGAAGAGGCCTGTTTGGAGTATCGCTGCAAGGGGATGTGTATTCCTATTTTACGGCCAAAATCCTTTGTCGGTCCGGAAAGACTGGGGGTATTTGCCCTATTTTTCGATTGGGCAAGAGACGGCCGCGGCTTTCCCATGATCGGCAACGGAAAGAATCGTTATCAACTCCTCGATGTCGAAGATCTTTGTGAAGCAATATTTCTCTGCATGACCTTGGAAAGAGAGAAGGTAAACGATACTTTCAACATCGGCGCCAAGGAATTCAAGACGATGGGGGAGGACTACCAAGCCGTCCTCGATTACGCAGGGTATGGAAAAAAGATAGTCCCCTTTCCCGCTGCGCCTGTAGTACTGGTCCTCAGAATTCTGGAATCCCTGAAACTCTCACCGCTGTACAAGTGGGTTTATGAAACGGCATCGAAAGATTCCTTTGTCTCCATAGAAAAAGCAGAAAACGTTCTCGGGTACAGGCCTAAATTTTCCAATCAGGATGCGCTCGTTCGCAATTTCAGATGGTATCTTGAAAACATTGATAAGATAAAGGGCCAATCCGGGATATCACATCGTGTACCCTGGAAACAGGGCATCCTGCAATTTGCCAAGATCTTTTTTTAATCATGCAGGAGAAAACAGCACACTTCGATTTCGATGACATCCTTGATAGATGGAAGTGTTACCCCCGGAAGGGTCCTCACATTGTCATTATCAACGCATCCATCAGCAATTGGGATGAGGTTTTTCGATCTTCCTCGTTATCGATATTATTGAAAAGGCTCGCCTTCCGGACATGAAAGACTATATCGCCCTTATCCGCCTTCCCCAGTACACGAAGAATCTATTTATCTTCCTTCCTTTGTTCTTTGCCCTGCGTCTGCAAGAACCCGAACGGTTGTTCAAGGTATCTCTTGCTTTCCTTGGTTTTTGCTTATTGGCCAGCGCAGTCTATATCTTCAACGATCTTCACGACCTCATTGAGGACAGCCAGCATCCGAAAAAGAAATACCGCCCCCTTCCGGCAGGAAGGATAACGAAGGGATCGGCCATTGGGTTGATGGCATGCCTCCTTGTGTTTGGGTTATCCCTGGCCTATGTCCTTTCTATACAGATGTTTTACCTGTGCCTACTCTACATATCCCTGAATCTGGCTTACAGCGTGAAGTTAAAACATGTGCCGATTTTGGATGTCATGATCGTCGCCGCGTGTTTCGTTATCCGGATTTTCGTGGGCGGCGCGGTGGGGGGTGTTCCGGTCTACATGTGGATCGTGATCATGACGTTCCTGCTGGCGCTTTTTCTGTCGCTTGGAAAAAGGCGGGATGATGTGCTCATCTTTCTGGAAAAGAATCACAGGCCCCGTAAATCCATCGATGGCTATAATCTTCGCTTTATTGACGCCTCCATGATGATCATGGCGGCGGTGGTTTTGGTTGCCTATCTCATGTACACCGTTTCACCCGAAATCATCGCCAAGTTCAAGACCGACAAGCTCTACATCACTTCCATTTTCGTCCTAACAGGCGTGATGCGCTATCTTCAGATTGCCATGCTGGAAGAAAATAGCGGCAGTCCAGCGGAGATTCTCATGAAGGATCCCTTTATCCAAATGTCTATTGCAGGCTGGATTATTTCCTTTGCTTTCTTGATCTATATGTGATCGTCAAAAGACATTTGAGCAACGATAGGGGTCGTATCAAGGTGAAGGGTTCGCTGAGAAATACGGGAAGGTTCGCATTCATTCTGTTTCTACCACTCGGAGCCCTTGTTTAAAAACCGGATCGGTTCCAGAACCGATGATCGAATCCTGAACTTGCCGACAAGGGCATCTTGGCCCACGCTTTCATCTACAGGGAAGATGGCGAAATCCATACCGAAGAGTTCTTTCAGGAACGAAAATACGCCCTTGGCATTTTTCTTGGCATCCGGTAATTCATCAGCGCTCACTAGGCCGACCCTGATGTCGTATGTGCCCGGCGCCGCTGCGTCGGGCACCCAGATCAAGTGATGCTCTTTCACGATTTCCTGGCAGTTCCAGAGAGGCATGGGATAGATGTCATGGGTGGGTAAATGATATTTCTCCATAATCACCTGGCGGGTTGCCGGATTGGAAAGGGTTGTTCTTACGAAATATTTGTTGTTTGAAGAGACGACCTTGCGCCAATAAAAAGTAAGATTGACCGCTTGGGGCACGCCCTTCACCACCTCTAAATCGGGCCGGTCAAGGTCATATCCCAAAAGTTCAACCTCTCCCCGATAAACCTGATGCACCGGAAAATCGCAGCGGGCTTCCTCTGCCGTGAACTGCTCTCTTATCCCCTCGGGATTCCGCCTTAGCCAGGCTTCGATTCGAAAGATGTCGAGCTGAAACGATTGCACGATCGTGGGAGTCACAAAATAATCGGTGCTGAATGCAGCTATCCGTTTTTGTTTCAGTAGATTTTTCTTGCCGTACTCGGAAAGATAAATTCCGGTCATAAAATCGCAATCGGGAAAGCGCGAATAAAGAATATAGTCGGCATCATATCGCTGCAAATATTCACCGCAATCGCGACGCACCAATGAGGGATGGACCTTCGGATCTACCAGCCCCCCCAAGTCGAGGATTCGGCGGTTCGAGATATACTTTAGGATGCCGATATCGAAAGCTGCAATCCGTTCCGATGGAGAGGTTCTATCCCTGATCCACTTGGCGGCTTGGACATAAACTCTTTCGATATGATTAACATT
>JAFGIO010000068.1 GCA_016929555.1 Deltaproteobacteria bacterium | reverse complement strand
CCGCAGCGAAGCATGTCCTCTTCCACCAGGACCACTCGCCCCGTCTTGCGGACGGACTTCACGATGGCGTCAATATCGAGAGGCTCCAGCGTTCGGGGATCGATAACCTCGACGCTGACGCCCTTGGCCTCGAATTCCTTGGCCACGGCCAGGCTCCAGGGCACCATCAGTCCCAGGGCGACGACGGTCACGTCCTTTCCTTCCTTCTTGACGTCGGCGACGCCGAAGGGGATCGTGTATTCCTCATCCGGTATGGGAGAGCTCGTTGCGTAGAGCAGCTTGTGCTCGAAGAAGCATACAGGGTTGTTGTCCCGGATGGCCGTTTTTAAGAGCCCCTTCGCGTCGTAGGCCGTCGAGGGAACGACCACCTTCAAGCCCGGTAGATGAAGAACCGGCGAGAAGGCCGCCCGGGAATGGTCGGCGGCCAGGTGGACGTAGCCTCCCATGGGGAACCGGTAAACGATGGGGATTTTCATATCCTGATGACCGCAATTGGTGAATCGCCAGATGGCGGCATTCTTGATTTCATCCATGCATACATAGATGAAGTCAGCAAACATGAGATCGGCGACGGGGCGGTACCCCGCCAGGGCGGCGCCCAGACAGGACCCGGCAATGGCCGTCTCGCTGAGGGGGGTGTCGATGATCCTCTCCGGTCCGTATTTCTGGATCAGCCCGCTGGTGACACCGAACAATCCGACCGAGACATCCTCGCCGATAACGTAAACCGTCTCGTCTCTCGCCATCTCTTCATCGATGGCCTGATTGACCGCCTGTGCAAACAATAGTTCTTTCATGGTCGCCCCCCCCTCTATTCTGCATAAAGACTCTTGAACATCACTGCCGGATCCGCAACTCCGCACGCCGTTACCGCTTTGTCCATGGCCGCCATTTCCGCGACGACCTCTTGGTCAATCTTATCGGCCTCGGCGGCGCTAAAGATCCCCCGTTCGATCAGTTTGTTCCGGAACAGAACGATGGGATCCCGGTCCAGCCATTCCTGGATTTCCGCCTCGGGAATGGGTTCTGTGCCCCGCAGGATGGGGATGCCTTCATTGTGGGGACGGAAACGGTGGGTCTTGCACTCGACGAGCGAGGGTCCCTCACCTGCTCTGGCCTTCTCCACGGCGCTCATAACGGCTTCGCAGACAGCCACGACATCCTGGCCGTCCACGACGACGCCGGGCATCCCATAACCGTAGGCGAGATCGGCGATGTCCTTGCTGGCCGAGGCGGTGGTGACGGACATGTAAATGGCAAAACCGTTGTTTTCGCAGATCCAGACAATGGGGAGCTTCATGATCGCCGCCATGTTGAAGCTCTCGTGTAGCGTTCCCCTTCCGGAGGCGCCGTCGCCGAAGTAGCAGACCATGACGTCGCCCTTGTCCTTTTTCTTCAGGGCAATGCCGATGCCCGTGGCCAAAGGAAAGCTCGAACCAACGGTTCCGCAGGAACCGGGGATACCCAAGTCGAGGTCGGACGTATGGAACCCCGACCAGCCGCCGCAGCAGCCCGTCGCCTTGCAGCAGTGCTCCGCATAGACCGACTCCGGCGTCATGCCCTTCAAGATCGCCTGATGGGCGCCGTGCCCGCGGACGCCGCCTATGACCCAGTCACCTTTTTTCAGGAAGGTGGTCCCGCCGGCCACGACGGCCTCGTTGCCCTGGCCGCTGTGCCAGAAGCTGGGTATCTTGCCTTGCATGAGGCCGTCGACCATGACCTCATCGGTTTTTCTGATCAGAACCAGATTGCGATAAAGTTTTAGCAGATCTTCTTTTTCGAGTTTCATTTTATCCTCCCATCATCCTTGAAATAGCTAAAATTTCCAATCGCCGCTTCCAATTCCTTGCATGCGTCCGGCGCCTGAGGTCACCTCCTTTCCAGAATGCTACTGTCACTTTCAATACCTTAAAAACGTTGGCGCCCCGCCCCTCTCGTCTCCGGCACCGGCAAGAGTTGGGTGGGGTCCTTTTCCGGCGTTTGCGAAGAGAAAATCAGTAAGCCAGAGACAGCCTGTTTGTCAAGGCAAAAGACCATCGGATTTTTGCAAGATTTATCATGGTTTTCCGCCCCTCCTATTGATCTCCTCGACCAGGATCAGGGTTCCCAGTTCGCTGGGCTTGCACACGACGGCCCGGCCCCGGTTGATCCGCGATATCTGGCGGGTGAACTCCACCAGGGCGGGATTGTCATCGAGCATGAAGGTCTCGATGTTCAATCCCTTGGCCGTCACCTTCCGCACCTCCGCCAGGGTCGCCTTGCAGGCGTTGGGGCTGATGCCCCACATGTTCGTGGGAAGTTCCACGTGCAGGTGTTCGCCCAGGTAATAGGCCGTCGGCTGGCCGTCGGTGATCACGATGACCCGGTTGTTGCGGTTGCCGCTCTTTTTGACAAGCTCCATGGCCAGGCGCAGCCCCCCCTGGAGGTTCGTGAAGGGCCGCTGGCGGTCCCAGACGGCCAGGGACAGATCCTTGCCCTTGAGCTCCCTGGCCTCCGTCGAAAAACCGATGATGTGGAGCCTGTCCTTGGGAAAGCGGGTCCTGATGTAATGATTCAGGGCCAGGGCTACCCGCTTTGCCGCCTCGAAGCGGCCTTCCCAGGCCATGGACCAGGAGAGGTCCAGGGCGACAATGGTCGTCGAAGCGACCAGCGGCTCCCTTTCCCGGATCTGGAAGTCGTCCTGGGCGAGTTCAACCCGTCCCTCCTTGGCACGGCCGCCAATGACGGCCTTGAAGAGGGTTTTCGGGATATCGATATCGAGGCGGTCGCCGAAGGCGTAGGGGCGGACCGAATCCGGCTCGATTTCTCCGCTCGGAAGGGCATTGCCCGGATAGCCGCCCTGCCGGTCCTTGCGGACCTGCTGCCACACCTTGCCGAAGGCCATCTCCGCCAGGGTGCGCATTCCCCGGGGCGTCATCTGGAAGCCCTGCTCGTTGAAACCGACGACCCCCTCTTCGGTCATCATATCCGGAATCTGCAGCAGAATGTTGAAGGACTGGGCGGCCCGATCGCCCAGCATCCGCTGCAGGGTCTCGGGATCGATGCTCGATATCTCCCCGGTCAGAAGCCGGCGCTGAAGCTCATCGATGGATTGCATCTGCCGCATCAGCTCCAGGGCCTGATCGAAATCCAGGGTCTCGGGCCCTTTGAATTTCGAGGAATATTGGCTATAGAATTCATAGAGATCGAGAATGTCCTGTTTCCGGTCGCGCCAACTCTGGAACAGGGCCTCGCTGTCGCCGTCTTCGAAGGGGAAGTTTTCCAGCGCCTTTATCTTGTCCATCAGCCCACGCGGCAATTGATGGTAGGAGGGGCTTTCCGGGGAACCTTTTTGCCGGCGGGTCATGGCCTCCTGTTCGAGCAGGAACTTGAGGTCGTTCATGGGTTTGTCGAAGGCACGCTCCAGGGAGTACTTGGAATAGAGGTCGCGTTTCTGTTTCTGGAGTTCCTGGATCATCTCCTCCATGCCCATGACCCGGAAGTCCATGCCGGCCAGTGACATCCCCTCCCACATCATCTGCATGACGGACATGTTGGGGCTCATGCCCTTCATGATATTTTCCATGAACTTCTCGACGATCTCTTTTCTATTGAGGGTGAAGGCCTGCTGCGTGCCATCCCAGGGCGAATAGACGACAAACTTCATTTGTAGAGGACCTCCCCGAACTCGACCTGCCGGTTCAGCTTGTTGGACAGGTGCAGCCCCTCGAGAATGAATTCGATGGCCGAGGCGGCGTCGGGAGGATTCTCGGGTTGTACCAGGGCTTGGACCGCCTTTTTCAAACCCGGAATCACCTCGAAGCCGTCCAGGTACTCGGCCGAAGCCATGAGCCGGGACACCTTCGCCGTCATGCCGTCCTGGAAAGCCTCCACGATGCTGGAAAGCTCGTCGAGTTTGAAATGCTCGTCGAAGACCACCTTGACGGCGCGTTTGGTCAGGTTATCGAGCAGATCCTCGATTTTGCTGTCTTCGGCCTCGAATTCCAGCTCCAGCTTGCCGACGATGGCGGGATAGGCCGCTTCGATATCGGTGATGCGGGGGACCGCTGTGGCTTCGCCGAGTTCGAGACATCGCCGGACGGCGCTTCCCAGGATGGATTCGTAGCCCCGGATGGATATCCGGCAGCTCACGCCGGAATGCTGGTTGATTTCCTGGCTGCTCCGGGCCTGAAACGTGATTTCCGCAATGATCTCCTTCATGAAACCGGGGCTGCGGGCTTCGATGCTGTCAAGCCGGGGGATGACCGCTTCCTGATCCATGATGGCGATTTCATCGGCCCTGCGCCGAGGGTAATGGGTCCTGATCTGGACATCGAAGCGGTCCTTCAGAGGCGTGATGATCCGGCCCCGGCTCGTGTAGTCTTCGGGATTGGCCGTGGCGATCATGAAGATGTCCAGGGGCAGGCGGACGGGGAATCCCTTGATCTGCAGGTCGTTTTCCTCCATGATGTTGAAGAAGGCCACCTGGATCTTCTCGGCGAGATCGGGCAGCTCGTTGATGGCGAAGATGCCCCGGTTGGCGCGGGGAACCAGGCCGAAGTGGATCGAGGTCTCGTCGTCCAGGGTTCTTCCCTGGGCGATCTTGATGGGATCCACATCTCCGATGAGATCGGAGGTGCTCACATCGGAGGTGGCGAGTTTTTCGACGAGCCTCCGGTGCCGGGGCACATACTCAAGGGGAAGCTTGTCCCCCATGTCGGCAAGGCGCTGCCGGCAGTCGGTGCAGATGGGCGCGAAGGGATCGTCGTTGATGGGGCATCCGGCGACGGCGACCATCTCTTCGTCCAGCAGATCCATCATGCTCCGGATGATTCGGCTCTTTCCCTGTCCCCGCTCGCCCAGCAGGATGATATGGTGACCGCAGAGGACGGCATTGATCAGGGCCGGGAGAACCGTATCGTCGTAACCGATGAGGGTGGGGAAGAGCGGTTTCCCCTCCGCCAGTTTGCGGATCAGGTTGGTCCGCATCTCCTGGCGAATGTCGGGAATTCGGGAAACCTGTTTCTTCAATTCACCCAAGGTGCGTGCTTTTCGAGAGGCCATGGAAACTCCTGGTCAAAAATCATTTCGGAATTACAGATAGACACTATAATTTTTTTCGCCACCCCCGTCAAGGACCAACAATTTTCCTCCCCCATAGAGGCAATATGCCCCTGATCGATCCATTTTCCTCATATCCGACAACAAAAAAAGGATGCACAATCGAAAGGGTTCTGTTATCATTGGCTGCACGAGGACGCTCCTTCCGATTCTGATTCGCCAGCGCTTTCGGCACCGGACGGATCTTTCTTTTCCTCCCGCTCCCGCTCCCTTCACCGGTTTGGGGCACGAATCCCGTCGTTCGTTGTAATGAATCCTCATGATTAATGGCCATATTGGGTTTGTCGAAAGCACAGGGGAGGGGGTTAGCACCAATCCAATCCATAAAAAATTATTGAGGAGGGATTGCCATGACGGTGAAGATCATGATCAAAAGAAAAGTGCCCAAGCAGAAGAAAACAGAATTCTTGAAGTTGATTAACGGACTTCGGACGGAAGCCATCAAGCAGCCCGGCTACATCTCGGGAGAGGTCCTGAGCAATGCAGATCATCCCGAGCAGTATCTCGTGATAAGCACCTGGAACAGTCCCGAGGAATGGCTGGCCTGGAAATCCAGCAAGAAAAGGGCGGAACTTCAGGCGAAGATCGACACCCTGCTGGATGCGAAGACGCAGTACGATGTCTATCATTATCTGCTTTGAACAAGCCTCCAAGGTTCCCCTGCTGCCTGTTTTTCCGGGGGACGGTGAAGATCTTCTCCCTCGCACTTCCAAGGCAGGGCTGAGCATGCCCTGCCTTTTCCATGCGAAACGATCAGGACTGCGGCCTGGACAGGAGGCGGGACAGGTGTTCCGAGACTTCCGCTGCCATATGGG
>JAFGIO010000067.1 GCA_016929555.1 Deltaproteobacteria bacterium | reverse complement strand
GCGGCAGCTTTCCAACGTGAAGCTCGGCCTTACCCACAACCTGGGCGGGATGCCCTCGATGAATGTGGCGGCCGTCTGCATCATCGGAAAGCATGACAAGGGACGGAAGGCGAGCGTAAAGAGCACGACGCGCTCCCGCGCCAAAACCAAAAAGTAAGCAAGCGATCAGAGGGGGTCGACGGGGCTGTTCATCCCAAGGAAACGATGGATGTTCTTTCTGTGGGTCCCGGGCCAGAAGATGCCCCGGCAGTTCGGGCATAGCCGGAACCGGCTTTGGGTTTCCAGCACGTAGGATGGAACCAACCCCGCGACCTCCTCCCTGGTCGCCTCCTGAAGGGGTTCGTTGCAGCGCAGGCATCGGGTGAACAGACGTTCCGTTTCGGCTCGGATCGGGAGTCTGTCCATCAGCGCCTTCAGTTGATTCTCCAGGCGGTCATCTTCGACCACGATAAGAGATCCGCTGAACTGCCGCCGGGCCATGTCCCTCACGCGGGTCAGAACCGTTCTTCCTTCCCGCTCGGCCTTGCGCAGAAACAACCGGTCCACAGGGCCCCGGTACAGTACCGTATCGTATCCCATGATGCGAAGCCACTTCACCAGTCTGCCCAGATTCCGATCGGCGATGAACCTCATGAGGGCACTTCCGCCAAATATACCGGTTCGGTCTACATCGGAGTTGCAGGGGGTTCTCCTGCTCCCAAGGCCGGTGTTTCCCTGTCCTGCAGGTCCCGTCTCAAATCCCGTATCGTCTTGTTCAGGCGGGTAATGGTCCTGGTCAGCCGGTACCGCTCCACGATGCCCATAAAGCCCGTGAAGACGACACCCCCGAGAAAGGAAATGAAGATGAGCATATAGGCTGGAAGGGTGAAAGGCGTGATGAAATCGTGATACTTCAACTGAACGGCGAAGGTGTTTTCCAAGGAAAAGGTGATCACGAACAGAACGAACAGAACGACAATAATCGTATAAATGACCTTCATTCTCAGTCCTCCTGATAATGCTTGTTGAAATAGGGCTTGAGCTGCTCCCCCGTTTTCATGATATCTTCCGGAATGACTCGTACCTCGCCCACGACGCTCATGAAATTCGTGTCACCGATCCAGCGGGGAACCACATGCACGTGAAGATGATCGTCAATGCCTGCTCCGGCCGCTATTCCCATATTGATGCCGATATTGAATCCATCCGGCTTCATGGCTTCTTTCAAGACCCGAACGGAGAGATCCAAAAGATCGAATATCTCTATCTTCTCTTCCCGACTCAGGTCTTCCATCCGGCTGATATGGCGCCGGGGAATGATCATCAGGTGGCCGCTGATGTAAGGATAGAGATTCAGCATGACGAAGGCCCGCTTTCCCTTGTAAAGGACGAGATTCTCACGGGCTGCCGTACCATCGCAGAACACGCATGTATCCGTTTTTTCGGACCGTATATAGGTCATCCGCCAAGGTGCAGACATGGAATCCATTTTCGAAACCCTTCCATCGCGTCATATTCAATCGGGCAATTCGATGATCTCCCCGGAAATCCCCCCGGAAATATTGAGTATACCGAGGGAATTTCGGGAAGCGAATCGCCGGTCGGTGGCCGAGCCGGGATTGAACAGCAAGACGCCGTCGCGCAAGCGATTCATTGGCTGATGGCTGTGTCCAAAGACCAGACAGTCCACACGGTCAAAGACCCTCAGTAACCTGTTCTCCATTCCGGCGGGCGACCCCCAGCCATGAACGAGTCCGATCCGCAGGCCACCCAGCTCCAGTACCATCCATTCCGGCAGGACCTCGCGGACAGAGGGCGGATCCATATTTCCCGAAACGGCACGAACATCCCTTGTACCAAACATCGACAGGACTGCCAGATCGACGAGATCGCCTGCATGGAGAATCATCTCCACGTCGGCAAAGTGTCTGTCGATCAGATGCTGCAACCGCTCGCTGTAGCCTGTCAGGTGCGTGTCCGAGATGACACCGATCTTCAAGCCACTCCCCGCCTTGCTTTCCTCAGTCCCACTTCCGGAGTTTTACCCCTTCGGACTGGCCGGGCGGCTCTATCTCCACCCCCGTGGTCTCCAGGAAGCGGCAAACCATCATATAGTAACCGATCGTCACCGTCAGCTCGATCATCTGGTTCGAGTCGAGCCTGCGGGCGACAGCTTCGTATATTTCGTCGGAAGCCCGGACGTTTTTCACGACATCATCGGTAAAGCGCAGCACATCCCTCTCGGTTTCATTAAAGACGGGCGCCTCGGGACCATCCTTCAGGGCGGCGATCTTTTCCTCGGCCATGCCGACTTGGCGGCTGATCCGTTCGTGCTGGAACAGTTCATAGGACGCCTTGGACAGGTGTCCGACACGGACAATGGCCATTTCGCGCAGGACAGGATCCAGCTTCGACTTGAAGAGGATCGCATTGCCCAAGCGGACGAAGGGTCCGTACACCGTCGGGCTGTGCGCCAGCATGCGGAAGATGTTCAGGTCGGCCATCTTGGACAGCAGTTCCTTCGAGCCTTCCGGCGCCGTCTTCGGATCGAGATAGTTCAGTCGCGCCATATTGTTTCCCCCAGTCATTGATGAAACCGCAAAAAGTCCGATTTACCCTCTCATGTCGTCCCCATGCACGTAGCGGGCGTAACGGTGCAGGCCCGCCATGACGAGGGCCGCGTCCTCCGGCGCGGGATAGCAAGCACAGCCTCTGCCGCCAAGGGCGATGGACAGGCGGGATTCAAAGTCCCCGACGGAAAAAGGCATCTCGGAACTCACGATAACGGGCTTGCCGTAGCGACGGGCCATTTCCGTGAACTGATCGTAGATCTCGACGATGACCTTTATCATGGAGGCGATCCGCCTGTCGATATACTCCTGCGTCAGGACCCTAGGCATCGGTTCAAAGGGAAGCGCAGGCATGATTCCGAGGACGATGACCCCGTCGATGACGGGACAGCGCAGCAGCACTTCCAGGGATGTACCCAAGTCCTCCTGTTTCAGACCGGCTACGAGATCGACGGGATTGCCCCGGTTCCACCAGGCGGGAAGAAAGCTGTCCAGTTCGGCCAAGGTGTCGTCAGGCAGGTTCGCCACGTCGAGCCCCATCTTCACACAGGCGTCGGCCGCCAAAACACCCCAACCGCCTCCGGCCGTAACGATACCGATCCGTTTGCCTCTGGGCAGGGGCTGGCCAATGATCCCTGTGGCGATCGTGACCATTTCGTCCATGTCCATTGCCCGGATTACCCCCGCTTGGGCACAGACCCCTTCGAAGGCCAGGTCCGAACCGGCCAGGGAAGCCGTATGCGAGGCCGCCGCCTTGGCCCCTGCCTCGGTGCTGCCAGACTTGAGCATGACGACAGGCTTCTTCTTGCTTACCTCTCGGACCTTATCAAAGAACCGACGCCCGTCCCGAAATCCTTCCACGTAACTCAGAATGACTTCCGTTTCAGGATCGTCGGCCAAAAAGCTGAAATAGTCTTCGCAATGGAGATCCGCCTCGTTGCCGCTGCTGATGAAACAGCTGCAGCCGAAGCCGGCCTTCATGATCCTCCGTGCTATGGACGTGGCCACATTGCCGCTCTGGGCGACGACCGCCAGTTTCCCCGGGGGAGGGAAAACGGGCGGCATGGCGATGTACAGATTCGCCGGCGGTCTCATGATCCCGTTGCAGTTCGGGCCAACGAGGATCATTCCGCCCAGACGGGCCTTGCGGACCATTTCTTCCTGGAGTTTCGCACCGTCCGGGCCGACTTCGGCAAAGCCCGCCGTAATGACCACACCGGCTTTGACGCCCTTGGCACAACACGCATCGACCGCCCCGGGAACCGCTGCCGGCGGGACTACGATGACCGCAAGATCCGGTATTTCGGGAATATCGACGATCCCAGCATAGGCCTTGAAACCCTGGATTTCCGCCTCGGCTGGATTGACAGGGTAAATCCGTCCGGAATACCCACCGACGACCATATTGTTCAAGATGATGGACCCCCATTTCCGGGGTTTGTTGGAGGCGCCGATGAAGGCAACGGCACCGGGATGAAAAAGAGCCCGAAACTGACTTTCCCTGTCGAACATCGACGGGGTCTCCTTCCTCGATTGTGTGAGTCGAAAGCGCCTCAGAGGGACCATCCGAAACCGAGGGCCTTCACCACATTCTCTATGGATGGGAAAGGAGTATAGAAAATGAGTCCTGGCCTGTCAATGAAAAAGAGGAATGCGAAGCGGCCGATGATTCCGGGATGATTATGCGATTGACAGTCCAGGGGCCTTATCCTATACTCCCCCCGTCCGAAGGACGCCTTCCTGAAAAGCTCAATCGGGACGAGGATTTATGGAATTCAATCGAAGGAGGTAACGGTGCATGACGGACAATCTCTTCGAGGAGATGGACAGGTTGTTTCACCCCCAAAACATGGCCGCCGTCGGAGCGGCGGACCGGATAGGCAACATGGGCATCAGTTTTTTATTGGGATACCAAAAATGTGGTTTCCAAGGCAACCTCTATGCCGTTAATCCCAAAACAAAGGCCAAGAATTTTGATACCTACGACAGCGTAACCGACATTCCCGGACCTCTCGACGAGGTGCGGGTTGCCGTATCCGCCAAGTTCGTCCCCGATGTGATCAGGGATTGCGTCAAAAAGGGCGTACGCTGTGTCAGCATATTCACATCGGGATTCCGTGAAACGGGCACGGACGACGGAAAAGCGATGGAGTCCGAAATCGCCAGGATCGCCAGGAAAGGAGGGGTCCGACTGATCGGCCCAAACTGCATGGGCATCCTCTGCCCCGAATCCGGTATGAGCATCCGGGCGGATATGCCCGTCATGAAGGACGGCTCCATCGGTCTGATCAGCCAGAGCGGCGGCATCGCCATCAGCCTGGCGCTTGCCTGCCGGGAGAGGGAACTGGGACTATCCAAAGTCGTGAGCTACGGCAATGAAAGCGATCTGGGCGCCCCGGAATTTCTCTATTATCTCGCCCGGGATCCGAAAACCTCCGTCATCTGCCTCTACATCGAGGGCACGGGCCGGGCCGAGGATCTGGTGGCCGCACTGAAGGATGCAGCCGGTAAAAAGCCGGTGATCATGGTCAAAGGGGGCATGACCGATGCCGGCAGCCGTGCAGCCACTTCCCATACGGGCGCCCTGACCGGTGCCTCGGAAATCTGGAACGCTATCGCCAGGCAGACCGGTGCGACTCTGGTCGCCGACACGGAAGAGATGCTCGATCTGGCCATGCTGTTCACGCTTAAAGGGTCGCCTCCGGGGAAAAACCTTGGGATCATCACCATTTCCGGAGGTTTCGGTGTCATTGCCACAGATCTGGTCACGAAGGCTGGATTCGATATTCCGGAATTGGCCGGTCAGACCCAGGCGGCCCTGGAGAAGTTTATCGATGTCCCCGGAACGAGCATCCAAAATCCCGTCGACATGGCGGCGAAGTTTTTCAATTATCAAGCTTTTCCGGAAATATTCCCCGCCTTCGACCGCGACCCAAATATCGATGCCTTTTTGATGATCTGCGCCGTCGAATATCTCACCTTTCTCAGCAGCCAGGCCGATAAGTTCGCCACATTCCTGGTGGAGGCCATGATCGGCGCCATGGATGCCATGAAAAAGCCGACCTACGTTGTTTTGTTGCACACCATTTCCGAGGACATCCGGCTGAAGCAGGAGCGCTTCTTTATCGAGAAGGGATATCCCGTCTTCCCGACGGTGCAGCGTTGCCTGACAGCCATGAATCGTGCGAATAGGAATGGGCAGTCTTGAGGCGATACCGATCGATCAAAACGGGAATCTTGACGTCACAGGGCTGTGGCATCTGTTATAGAAACGCTCAAGGCTGGAGCAGAAACCGACGCATGCTGATATTCATCAACAGACCGACGGCCATCATCAGAATGACCATGGCCGAACCGCCGTAGCTCAAAAAAGGCAACGGGATGCCCACGACGGGAAGAATAGCCAGGACCATACCGATATTGATGAAGACCTCAGAGAAGATGATCGTTGTGATGCCAAAGGCAACCAGCGTTCCCAGGTAATCCCGCGAATGGATGGCGATCTTCAAACCCCATAGGATCAGGGTGAGAAACAGGACCATCAAGACCAGGCAGCCCAGAAAGCCCCATTCTTCGGCAAAGACGGAAAAGACGAAATCCGTCTGTTGTTCAGGCAGAAATTTGAGCTGGGTCTGCGTCCCCTTTAGAAAACCCTTTCCCAGGATGCCGCCGGACCCGACGGCGATCATCGACTGGATGATATGGTATCCCGTGCCTAAGGGATCTCTCTCGGGGTTGAAGAAGGTGAGAATCCGTTCCTTCTGGTAATCATGAAGAAAGAACCAGCCCAATGGCAGCAGGATAATGGTGGCGGCCAGGGAGATAAGCAGGGAGCGCCATTGGATCCCTACGAAAAAGATCATGGAGACGAATAGAATAAGCACGATCAGGGCCGTTCCCAGATCGGGCTGCCGGACGATGGACAGAAAAGGCACAAGGACGATTAGAGAAGGTATCAGCAGCTCCCGCAGTCGGTAAGCCGTACCCGACCTGTGGTCGTCGAAATATCGTGCCAGCGCCAAGATGATCGTCAGCTTCACCAGTTCGGAGGGTTGGAATGAAAACCCTGCCAGAACGATCCAGCGTTGGGAGCCGCGGGTTGCATAGCCGAAGAGGAATACGATGAAGAGAAGAACGACGGAAATACCGTAAATGACATAGGCATAACGACTGATCAGCCGGTAGTCGATGGAAAAGGCCAGGCCCATGAACACAAGACCGAGCAAGACCCATTGGGCCTGGCGAATGTAAAGGTTTTCCTGCCCGGCAAAGCTCCGGAAGCCGGCGCTGTAGATGTTGACAAGGCCGATAAAACTGATGAGCAGCACCAGGACAAGCAGCGTCCAGTCAAAATGGTAAATCAGCCGGCGATCGAACTTCACCTCAGGATCCTATCCGCTTCTGAGATTGCTGGTTGTTCACCAGCGTTTTCCTGATTTCAAAATATTCGTCGACGATCTTCCGGGCGATCGGGGCGGCAGCGGTGCCGCCGTGGCCTCCATGCTCGACGACGACGGCAACGGCAATCTCCGGCTGCTTGTCGTTTCCGCAGGGCGCGAAGCAGACGAACAGCGCATGATCCCTTTGCAGGGCGGTCAGACGCTTCATCTCCCGGGCGCTTTCGTCTTCCGGAAGCCCGACCACCTGCGCGGTTCCGGTCTTTCCGCAGACATCGGCCGCCATACGCTTGAGAGCATAACCGGTGCCTCCCCTTTCATTGACGGCACCCCAGAGGCCGTATCGGAGCAGTTCCATGTTTTCTTTGCTCAGGGGAAGCCGACCTTTCGGCTCCGGTTCGAAGGCGCGCAGCACCCTGCCGTCCTGGGTTTCGATCTGCTGAACGAGTCTGGGACGCCATAGGGTCCCGCCATTGGCCAGGGCCGCGTAGGCATTGACCAGCTGGAGGGGGGTGACCAGGTTGAAACCCTGTCCGATGGCAATGGATATGGTTTCACCCATCTGCCAGGGTTCCTTGTATTTTTCCAGTTTCCAGGCCTTCGTCGGAATGAGACCGCTCCGTTCCCGGGGCAGATCGATGCCCGTCGGCGCCCCGAATCCGAACTTCCTGGCGTACCACGCCAGCTTGTCCACGCCGATCCTCTTCCCCAAGCTGTAAAAATAGACGTCGCAGGATTCCACAATGGCCCGATGCAGATGGACCATGCCGTGTCCCTTTTTCTGCCAGCATCGGAAGGTCCTGTTGCCCAGATCAAAGGTCCCCCGGCATAAAATCCGGCTCTCCGGATTGATCAGGCCTTCCTGCAGCGCAGCTGCCGCCACGACGAGCTTGTAGGTGGAACCGGGGGGATAAAGACCCGTAACGGTCCTGTTTTGCATGGGATGCCTCGGATCTTTCGAGATCCGGTCCCAGTCGTCGAAGGAGATCCGACCGTTGAAGAGATTGGGATCGAAGGAGGGCGAGCTTGCCAGGGCAAGAATGGAGCCGTCCCGTGGATCCATGACGGCGACGGCGCCGGCCCGGTCGCCCAGAGCGTCGGCGGCAATCTGCTGAAGCCTGCTGTCGATGGTCAACACCACATTATAGCCTGCGACCGGCTCAATTCGTCCGATGACCCTGATTTCCTTGCCGACGACATTGACCTCCACCTGCTCGGCTCCGTTGATGCCTCGCAGGTAAGGGTCAAGGTATTTCTCGATGCCGTATTTGCCCACGAGATCACCGGCGAAATAGCCGGATCTGTCCCCTTCGAGCTCTTCGGGGCTGATTTCGCCTATGTATCCGATGACCTGAGCCAGGCTTTCCCCGTAGAAATACTTCCGCACCGGAACAACCTCGACCGTGATCCCCGGCAATTCG
>JAFGIO010000066.1 GCA_016929555.1 Deltaproteobacteria bacterium | reverse complement strand
TAATTCAATATATTCTGGACCCCCGTTTTCCCCCGCCTTCGCGGAGACAGGCTGCAAGGGGGTGACATGGTTTGTGACTTAGTACGAAAATAAAACCCTGGATTCCCGCTTTCGCGGGAATGACCCTGCTTATTTTCATGCTTTGTGGTGCCCCACGGGGCATGGGGGTTTATTAAGAAAATCCCCCCTTTTTTCCTCCCCCTCGAGGGGGAGGGTTAGGGTGGGGGTGATCTTCATGCATCGTGGCGCCCCACGGGGCATGAGGGTTTATTACGAAAATAAAACCCTGGATTCCCGCTTTCGCGGGAATGACCTTGCTAATTTTCATGCATCGTGGCGCCCCACGGGGCATGAGGGTTTTTTACGAGGTCATCAATGCTGACAAACTCGTGAAGAGTGCATCTCCCCTCCTTGAGGGGGGGGATGAAGCGGAGGGTGATTTCTGATTTTTGCGATGTCGCCCATTTTTCCCGCTTATTATTATAGGGAAATGAAAGCATTTGTCAGGGGCGGCGGGGTATGATAAGAGGTTTCACGAACAAAACCTCATGTCCCATGGGGCGCCAGGAAGCATGAAAAAACACCCCCACCCCAACCCTCCCCCCTCGAGGGGGAGGGATAAAGGAAGGGGATTTTCTTAACTAAAGGGAGGGAAAGAATTATGACGCTGAAGGACAAGGTTGCCATCGTGACGGGATCGGGTCGGGGAATCGGGAAGGCGATCGCACGAAAGCTTTCTTCCCTCGGCGCTGCCGTGGTCGTGGCCGACATCCGGTTCGAAGAAGCCGAGAAAACGGCCTCGATACTGAAAGGGGAAGGGGGAAAGGCCCTTGCCGTCGGAACGGACATCGCCGACCGCAGCCAGGTGGAGGACATGGTTCGGCAGACCCTGAGCGCCTTCGGCAAGGTGGACATCCTGGTCAACAATGCCGGCTGGGACAAGATCGAACCCTTTACGAAAAATACCCCCGACGACTGGGACCGGGTGATCGCCATCAATCTGCGGGGACCGATCTTTTGTACGCGGGCCGTCCTGGATCATATGATCGAGCGCAAGTACGGCAAGATCGTCTTCATCGGCTCCGATGCCGGCAGGGTGGGAAGCAGCGGCGAGGCCGTCTATTCGGCCTGCAAGGGCGGCGTCATCGCCTTTATGAAGACCCTCGCCAGGGAGAATGCGCGCTATCAGATCAACGTGAACTGCGTCTGCCCCGGGGCGACCGATACCCCATTGCTGGCCGAGATAACGGGCGGCGAAACCGGCAAGAAGATCATCGACGCCATGGTCAACGCCGTGCCCTTACGCAGACTGGCGAAACCGGAAGACATCGCCCCGGCTGTCGCCTTTCTTGCCTCGGACGAGGCGGGCTTCATCACGGGACAGACGCTCAGCGTATCCGGCGGGCTCACCATGTGTTGAGGAGGCTGAGGCAAGTCAAGGATACGGGCTCATCAGCCGGCGTCGGCCTCCTCGGCTTCCATCAGATTGAACCGCTTGAGTTTTTCGACGAGGGTCGTCCTGTTCAGATTGAGCAGCTTGGCGGCCCTGTTTTTTACGCCGCCGCAATGTTTCAGGGCCTTCAGGAGAAGGTCCTTTTCGTACTGGCTCACCATTTCGTTGTAATTCAATCCCTCCGGGGGCACCTCGACGGGGCGGTAGCTTACGGAATCCCTTCTCTGGCTCAGGATCTTGGGCGGGAGGTCGTCCAGGCCGATCTCTCCCTCGCTCTTCATGACCACGAACATCTCGATGAGGTTCTGGAGCTCGCGGACGTTACCGGGCCAGCCGTAATGGACCAGGCAGTTCAGGGCATCGGGATGGATACCCGTAAGGGATTTCTTCTTCATCTTGTTGAACGTACGGAGGAAATGGTTGGCGAGGATGGCGATGTCCGGTCCCCGATCCCGAAGCGGCGGCATGTGGATGGGGATGACGTTGATCCGGTAGAAAAGGTCCTCGCGGAACCTTTTTTCCGCAACGGCCAGCTCCAGGTTCTGATTGGTTGCGGCGATAATGCGAACGTCCGCGTAGATCGTCTTGATTCCCCCGATGCGCTCGAACTGTTTTTCCTGGATGACGCGCAGAACTTTGACCTGCAGGGCGGGACTCATGTCTCCGATCTCGTCGAGAAAGATGGTGCCGCCCTGGGCCAGCTCGAATCGGCCCACCCGGTTGCGGAAGGCTCCCGTGAAGGCCCCCTTCTCGTGGCCGAAGAGTTCGCTTTCCAGGAGTTCCTCGGGTATGGCTCCGCAGTTGACCGGGACGAGGTGGTGGTTCCGGCGGTCGCTGTTGAAGTGGATGGCCCTGGCCACGAGCTCCTTTCCGGTGCCGCTTTCGCCGTAGATGATGACCGTGCTGTCCGAGGTCGAGACCTTCTCGATGTTTTCGAAGACCTTCTTCATGCAGTTGCTGTAGCCGATCAGCTTGCCAAAGTCGTATTTCTCGATCAGGCTGTCCTTGAGAACGAGATTTTCTTCCTTCAGCCTGGCGAAGGAAAGGGCGCGCCGGACCGTGAGCTTCACCAGATCGTCCCTCAAAGGCTTCGTGATGTAATCGAAGGCGCCCAGCTTCATGGCATCGACCGCCGAATCGACGGTGCCATAGCCCGTGATCATGATCACCAGGTTGTCGGGATCCAGGTCTTTCATGAACCGGAGCAGCTCCAGGCCGTCCACCCTGGGCATGCGCAAGTCGGTGATGACGAGGTCGTACTGGTCCTCGACGACGAGATCCATAGCCTGTTTTCCGTCGCTGACGGCCCTGACCGTATGGCCTTCCGACCGGAGAAGGTCCGCGAGGTTTTCCCTGCTCAAATCGTTGTCTTCTGCAATCAGGATGTTGAAGTTCTGCATGGTTTCGATAAATTGCCGCCGGTTCTCGACATAAGTGGCATGAAGCCCTTTGACCCCCTGCAATGTTAGGCAGAGTATACATAAAAAAAAACAATGGACAAGGCTTAAATCATCGGGGAGAGGAATGAAGGGGAAAAGATAGGTTAATCGAGGGCTTCTCGTATCTTTTTTGCAATTTCGCCGATGGTGAAGGGTTTCTGAATGAAGCCCTTGCAGCCCCGCGAGAGGATGTCCATGGCCTGGCCGTCGATACTGTATCCGCTGTAGAGGATCACGCGGATGTCCGGGTTCAGGGATTTCAGGATGTCGAAGGTTTCGCCGCCGTCCAGGACGGGCATGATCATGTCCAGGATGACCAGATCGATTTTTCCCCCCCGGTTTCTATAGACATCGACGGCCTCCTGTCCGTCGAGGGCCGTCAGGACCTGGTAGCCGAGCGTTTCGAGGATTTCCCTCGTCACTTCGATGTTGGCCATCTCGTCGTCGACCAGCAGGATGGTCTCCCCCGTGGCGGTCGTCAGCGCCGGCGGTCCCGTCGGAACGAAGTCCTCTTTCCCCAGTGCGGGAAGGTAGATGCTTATCTGGGTTCCCTTGCCCTGCTCGCTCTGAACCCGGATAAACCCGTCATGGTTCTTTACGATTCCGTAAACCGAGGCGAGTCCGAGGCCGACGCCCTTTCCCGTTTCCCGGGTGGTAAAGAAGGGCTCGAAGATGCGCTCGCGGGTGCGCTCGTCCATCCCTACACCGTTGTCCTTGAGGGAGAACTTTACGAACCGGCCGGACCGTCCGTGGATGGCGAGGGCTTCCTCTTCGTCGAGCGTGATGTTTTCGGTTTCGATATAGAGGTTTCCACCCCGGGGCATGGCCTGGCAGGCATTGGCGTACAGGTTGAGCAGGACCTGCTTGAACTGCTCGTGATCGGCGTTGACCGTCCATATATCCGGCTGATAACGGACATGGATGGCGATATCTTTGGAGGAGCGATCGAACAGGTGGCTTGATCTCCGGATCAGTTCGTTGAGATCCGCCGGCTTGGCATTGTATTTCCCCCTCTGGGCGAAGCCGAGAAGCTGGCGAGTGAGATCCGCACCCCTGGTCACCTGCTGCTCGATGCCCCTGAGCTTTGCGTAGAAGGGATGAAAGGTGTCGATGTTCAGAAGCATCAGGGAGGCGAACCCCTGGATGCTCATCAGAAGGTTGTTGAAATCATGGGCGATGCCGCCTGCCAGGGTTCCAATGGCCTCCATCTTCTGGGCCTGGCGAAGTTCCTGCTCGAGATGATTCTGAAGGGTGATGTCGTTGATGATAACGATGTGCCTGTATTTTTCGCACTGTATGGGTACGACGCTCACGGAAACCTCCTTGCCGTTGGCAAGGAGGAACGATCCTTCGACGTTCGTGCAGGATGTCGTCGCGACATCCATCAAAGCTGCAATCCGTTCTTTGTCTTTTTTGTCGAAGAATTGCGTGAGACAAGCGCTGAGAAGGTTTTCTTCCGGCTGCCCGATGATGGCGGAAGCTGCCGGATTGGCGAAGACGATCCTCGAACCGTTGTTCAGCTCGACGATCCCTTCCGTCAGGCTTTCCAGGGCTACTTCGAAATGCTGGCTGATGTCCAGGAGCTCTTTTGTGATGTCGCGGGGATTGATGTTCTCGACGCCGATGATCTCGTCGATAACGCTGTTGGAGCCGTTTTCGTCGAGACGCTGAAGGGTTTCCAGAATTTGCCGGGACATGGTGTCGAAGGGACCCTTGGCGATGCAGGCATTGGCGCCGATGTCGCCGATGTTGATCCCGTCCTCTACGGCCACGGCGCTCAGGATGATCAGACAGGCGTCCTTATGGACGGGGGAACTTCGGATCAGGCGGCTCAGCTTTTTCCCGTCGATATTCGGCATGATCAGATCGAGAAAGATGAGATCGGGCCTGTAGGTTTTCAGGATCTCCAGGGCCGATAAGCCGTCTCCAGCCATTACCACATCGTGTCCCTGTTTCTCGAGAAACTTTCCCAAAAGGGACAGCACCACCGGGCTGTTGTCCACAACCAGGATCTTCTTTTTTGCTGCCCTGTTC
>JAFGIO010000065.1 GCA_016929555.1 Deltaproteobacteria bacterium | reverse complement strand
TTGAAGTTCACTGATAAAGACCGCACGGACGCGGTGAAGAAACTCCAGAAAAAGATCACCGATATCGAAAGGGAAATTTACCGACGGAAGAAGTCGGGACAGGGCGCTGCGGTCGATTCGGAATTGGCCCTCGTGAGGGATGCGAAACACCCCCTGGAAGGGCGGCTCCCGAATCCATACTTTCTCCCTTTTAGAAACAAGAATATTTCCCGCATGTCTGAAAAGGTCATTACAGTTAGCCGGTTAGACGGGCCTTCAGCTGCCGTCGTCCGCCGGGTCATTGACGACAGCCTGGCTGTGGAAAAGAAGGGTCTGTCGGGTAAGGCATACTTCGATGCGCGTTGGCCTCGCATCGATGAAAAGAACCTTACCCCTTATCAGCGCTACGACCGGGCAATCCGGAATACGGCAAATCTTGTGGAAAAGAGCGGCAGGCTGAAGGTCATCCTAGACGAGCGGGAACCCCTTTTCCAACCCGGTCAGGCACCGGATGCGTCACTCTACTGCGGCTGGTACAGCCTCGGCAAATACGTGGATGCCTTCACGTGGAAAAGGGGCGCCGTCGGATACCACGTGGCTAGCGCAGAGTGTACCACACTGAAGCAGGTGGAAAGCAGGGTATGGTGCAAGAGCATGTTGGAAAAAGGCGTCGCTGCAACCTTGGGGCCGGTGGATGAACCCTATCTGGATGCCTTTCCCGCACCGGAGATCTTTTTCGGCTGTCTGCTCAACGGCGGTTCACTCGCGGACTGCTATACCCTCTCGAATCCCTTCTGGTCGTGGCAGATGATTCTCCTGGGCGATCCTCTCTATCGGCCCTTCAAAGCTCGCCGGCCGGCAGCCCCGATCCTGTTTCGCCCTGCACCCGGCCATTGACTTCGAATCCGACAGAAGGTGCGAAAAGCAGACGAACGACCACATCCATCGGCCTGTTGTCACGCCTTTCGCGCCACATCAGGACCTTGAGGGGACAGGTCGTCGTATTCGACTTATCATCTCAGATGGGATTCCTAGGATCCGCAAAGCCTTCTCCGCGATCGACGCCACAATTCACTTTCTGGTGAAGTCGACAAGCCTGCGGTTCACGATTTCTTCCGCCTGCTTGATGATCCTGTCGATGACCTCTTTTACTGAGGGAATGTCGTCAATCAGGCCGATGCACTGCCCTGCGGCCATGATGCCTTCCCCAACGTTTCCGTGCAGCATCATCGAGGCGCCCTGGCTTCCGGATATGATGGGCTGCAATTCCTCTATGGTGGCGCCCTTCTGTTCCATCGCCAGGGCTTTCAGCGAGACGGGCGTTCTGACGACGCGCTCGGTGTTGCGGAATGCCCGCAACAGAAGGCAGGTGTCGCACTCGGAGAATTCCAGGAGCCACTGCTTGACATTCTCATGCAAGGGCGACTCTTTCGTCAGCATGAAGCGCGTTCCCATATTGACGCCGTCCGCACCCAGCGCCAATGCCGCAACGAATCCCCGGCCGTCGGCGATTCCGCCGGAGGCGATGACGGGAATCTTCAAGGCCTTCACCGCCGCCGGGATGAGTACCAGGCCTCCGACGTCATCCTCGCCGGGATGCCCCGCGCACTCGAAGCTGTCGATGCTGATGACGTCGGCGCCTAATTTCTCGGCTGTCTTCGCATGCCTGACAGAGGTGCATTTATGGATGATCTTTACACCGGCGGCTTTCAATCTTCCAATTACCTGCTCCGGGTTGTTTCCCGCCGTTTCCACAACCTTTATGCCCTCTCCGATAATGACGTCGATATAGTCATCGTAGTTGATCCTCCTGAATGTGGGCAGCAAGGTGATATTGACGCCGAAGGTGTTGCCCGTCATCTGCTTGGTTTTCCTGATCTCGTCGACAAGATCATTCGGATCGGAAAAGGTGAGGGCCGGCATAACGCCCAATCCGCCGGCGTTTGATACGGCGCTTGTCAACTCCGCGCGGGCAATCCACATCATGCCGCCCTGTACTATGGGATACTCGATGTCCAGCAGCTCCGTCACGATTGTTTTAAACATTTATACTCCGTCGCGAGGTCGCCACTCATACCCAAACCCTGACCGGTCCGGGAAATTCGCACCTCGCCATGCAAAGCTTTCATGAATATTTTCTTGTAAAACCCGGCTGCGCTTTCCATTTCCGTCAAAAATCACAGAGGAGACCGGTGATACACCTGGGCGCTGTCCTGAATCCGGTCGTTATCTGCTGTGCACCCGTTCGAGGGACGTTCGCAGCGCTTCCTCCGCCTGGTTGACGATACGATCGACGAGCTCCGCGACGGTCGGAATGTCATAGATGCGCCCGATTGACTGCCCGAACGTGAGCATCGCCTCGTCGCACTCTCCCTCCTCCCAGGCCTTCTTCGCCAGTTCCGCCGACATGAGCGGGATGTACTCTTCGGGACCTCCCCCCCGCGCTTCGATCTCCTCGACCTTCCTGCTGAACTCATTTCGCAGGGCGCGGACCTGCAAACCCCACTGGGCGAGGAATCCCCGCAGCTGCAGCGATGTGTCCTTTTCCGTTTTCTCGAGCAGGAGCTTGTGCACGTTGGGATGGACCTTGCACTCCTTCGTCGCCACGAACCGGCTCGCCATCATCATTCCCTCGCCGCCCAGTGCGAGAACCGCGGCAAGCGTCTTGCCGTCCACCATGCCGCCGGCGGCAATGACGGGAATGTCGACAGACTCCACGATCTTCGGCAAAAGAACCATCACCCCGACGTTGTCCTGGTGGGGAAAGCCGGCCTCCTCGAAACCGCAGGCGATGACAGCGTCATAGCCGACCTTCTGGGCGTGCGCGGCATGCTTGACCGCCCCCACCTTGTGCACGACCTTCACGCCGGCCTCCTTCGCCATAGGGATGTACTCGGGGCCCAGAAACGTGTTCACCGGTGCACCGGCGATCTCGATCGCCGCCACCTTCTTCTCACAGCATACTTTGAAGTACTGCTGCAGGAGCTCGACGGAGAGCCGGATCGACGGCATCGTCGTAATGTTGACAGCGAAGGGCTTGCTCGTGAGCTCCCGGGTGCGATCGAGGGCAGCCCGCAGCTCGTCGGCGCTGTTGTAAATCCCCGAAGTCACGTTCCCGAGCGCGCCGGCATTGCTCACTGCCGCCGCGAGCTCCGGGGTGGCGAGCCACATCATGCCACCGCATTGAATCGGGTATTCCGTCCCATAAAGCTCTGTCATCCTTGTCTTCATGTTGCTTCCATCCTCCTCGTCTCTAGTGTTGTTTCGTCCAGCGAAAACGGTAACGCCCTTAGCGGCGGGCGCAAATGCCGGTGAATATAATTGTGCAAAGGTCATCCGTGAGCTCTTCCGCCGAGAAGGACTTGCCAGCGATGACACTGGGAAGTGCCAGGTGCTCGAAGCCGCCGATGATTACCTGCCGGATGGACCTGACAGGAATATCGCTCCTGATCTCGCCTTCCCGGACGCCCTCTTCAATGATGCCATGCAAAATCTTCGAGTACGACCTGATCTTTTCGTAAGCCTTGCTCTCAAAGTACCCCCGGTGATTCCGCACTTCCAAAAGCAGGATCTTCGCGAGAACGCGGTTCGATTCGTACAGATCGAGTTGTGTGAAGATGAGTTTCCGAAGCTTGTTAAGAGCACCTCGGATCCCCTTGAGATCTCGCCCCAACAACTCCAGGTAGGTCTCTATCTTCTCGTCCAGCACATGGTGCAAAAGGCCCCGCTTGCTCCCAAAGTAACGATAGATGAGCGGCGCACCCACTCCCGAGGTCCGTACGATGTCATCGAATGTAATCAGAGAAAACTCCTTTTCCGCCAGGAGTTTCTCCAGCGCCTCCGCAATTCTGATACTGCCTGCAGGGGCCGCTCGTTTGTTGGGAAGCTGCGTCCCCTTTTCCAAAAGGGGACGCAGCACGATCTTCTCCCCCCCTTCCCTTTCCACCGGAGATGATCCTCTATTCGATGTCTTCATGCCGTTGCCCCCGAAACCGGAGCTTGTTCAGAATCCTACCGTTAATAATATTAATTTGTATATTCAGGATCTTAGTTATTCTATATCTTCAGATGGTAATATTATTAACAGAACCACTGCCGCTTTATCAAGCGCTTTTTTTATGTTTTGGAATCTCGGCTGCATCACCGAACAATGATCGACAGCAGGCAATCAGCCACCGATCCACGATAGGCTGCCCCAAATGCGTCGGTTGCTTCGTTCGAGTCCCTTTTTGGAAATTTACCGGGGCAACCGCATTATGACTCCACTAACGGAAGAACTTTGGGATCAGGATGGGTGTCCTTCTTTTATAATCCAGGTACTTTTCGCCAAGCCGTTTTTCCAGTTCCGGCTCTTCGATCAGTTTGAATTCCAGAATGCTGCAGCCGATAAAAGCCGGAGCAAAAACAAACAGCAAGGATGATGATCCCACAAGGAAAGCGACCGCGAAGAGGATGAGGAAAACGCCCAACAGCATGGGGTTTCTGACATAAGCGTAGGGGCCCGTATCGACAAGTTTTGCAGGTGGATTAACCGGTACGGGGGTTCCTCTCGCCCTTGCGAAATGCAGTACCGCCCATAACCATAGAAGAGCACCGCTCGCAAGCAGCGGTAAGGAAACCATATAATTCCAAGGAAATTGAAGGGGCCTTGAAAGACCGAAGAATGCATCGACCCTCAATGCGAGAAATATTGTCAGCACGACAAGGAAGAAGAAAACTGAAGCGAAGACCGGCGTAAAAAGCATCCTGACATGCTTTTCCCCCATCACAATCCGGTAAATAAAGTCAACGATTGTTTTCATACCTCGGCCTTCCCCGATGATCTCATAGAAAGGATTCATTCCCGCACAGGCGGGAATCCAGGAACCACGTAATAAGTTATAAATACTGGATTCCCGTTTTCAGGGGAATGACAAGATCGGTACTTTTTCGCTTTTTACGGGTTCGTCTTCCCTGCTCTATGCGGCATTGAGAACATAAGAATATTGTTCGAAAAGGCAAGCCCTGGAAAACGATCAGCGATGAGGCATGATTACCAGGTGGGATGCGCGATCCGCACACCTTCTTGCCGCACAAGAATCCCACGGTTGCCCGGGGAGCTATCCGGTCAGGCAGCCCTTCAATTTCCCGATGTCATCGATTTCTTCAAGTTGCATGACCAAATCGATGATTTTTTCGATCTCGTTCTTTCCGAGGCACGCCTGTCCCAGGCGGCGCAACTTATTCTGCATGCCCTCGGTGCTGGACACATGAATGCTCCGATCAAACTCGGACATTTCGGCGGTCAGTACCCGGCCGTCTTTGGTATGGATTTCGAAGCCAGGCAGCGAGCGGCCCGTTTCGCTCACCAATTCCACCTTGGCTGCGAGATCGCTCACCTCGGGATCGTCATAATGCCGCGTTATGAACCCGGGCGTATCGAGCGGCCGTCCGAGGATGGCCGCGGCGGCGCAAAACTGCATGCTCATCAGGGCCTGAGGGTGGGAAATAAATGGACCCTTGTGGTCCAGGCCGGCATAATCGCCGGCTCCCGGACGCAGTTTCTCGACGACTTTGACGATGTCGGCCGCTTTCAGTTGATGCACGGCCAAAGTGGAGGCAATCTGCACGGGCACCTGATTGGCGCCGCATGTGGCAAAGGGTTTGATGAAGGTGCGGGAAATTGCGAATTGCTTACCCAGTCCCTTGACAATCTCTTCAGGATTTCCGTCGGTTCCGGACCAGCAGCGGAAGAAACCATGCCTTCCTTCCAGGGTATGAGGCGCTGCAGTGGCTCCGGCCCGGGCGCATAATGCCGATATAATCCCCGTCCGGGACGTCATGCCCATCTCCAGAAGCGGCTCCATGGTGCCGCCCCACCAGCCTTCGTTGGGCATACCCGGCGCCAGGCTCGCTGCATACCCCAGGGTATTGCCCAGCTCAACCTGGTCGAGTTTCATCAGTTTTCCCGCAGCAGCGGCTGCGCCAAAAGCTGTAAAAACGGTCCCCGGTCTGAAAGCCGGATTGGATACGCGACCCGTGGCCCTGAGGAGACGAAGGATCACATCATAACCAAGCACGACAGCCACCAGTACCTCTGCTCCCGATGATCCTTCGTGCTCGGCCACTGCCAAAGCAGCCGGCACCACCACGGATCCCGGGTGGGTAATGCCGGCCATCAGGTCGTCCTGACTCGTAGAGTGCGCCATGACGGCGTTGGCCAAGGCGGCTTCCAGCATGGCGACACCGTCTCTCTGACCGACAACGGTGCAGTTGCCCGGAAATGCTTTTACCATCTTTAGGACGGCCTGCGAAGCCGGTAGGTCACGGCCGGCGGCAGCGCAACTGACTGTGTCCAATATCCGCCCCTTGGCGGCTTCTCTGTCTGCAGGAGGTATGCCGTCGATGCCTGTGTGATAAAGAAAAGTGCCCAATTCCGTCAATAGTTCCATTTGTCCCCCTCTGTATGACAAATTCTCCCCTATTGAGCTTGCATTCAATACAGGAATGCTTTCCACCCCTTCTTGCTGAAATCTTCCACCTGCCCGGTCGGAAAGAAATGGCCTCGCTCTCCCGACAGAATCAGGACTTCACGGGTGATTCTTTCCGGGACTTCCTCCACGCTGTCAGGAAGGCGGTCGAGGCTTATGTGCCTTTCGTCCTCAACCCCATAAGCTCCTTCCAGGTATTCCTCTCCAGGAAGCTTCCGGGGATGTTCGCTTCCAGCTCCTGGAACATGGCGAAGGGGACTGCGAAGGTCATCAGATCGTCCTTGAGCTGGCGTTTTACCTGGACCCTTGCGGAGATATCAACCAAACCGACCACGGCCCTCGGCCTTTCCCGCCGGGCCTCCCGGAAGGGATAGATGCCGATCGACTGGCAGCCGGCGGCCTGGGGAATGATCGCGCTCTCGTTATCATCCCTGTCGTAGTTGGACAGGACGACCAGGGCGGAGAGTTGGTCCATATCGGCAAGGAACACAACGACCTCGGGCCTTTCCTTCTCCGGTTCGATATCCTTGAACGGCTTGAATACGACATACTCGAACGGCACATCGATTATAGGCAGGCACTCGACGAACTTCTTTACCAGCTCCGGAGTCTTTATGTAACGCTCGCCATGGACAAGATCGTCATAGAGAGCGTCGCCCACGAACGGTTTCACCTGCTCGACCAATTTCATGCCCGGCTCCCACTGCCGGCAGCCCACCGATAGAAAGTAGCAGAATCCTTCAATGCCTCCGGGAAAGTTCAGGTACTGGTTCCCGAATCCGAGTCCGGTGCCGCCGCCGGGGCAGCCGAAGGTCTTGCGGTCGAACACGGCCGTTTTCCCGCGGGCGGCTGCCGCCAGCATGGCCATGACGCAGCCGAACCTTCCTTCCTTGAACTGCCGGGCGTCCTCCGGCCTTTCGTTCGTCAGCATTATACCCACGGGTCCGTATTTCAGGGACAATGTATTGGCGATGTCGCTCTCCATGCTCTTCTCCTCCCAGTTTCGACCCAGCCTTTAGGAAATTTCCAAACCACCCGTTGGAATCGTTCAACCGCCCCGAAGAGGCAACCATATGCTGTTCACATTCGGAAACCGCCTATGATGTGTGGGTCTCGTAGAATTCTTCGTAATCCCTCAACATTTCTCTCAGCAGATTCGGCGTGTCCAGTTGATAGGGACAACGTTCCTTGCATTGCCCGCAATCCTGGCACTCTTTGATCAGGAGCATCTGCTTCCTCCAGTTATCGTCCAGAAATTGGCCGTATGGCATCCTTCGAAGCAGTAGGGACATCCTGGCCGCCATCGGAATGTATATGCCGACCGGACAGGGCAGGCAGTAGCCGCAGGCTCGACAGAAGGAGCCGCCGAGTTCCCTGCGGTCCTTTTCGATGACCTGCCACATCTCTTCATCCAGAACCGGCGGATCTTTCTCGAAACCCAGGAATTGATCCAGCTCCGTCTCCCGTTGAATCCCCCATATCGGGACGACGTTGTCGTATTGCCTCAGGAAGGCAAAAGCCGACGCCGTATTCGTGATCAGTCCGCCGGACAAGGCCTTCATAGCGATGAGACCGACGTCGTTTTCCCTGCACTTCGCGATCAGCTTCAGATCTTCGACGGATGAAAGAGAAGAAAGGGGAAATTGCACGGTATCGTAAGCCCCCGAGGCGACTGCCTCCAAGGCCACGCCCACCCGGTGATTGGTTATGCCGATAAATCGGATCATCCCCTTTGCCCGTGCCTCCAATAAGGCACCGTACAGAGAATCCGGGTCATCAGGGTCCGGCATCCTCTCCGGATTGTGCAACTGGTAGACATCGATATAATCCGTCTTTAGGTTTTTGAGGCTTGTCTCAAGGTCGCGCATCACGGTATTTTTGTCTTTTCCCATGCTTTTCGTCGCGATGACAATATCTTTTCTTACATCCGCAAGCGCATAGCCGATTTTTTCCTCGCTGTCGGTATAAGCTCGGGCGGTATCGAAGAAATCGACGCCCTCATCGAAGGCTTTTCTGAGCAAGTGTCTGGCCTCATCGAACCCGATCCTCTGGATCGGAATGGCTCCGAAACCGCTCTGTCCCACCGCCAAATCGGTACGGCCCAACCTGATTCTCCTCATCTTCAACTCCCCGAGTTGTTCTTCATCTGCCTTCCCGATAGGTCCAATATCGGTTAAGGCTCGACAATATGCAAGCTATCTCGTCAATGCGGTTGTAAATCCGTATGCCCTCCCGGGTGAGGTCCGCGACCACTTGACTTTCCAGAGGGCCGGAATGGTTGCCGATGATGACGGGTATGCCTCTCTCCCGTCCCTGGGTAATGTAGCTTCGGATAATCTGCTTTTCGAGATCGAGCATAAACTCCATCTCCGGCGGGGATTCTTCCCGGACCATACCGGGTCTGCCCACGCCATGGAGGATGAGGGCGTCTATTTCCTTGGAACGGAGGATTTCGCCGGCGATGGCGTTAATCGTATCCACATTGGTGTACATACCCGAGGCTCCGAGATCCACCGGATTCCGCATCGACGCCCGGATGGGCATGCCCAGATCCCGCAGCCGTTTCTGGAGGTCCGGACTGAGTTCAACGACCCGGAGTCCCTGTTCTTCCAAAAAATCGGAAAGAACGACGCCCCAGGAGCCACCCATGGTCACAATGGCGACCCGGTCGCCCCGCATGGGCGCGTGCTCAATCAGGGCATGACCCAGGGGAACGAGCAGTTCCATCGTCGGCGAGACGATGACACCCGCCTGAGAAAGGAGGCCAGAAAGAACGTCCTTGGAAAGGGCGATGGCGCCGGTGTGGCTGCTTGCGGCCCTGGCGCCGCCTCCCGTTCGTCCCGCTTTGTGGACCACCACGGGCTTTTTCTCGGTGATGCGCCGGGCTGCATCGAGGAAACGGCTTCCGTCGCGAATCGTCTCGAGATACATGACGATTGCCGTCACCTCCGGGTCTCGGCCGAAGTGATCGAGAAAATCCGTCACCGTAAGATCGCACTCGTTTCCCGTGTGAATGAACTTACCCACGCCCATCCCACGGATCTCGGCTGAGGCAAGCAATTCATAGAAGGCATAGCCGCCCTGGGTCACGGCGGCGAGGCTGGTGGGAAGAAGGCGCCCGCCGGTGGAGGCAGCGGCGCAGAAGCGGGCGTGAAGATTGAACGTTCCGCTTACGTTGGGGCCGACGAGCCGCATCCCGAAGGAATGGGCAATTTCGGCAAGCCGGGTCTCGATCTCCCGCCCTCCGGGGATCGCCTCTCCAAAACCGGCCGTTATGATCGTGATACCTCTCACGCCCTTGAGGCCGCAGGCACGGATCGCCTTTTCAACGGATTCCGACGGTATCGTCAGGACAGCCAGTTCCACGGGTCCCGGAATGTCGATCACGTCCCTGAAGGCCGGGATACCGTAAACGGCGCCGGCGTTGGGATTCACGGGGTAGATTTTTCCCGGATAGTTCCAGGAAATGAGGCCTTCCATGATGAAGGACCCCCAGGATCCCGGCCGTTCCGACGCCCCGATCACGGCAATTGAAACCGGCTGCAAAAAAACATCGAGATCGTATAGTTTTTTCGTGAGCATGCCTGTACCCCTGATCAGAATATGAGGTATCGTTGCCTGTCCGCACCGTCTCCGCAAAGCATCCCGCTTCGGCAGCCAGCGCGCCGCCATGATACCGTCCGCTCCCGGGTCTTAACCGGAGAGCGTCACAGAAAGGCCTCCAGGCTGCAATCCCTGAAACCGGCAAACCTTCTCAAGATTGCATTCATCGTTCATCCGTGGGGTCACTCGGCTGGAAACATCTTCGCAAAGCGCCGCCTAACGCGGTTTTTCCAACCGCCCTTGTGATAGGCATAGCTTGCCAGCAGCGGCAGAACCGTCGTCGCTTCGGCATAAACCATCTGGGAATCGACGGTGTCCACCTTGCCCCAGGAGGTCGCTTCCCGGAGGGTGGAACTGGAACAGGCCCCGTCGCGCACGTCGGCCACGGTGATCTGTACGGCGTAATGGTGCATGGGAACGGAATGCCCCAGGATTTCGGCGCAGATGACCGTGTCCTGGGCAAAGTTCTTCGGGACACCGCCGCCGATGATGAGCAAGCCCGTCTTTTGGGCCTCGATCTTGATCATCGTCAGCTCGCGGAAATCCTTCACGGAGTCGATGGAGGCATGGCGCTCCGGGCGGTTCACCTGGTGAAGAACGAGGCCGAAACCGGCGCTGCTGTCGGAGAAGGCCGGGCAGAAAATGGGCACATCGTTTTCCCAGGAGGTCTGTATCAGGGAATCCTTCTTTACGGCATGCCGCATCAGGTATTTTCCCATTTCGGCAATGAACTCCCGGGACGAGTAAGGCCTCGGAGCCAGGCCGTCGGCGATCTGGGTCACCGTCCGATCGCAGGCCTGAAGTTCCTCCTCGTCGATGAAGGTATCATAGATCCGGTCGATATAGCATCGGCGCAAGTCCTCGTCGTCCGCCTGAGGGCTCCCCTCGTAATGCCTGAACCCCAGGGCCTCGAAAAAGTCCATGTCCACGATGGTCGCACCCGTGGCCACGATAACGTCCACCATGTTGTATTTCACGAGATCAGCGTAAAGCTTCATGCAGCCTGCGGCGCTCGTGCTCCCGGCAACGGTCAGGATAACGGTGCAGGCACTGTCGGAGAGCATCCGGTCGTAGATGTCGGCCGCCAGTGCAAGTTCTCTCGCCGAAAAGGACATCCCTCGCATCGCCCGGATCATTTCCACGGTATCGATGGCCGTGATGTCTATATGCTCGATGGCCCTCTTCAAATAATCCTTCTTTTCCATAACCTCCCCTATGACCTTTCCCATCGCTTGCCGCTTCAGGCTTTCTCAGGCGGCAAAGGCCTGGCGCCGGCAGGGCAGGATATTCATCATCTCGATTCCTCATAGATCAAGGCCGCACGGAAGTCAATGATCGATCGCAGTTTACAAATGGATCGATCGGTATTAATTTCATGGAGGATCGGTACCGGAAACCGCCCGAAAAAACGATCTTGTCATCGCCATGAATTTCTGGTAGTTGCACACACAGTGATGCAAAATTATGAGAGAAATACTGACCGTTTCGTTGCTGAATGCAAGGATCAAGGAAAGCCTGGAAGATGCCTTTCCTTTTGTCTGGGTGGAAGGGGAGATCTCGAACCTGCGGCGCCCTTCCTCGGGCCATATCTATTTCACCCTGAAGGACGAGAACAGCCAGATCCGCGCCGTCGTTTTCCGCTCCGCCCTGATGCAAGGACCGTCTTTGGGTTACGGCGCGGCAAGATTCGCCATTGAAGAGGGGATGAGCATCCGCTGTCGCGCCCGCCTCAGCGTCTACGAGCCCCGGGGAGAGTATCAGCTCATCGTCGACGTGGTGGAGCCGGTAGGTCTCGGGGCCCTGCAGAAGGCCTTCGAGCAGTTGAAGGCCCGCCTGCAAGCCGAAGGGCTCTTCGACGACGACCGGAAAAAACCGATCCCCTGTCTGCCCGGGCGGATCGGTGTCGTCACCTCTCCCACCGGTTCGGTGATCCGGGACATTCTCCAGGTAACGGCCCGCCGCTTTCCTTCCGTGAACATCCTGATCGCACCGGTGCGGGTCCAGGGTACTCTGGCTGCGGGTGAAATCGTTTCCGCCCTCGATCAGATGCAAAAGGTCGGAGGAATCGATGTGATCATCCTGGCGCGGGGAGGCGGTTCCCTCGAGGATCTCGCCCCTTTCAACGACGAGAGCGTCGCCCGGGCGATTCATCGCTCGCGGATCCCCGTTATTTCAGCCATAGGCCATGAAACGGACTACACCATTGCCGACTTCGTTGCAGATCTCCGGGCGCCGACCCCGTCGGCGGCAGCGGAGCTTGCCGTACCGAACAGGGAAGATCTGGGGGCGAAGCTCGCAACCCTGAAAGGCCGGCTCCTCAGCCTCCTGCAGGCAACGATGACCGGTCTTCGTGAAAGGATCGCCCTTTGCGAACGGCGGCTCGTCCACCCGAAGCGGCGGATCGCCGATATCCGTCTCGGTCTCGACGACCGTACGGAACGCCTGAAGACGGTTCTGGCGAATCGAAGGGAAAACGCAAGGATGCGCCTGACAAACCATCGAATCCGCCTTCTCCAGCAGCGCCCGACAATCCGTGTTCGCCAGGAGCGCCTCCGCCTTGACGGCCTGGAAAAGAACCTTTCATCCGCCCTTCAAACGATTCTCGAACGGGCAAGGGAGCGGCTCGGAACCTGTACGGCCGTTTTGGACACACTGAGCCCGCTGGCCGTCCTGAAGCGGGGCTACAGCATAACAAGGCGACTGCCGGAGGGATACATCATTAGGAAGGCGGCGGAAATTTCAGCGGGAACCCTCGTGGAAATCAAGGTCTCCGAGGGAGGGCTTCGGGCTCGGGTAACCGATACGTATGGAGAGTAAAAAGATGGCCAGGGACAAGTTCGAAGAGGCCTTGCAGAAATTGGATGCGATCGTCCGCAGGATGGAATCGGGGGACCTCACCCTCGAGGAATCCCTCAAGGCCTTCGAGGAAGGGGTCAAGTTGGCGCGGTTCTGTTCCCGCAAGCTTGACGAGGCGGAACGAAAGGTTGAACTCCTCCTGAAAGAGGATGCAGAGCAGACCATCCAACCCTTTCGGGAGGAACGGGAATGACCGCAAGGGCCGCAACCGCCCTGGAAACCTATCTTTTCGAAAAGAAAAGATTGATCGATGAGGCCCTGGAGCGCTGCCTCCCCGATGAGAGAACCTATCCGCCGGTGATCTTCCAGGCCTGCCGCCACAGCCTCTTCGCCGGGGGAAAGCGTCTCCGACCCATACTCTGTTTGGCTGCGGCCGAAGCTACAGAGGGAAATGCGGAGGCTTCTTCCCTGCTGCCCGCTGCCTGCGCCCTGGAGCTCATCCACACCTACTCCTTGATCCATGACGACCTCCCCGCCATGGACAACGATGACTACCGGCGGGGACGGCCTACGAGCCACAGGGTGTTCGGAGAGGACATCGCCATCCTTGCCGGCGATGCCCTGCTTACGGAAGCCTTCCACCTGATGGCGCGCCGAGAACTCATGCGGGACGTGCCGCCGGAAAGGCTTCTGGAAGCGATCCGCACCGTCGCCGAGGCTGCCGGATATCTGGGGATGGTGGGCGGCCAGGTAGCCGATATCAAGGCGGAGGGCACCGCCGGCGATCTGGAAACCCTTCTGTACATCCACACCCGAAAGACGGCGTCCCTGATCCGGGCCTCCCTGCGGGTGGGCGCCCTGCTGAGAGGCGCCGGGCCTGACGGCCTGTCCGCCCTTTCCACTTACGGCGATCATATCGGCCTTGCCTTTCAAATCGCCGACGACATCCTCAATGTGGAGGGAGACAGCGCCCTGCTGGGAAAGAAGACGGGCAGCGACGCCTGCCGGGGCAAACTGACCTATCCGGGTTTGCTGGGATTGGAAGCCGCCCGCCTCAGGGCCTCCGAACTCGTCGAGCTTGCCCTGGCCGCGATAGAGAACCTCGATGACCGGGCCGATCCCTTGCGGATGATCGCCCGGTATATAAAGGAAAGAAAGACATGAACAATCCGGCTCCTTTCCCAGGCGCGCCTCCTGGGAACGAAGGCCGACAGGTTTTTACAATGACAGAAATAAGCAAGGAACGCATTTTAGACAAGGTCAACGATCCCGAAGACATCCGGAAGCTTGATCTGAATTCGCTTACGGTGCTGGCCGAGGAAATCCGTGAGATGATCATCGAAACGGTCTCCCGCAGCGGCGGCCACCTGGCATCCTCCCTGGGTACCGTGGAATTGACGCTGGCCATCCACTACGTTTTCGATACGCCCCGGGACAAACTCATCTGGGATGTTGGACACCAGGCCTATACCCACAAGATCATCACGGGCCGGAAAGACCGGTTCCATACCCTCCGCCAGAAAGGAGGTCTCAGCGGTTTCCCCAGAAAAGAAGAGAGCCCTTACGACGTCTTCAACAGCGGCCACAGCGGCACTTCCATATCGGCAGCCGCAGGCCTGGCCGAATCCAGGTGCCTTCTGAACGAAAACCACAGGGTGATCGCCGTCATCGGCGACGGCTCCATGACGGCGGGTATGGCCTTCGAGGGGCTCAACTGGGCCGGGGACCGCAAGAAAGGACTGATCATCATTCTCAACGACAACGAGATGTCCATTTCCGCCAATGTGGGCGCCCTTTCCTCCTATTTGAACCGCCTGATGACCGGCCAGACGGTTACCAAATTGAAGGCGGAGGTCAAGAGTTTTCTCAAGACAATCCCTTCCATCGGCGAGGGCATGGTCCGTGTCACGAGGCAGATCGAAGAATCCCTGAAATCGCTGATCGTTCCGGGCGCCCTTTTCGAGGAACTGGGATTCACCTACGTGGGGCCCCTGGAGGGGCATCGTCTGGACCATCTCATCAAGACATTGGAAAACATCAAGAAGCTCCAGCGGCCGGTTCTCGTCCATATCGTTACAAAAAAGGGCAAGGGCTACAGACCTGCCGAAGCGGAACCCCTGAGGTTCCACGGCGTGGCGCCCTTCGAGGTCAATACGGGCCTGCCCCTTTCGGCTGGGGAAACGACCCTTCCTCCCTCCTACACGGAGATGTTCGGCAGAACCATAGCGAAACTGGCCCGTGAGAATTCCCGGATCGTTACCATCACCGCCGCCATGGGCAACGGGACGGGCCTCGACGCCTTCGCCAAGGAATTCCCGGAGCGGTTTTACGATGTCGGTATCGCGGAGCAGCACGGCGTGACCTTTGCGGCGGGTCTGGCGACGGCCTCTTTTATTCCCGTCGTGGCCATCTATTCGACCTTCATGCAGCGGGCTTACGACCAGGTCATCCATGACGTCTGCCTCCAGAACCTTCCCGTCGTTCTTGCAATGGACCGAGGAGGATTCGTCGGCGACGACGGACCCACCCACCACGGCCTCTTTGATTTCTCCTATCTACGGTCTATCCCCAACCTGATCGTCATGGCGCCCAAGGACGAAAACGAGCTCCAGCACATGCTCAAGACCGCCGTGGAGGCAGGACGGCCCGCCTCCCTCCGATACCCCCGAGGCAGGGGATTGGGCGTTCCCATCGACGCCGAGCCCCAACGGCTTGACATCGGCAAGGGAGAGATCCTGAGGGTCGGTCCCGACCTGGCCATCGTGGCCATAGGATCGACCGTTCATCCCGCCCTGACGGCGGCGCAGATTCTGATTGAAGGCGGCATCGACGCAACGGTCATCAACGCCCGCTTCGTCAAGCCTCTCGACCGGCCACTGCTGTGCGAGGCGGCATCGAGGTTCAAGCGGATGATCGTCGTCGAGGAGAATGTCCTGATGGGGGGCTTCGGCAGCGCCGTTCTGGAGCTTTTCGAAGAAGCGGGAATTGCCGACGTCAAGATCAGGAGGCTGGGCATAAAGGACCAATTCATGGAGCATGCCACGCAGGCCCAACTGAGGAAGATGTCGGGCATCGACAGCGAGGGTATTGCGGAGGCGGCGCGGCACATGATGGAAGGAAACGCCGGACCGGCCGGGGGCTGAAACCATGGCCGCCACGGAGAAAAGGGTACGGCTGGACAGGTTGCTGGCCGAACAGGGGATCGCGGCAAGCCGAGAACGGGCCAGAGCCCTCATTCTCGCAGGCGCCGTTCTCGTCGACGATGTGATTCAGGACAAGGCCGGCACGCTTGTCGATCCCGGAGCATCGATCCGTATACGGAGCGAAAACAATCCCTACGTGAGCCGCGGCGGCCTGAAGCTCAAAGGAGCCCTGTCCGCCTTCGGCATCGCGGTCGGGGGGCTCGTCTGCCTCGATGTCGGGGCCTCGACGGGCGGATTCACCGACTGCCTCCTCCAGGAGGGAGCGGTCCGGGTTTATGCCCTCGATGTCGGTTACGGACAGTTGGCCTGGAAGCTCCGCACCGACCCGCGCGTCGTCTGTATCGAACGGACGAATATCCGGTACTTCGACGGCAGGCAGCTTAACGGTCCCGTCGACATGGCAACCATAGACACCTCCTTCATCTCCCTGAAGCTCGTCATCCCCCCTGTTCTCAAATCCCTGAGGGAAGGAGGCGCCCTGCTCGCCCTCATCAAACCACAATTCGAGGCGGGACGGGAGTTCGTGGGAAAGAACGGCGTCGTCAGGGATCCCGGGGTTCACAGGACCGTGATCGCCGAGATCGAAGATTTCTGCAGGGCAAGGGCCATCGAGGTCCTTGGAACCAGCGAATCCGCCCTTGCGGGTCCTGCGGGAAACAGGGAATATTTTCTCTATGCGAGGAAATGACAGTCGTTTTCGATAATCGGTGAAAGCATCCCTCCCGGAGGGTGAGGAAAGGGTCTATCACAGCCATGGTCGTCAGGTTGGCCAGGACCGCGGGATTCTGCATGGGCGTAAGAAGGGCCGTCGATATGGTGCTCGATTTGGCCAGGCACAAGGGAAAGGAAAACATCTACACCTACGGTCCCCTCATCCACAATCCGCAAACGGTTGAACTGCTCGAAAAGAGAGGGATCATTCCCATCGGCGATGTCGAAAAGATGGATGCCTGCGAGCCCGGCGCCACCATGATCATTCGCGCCCACGGCATCTCGCCCGCCGAAAGACAAAAGATAAAGGAACGGGGCCTTCGGATCGTCGATGCAACCTGTCCCAAGGTGGCCCATGTCCAGGCCATCATCAAGAAACATGCCCTCAGCGATCACACGATTTTGATCGCAGGCGACGGCGATCACCCCGAGGTGAACGGCCTGCTGGGATACGCCCAGGGCAGGGGATTCGTCATCGGGTGCACAGAAGACGTGGAGAAGCTCCCCGAACTTCGAAAGGTTTGCGTCGTGGCCCAGACGACACAGAACCTCCAGGAGTACGAAAGCATCGCCGCCAGAATCCGGGAGCGCTATCCCGGCGCCGTCGTCTTTCAGACCATCTGCGATTCCACGGAACAGCGGCAGGCGGAAGTCAAGGAACTGGCCGCCGCCATGGAAGCCCTCTTCATCGTGGGGGGAAAGAACAGCGCCAACACGAGGCGGCTGGCAATCCTTTCGGAACGTCAGGGAACCCCGACCTTTCACATCGAGACGGCCGACGACCTGGAGGCCTTGCCCCTGCCCTATGAGAAGGTGGGTGTTTCCGCAGGCGCCTCGACGCCGAACTGGATCATCGATCGCGTCGTCAATACCCTTGCCCTGCGCCAGAACGAAAAAAAGAGAAAATGGCATGGATTTTTAGACATTTGGACCTTTGCTGTCCGTACGGATCTCTATTCGACTTTCGGCGCCGGCTGCCTGTCGCTGGCGGGAACGATCCTTCAAAATCTCGGCGTTCTCCCCATGAATATCGCCATAGCCGCTTCCTATGTATTCGCAATGCACACCCTGAACCGATTCATCAACCGGAAGGCCAGCAGCATCGGGACCTACCGGGAGGAATCCTATCTCCGCCACGAGAAACCCTATGTTGCCGTCGCACTGCTGTCGCTGATGCTGGCCCTGGTCCTGGCAGCCGCCCTCGGCACCGCTTCCTTCGCCCTGCTCTTCACGATATCTCTGCTCGGCGTCCTCTACAATGCCAACATACTGCCGGGAGGAACGCGCTTCAAAAGTCTCCGGGATCTGCCCGGTTCAAAAAATGTTTCCATGGCCCTGGCCTGGGCCGTTGTGACGGCCGTTCTGCCCTGGATCGAGACGGACCTGCACCCGAACCCTTCCCTGATCGTATCATTTTTATTCATCTTTTCCCTTGTGTTCATCCGATCGGCCCTATCGGACATGCTCGATATTCAGAGCGACCGCTTCATCGGCCAGGAAACGATTCCCGTTCTCATCGGGGAAGAACACACCCATTCCCTCCTGAAGGTCATCGCCGTTCTGCTGGCCGTCCTGCTCACGGTTTCCTATCCGGCCGGATGGACTTCTTCCTTGAGCATCGCCCTTATGGGTTCCCTATTTTATGTATGGATTTGTTTCAAACTTTATGGTAGAAGAGCGCAGTTTTCAGGGGTTGTCTTGGAAGGCCTGCTGGAAACCGCCTATGTGATTGCCGGCACCTGTACGGTATTGTGGATCGCGGCGGCACACGCGGTCGCCTGAAAATGCGTTGGGGAGGTGTAACGACGATGAAAAGATGGCATATCCTTTCAGGGGCGGCTCTCCTGTTGCTTATGATCACGGCATGCGGCGGGCTGCGCTATTCCCAGGTGGCTCCGGAGGCAAAGGATTTCCACCCCAAAGCTGTGGGTGTACTGCCCGTTGATGTGGGAACTTACGAAGAGGCAAGGGGAACCATCGATCAGATCATTGCCGGCGTCCTGATCGATAAGAAGTGGTTCAGCGATGTGGTGGCATCCGATACGATCACCGGACAACTGATGTCCAGCGAGGAGTACAGAAAGGTCCTCCTGGACTATCTGGCCAAGTTCAAGACGGTCAATTATTCCGATCCCGAACTGAGCCAAAAGATCGGCGATGTCTCCAAGATCGACGCCTTTTTGGTCTTCCAGGTGGACTACTGGAACTATACCATCGAAGACGGCGACAAGGTGGCAAAGGTCGGCCTGGCTGTCAAGATGGTCGATGCCGGCACCGGGAAGATTCTCTGGAAGGCGGGGCATCACATTACGGAAAAATACATCCTCATCAAACCGAACCTGAACGACGTCGCCAAGAAGCTCGTAAAGAAGATGCTGGACGAGATGCCCCATTGAAGCGGCCGGCGCGCAGGATCTCGGCATCGCCCAGGAAGCTCCGGGAAGGAATGTACGAACAAGGGAGGTCCGACCATGAAAGAGAAGGTTAAGGAAGCGATCAACCAGATAAGGCCCAACCTGCAGGCCGACGGCGGCGATGTCGATCTGATCGAGGTGACCGAAGACGGCGTCGTGAAGGTAAAACTCCTGGGGGCCTGCCAGGGTTGTCCCATGTCGGAGATAACCTTGAAACAGGGAATCCAGAAATTTCTGAAGGATAAGATCCCCGAAGTCAAGGAGGTCGTATCCGTTGGGTAAGCGGACCCTTCGGGATCGGCCTGAAGGGTCAATGAAATTATCAGAAGGAGACGTAATAGATGGCTTATATCATCACGGATGATTGCATTGCCTGCGGATCTTGCGAAGACGAATGTCCCGTCGGAGCCATTAGCGAGGGTGACGATAAGTATGTTATCGATCCTAAACTTTGTACGGACTGCGGCACCTGTGCCGATCAATGTCCGGTGGAGGCAATTAAACCGGAAGAAGAGTAATCACAAGGAATTGATCGTTCCATCAACGGGAGAATCCTGCCCGGGCTTTGTCGGGCAGGATGTTTCCCCTCCCCCGCATCCCGCATTCAGGGGCCATTCCTCTTTCTTTCATTCTGCGAGACAATTCACCTCTCCAGGAAGGGTTGCCGGCCGCGTTTCTTTTTCAACCGCTGCAGAGGCAACGGGAAAGAAGGGAAAGTGCTGCAAGAGGGACATATTCGGCAAGGGAATGCCGGCAAGGCAAAGAGATGGGGTCCGATGATTTCAGGCAGAGACGATCCATGGGCCGGCTGATCACCTTTGAAGGCATCGAGGGTTGCGGAAAGACAACGCAGGCTGCGCTTGCCGGCGAATACCTGCAGAGGCTGCGGATTCCCTTTGTCCTCACCGAGGAACCGGGGGGTACGCCCTTTGGAAAAAGAATCCGTGAGATCCTTCTGACAAAAACCCTTTCCGAACCCGCTGCAAAGGCGGAACTGCTGCTTTTCGCAGCCGACCGCGCCCAGCACGTAAAGGAAGTGATCGAGCCGGCATTGGAGAAAGGAAAGGCGGTCCTGTGCGACCGCTTTATCGACGCCACCGTCGCTTACCAGGGATTTGGAAGGGGTTTGGACATCGGTCTCATAAAGACCCTGAATGCCTTTTCAACGGGATCTCTGCGACCCGATCTCACCCTGCTTTTCGATCTTCCCGTGGAGACGGCCCTGATGCGGGTAAGGGCGAGAAGGTCCAACAAGGGGCTCGATGCCGTCGACGACCGCTTCGAAGGAGAAGAGGCGGCCTTCCACCGAAAGGTCCGGGAGGGATACTTGCGGGCGGCCGCCGAGGAGCCCCATCGTTTTCGCATCATCGATGCCTCCCGTGAAATCTCGCAGATTCAAAGCGAGGTGGAAGGCCACCTCGCAAAGCTGTTGGCAATCTGATTTCGCATGTCTTTCAAAGATATATACGGCCACGAAAAGCAGATCGCCGTTCTGCAGGCCAGCATGGCCAAGGGACGCATCGCGCAGGCCTACCTTTTCTATGGAATGAAGGGCGTCGGAAAGCGAACGACGGCCGCTGCCTTCGCGAAGGCGCTTAACTGCGGACGCGCTTCCGAGATCCTCGACGCCTGCGATACGTGCCCTTCCTGTTTGAAGGCGGATCACGGAAACCATCCCAATATCGTGAACGTCGAGGCGAAAGGCCCCTTCATCCAGAGGCAGGCCATCCTCGAACTTCAGGACCACATGAAATTCCGGCCCGCCGAGGGCGGGAGGCGGGTCATCATCATGGCGGACGCCGACAGGATGAACGCGGTTGCGGCGAACACCCTGCTGAAAACGCTTGAAGAGCCCTCGCCGGCCCACGTACTCATCCTGATCACCGCACGGCCCCATTTTCTGCCGCTGACCATTCTATCCCGATGCCAGCAGGTTCGCTTCAACCCCCTGCCGGCGTCGACCGTCGCCAGGTTCCTGAGCGAACGCCGTTCTATCGAAGAGGATGCGGCGCGCCTGCTTGCCGCGTCGGCGGGAGGGAGCATCGCCGCGGCCATGGAAACCAACCGGGAGTCATTCCTGAACTTCAGGCAAACCGCCATGAACACCATCGCCGCCATGAACAGGACGGATCCCCTGGAGACGCTCGCCTTCGTCGCCGAGCTCGGCCAGGACCGGAAAGAGATCACGGACCGTCTCGCCATTCTCATGAACTGTTATCGAGACGCCCTGATCTACAAGGAAACGGGAGAGGTCGGCGCCCTCATCAACGGAGACCGCCTCGATGTGATCGAAGATGTAGCCGAAAGACTGTCCGGAGTGGAGATCATCGACTGTATCCGGTCGGTGGAAGGGGCGGCGAAGGCCATCGAAGGCAACGCCAATAAAGCGTTGACATTGGAGCTGATGCTGTATAAACTCTTGAAAAAATAATGGAATATCAACGGAGCCTTCTTCAGAAGGCCCTGTGTTTATTGATATTTGCGTTTTCCCGGTACAGGCGGATGGAATCTCTGGAACTCATCGTTGGAATCAAGTTCAAAAAGGAAGGGAAGGTTTACAGCTTTGGATGCACCGATGCATCCATTGTGAAGAACGATCTGGTCATCGTCGATACCGACAATGGGATCGTCATCGGAATGGTGGCTACGGACGTTTCACCCCGGCTCCCCCAAGCCGCGCCGGCCAACCTGAAACAGGTGGTACGCAAAGCTACGGATGAGGACTTGAGAATCCGGGAGGAGAATCAGCGGTTGGAGGGGGGTGCCCGCCAATTCTGCCAGGAAAGGATCAAAATACGCGGCCTTCCCATGAAATTGATCGCGGTGGAGAGCCTCTTTGACCGGAGCAAACTCCTTTTCTATTTCTCAGCCGAAAACCGTGTCGATTTCAGGGAGCTCGTGAAGGATCTGGTCCAGCGATTCAAGACCAGGATAGAGCTGAGACAGATCGGAGCCAGGCAGGTAGCCCGCATGGTCAAGGGTTTCGGCATCTGCGGCCGCGAGGTTTGCTGCGCCAGTCTGCTGCGCAACCTCGATCGGGTATCCGTCAAGATGGCCAAGGAACAGAATATGTCTCTCAATCCGGATAAAATCTCCGGCATCTGCGGCCGTCTGATGTGCTGCCTGTCCTTCGAATACGACGGGTACGTGGCAATGCGCAAGGATATGCCCAAGTGCGGGAAGATCATTCCCACCGCGGAGGGACCGGGAAAGGTCGTACGCCAGAACGTTCTTGCCGGCGAAGTTTCCGTGGAACTGGAGAACGGCAAGGAAATCACCATTCACATGAAGGATGCCTGATCATCGAGATCCGGCTTGCCTCGGAAAGAGTACCCGCCGCCGACCTCAGGACGGTCGGATCGCAGGGGGAAGCCGGAGACATACCAAAAGGCAGGTAAGGCATGGAAAAGAATTTCTACATTACGACTCCCATTTACTACGTGAACGCCTCTCCCCACATCGGCCATGCCTACACCACCATCGTCGCCGATGTTCTGGCCCGTTACCACCGTCTCCGCGGCTACCGGACCTATTTCTGCACGGGAACGGACGAACACGGCGACAAGATCGCCGAGGCGGCCCGGAAGGCGAACATGTCGCCGAAGGCCTATGCGGACCAGGTCAGCGCGCAGTTCCGGGCCCTCTGGCCGGAACTCGCCGTCACGAACGATTACTTCATCCGGACGACCGACGACGACCATGTCGAAACGGTCCGAAGAATTCTCCAGAAGGTCTACGAGGCCGGCGACATCTACTTCGGCGAATACGAAGGGTATTACTGCGTGGGCTGCGAGCGGTTCTACATGGAGAAGGAGCTCCAGGAGGGAAAATGCCCGGACCACCAGAGCGAGCCCGAATACCGCAAGGAAAGCAACTACTTTTTTCGCATGAGCAAATACCAGGACTGGCTCATCGGCTACATCAAGGACCATCCCGACTTCATTCGGCCCGAGCGCTACCGGAACGAGGCCCTAGCCTTTCTCCGGGAACCCCTTGAGGATCTCTGCATCTCCCGGCCGAAGACCAGGCTCATCTGGGGGATCACCCTTCCCTTCGACGACCAGTACGTGACCTATGTATGGTTCGACGCCCTGATCAACTACATCACGGCCATCGGTTATCCCGACGGGGAAAAATTCCGCACCTTCTGGCCTGCCGCCCAGCATCTCATCGCCAAGGACATCCTGAAGCCCCACGGCATCTACTGGCCGACGATGCTCAAGGCGGCGGGAATCGAACCCTGCCGGCACCTGAACGTCCACGGCTACTGGAACGTCGACCAGAGCAAGATGTCCAAGACCCTGGGCAACGTCGTGAAGCCGCTCATGCTCAAGGACAAGTACGGCCTGGACGCCTTCCGATACTTCCTGCTCCGCGATATGGTCTTCGGCCTCGACTCCAGCTTCAGCGAGGAGGCCTTCGTCCAGCGGATCAACTCGGATCTGGCGAACGATCTGGGCAACCTGGTGAGCCGCACCCTGACCATGGCCTCGAAATTCTGCGGGGGACGGGTCCCGCCGGCGGGTCCTCCGGCTGACGAAGACCGGATACTCCGGGACCTCGCCTCGCGGGTGGTCGCGGAGGTGGAGAAAAATTTCGAGGATCTCGCCTTTCACAAGGCCCTTATCGCCGTCTGGGAACTCATCAACGCACTGAACCGGTACATCGTCGAAAGCGAGCCCTGGGTCCTGGCCAAAAATCCGGACCAAAAAGGGCGCTTGAACGGTGTGATGCACCATCTTCTCGAGGCGTTGCGGGTCGTGTCCGTTCTCATCGCGCCCTTCATGCCCGGGGCGTCTGAAAGGATCATGGCGCAGCTCGGAATCGAAGACGGGACGGTTCAGGATTTCGACAGCATCCGCCGATGGGGAGGACTGGCCGAAGGAAACGAACTGAAACCCGCGGGCGCGCTCTTCCCACGCGTCGAATACCGCAAGGAGGAAAAAGCGGAAACGCCCAAGGAACAGGCACCTCCCTTCAAGGCCGAGATCGACTATGCCGATTTCGAGAAGGTGGACCTGCGGGTGGCCACCGTTCTGGAAGCGGAGGCCGTTCCCAAATCGAACAAGCTCATCAAGATGAAAATCGACGTGGGCGAAGAGCGGACCATCGTGGCGGGCATCGCCAAGGATTACAAGCCGGGAGAGCTGATCGGCAGGAAGATCGCCGTCGTCGTCAATCTGAAACCCACGAAGCTCATGGGCGTTGAATCCCGGGGCATGCTCCTCGCCACCGATACAGCCGAGGGGCTGACCGTCCTGTCCTTCGACCGCGAGCCGAAGCCCGGCGCCAACATCCGCTGATCTTTTGATCTTTCGGATTTTTAAAATCCCGTCATGTTTCGTAGAACACCGCGAGGGCGGTTACGATCCTTCCAGAAGGAGATCCAGCGGGCTCTTCGGGGCTTTGGACATATCCCGCAGCACATGCGTGTAGATCATCGTCGTTTCCACGTTTTTATGGCCGAGCAACTCCTGCACCTCCCGGATGTTGACGCCGTTCATCAGCAAATGGGTCGCGAAGCTGTGGCGCAGCGTATGCACCGAGCCGTGTTTGGGAATGCCGGCCTTCCTGACGGCCTTTTTTATGATCTCCTGGATGGCGGAGTCGCTGATATGATGGCGGGCCACCCTGCCGCCATGCGGGTCGACAGAAAGATTGCTGGCAGGAAAAACGTATTGCCAGGCCCATTCTTTGCCCGCGTTGGGGTATTTTCTGCTCAACGCATCGGGAAGATGGACTTCGCCGTATCCTCGGGAAAGATCCCGCTCATGCAGGCTTTTGACTTCGACCAAGTGTTTCCTAAGGAGATCTTTAACCTTTGCCGGCAGGATTGTCGTCCTGTCCTTATCACCTTTGCCGCTTCGGACGGTTACCGTATTCAAATCAAAATCTATGTCCTTGACTCTCAGACGGGCGAGTTCCATCAGCCTCAACCCCGCACCGTAGATCAGCCCGGCGATGAGCAAATCCCTGCCCGTCATACAGGCCCATAATCGTCTAACCTCTTCTACAGAAAAGACCACGGGCAGTTTCTTCCCTCGCTTTGCGCGGACGGTATGGGCAAGATTTCCCGCTTCTTTTCCCAGGATATGTCGGAAGAAAAATAAAACCGCGTTAAAGGCCTGGTTCTGCGTGGAAGCGGAAACCCGCTGTTTAAGGGCAAGATGGCTGAGGAAATTCTTGAAATCGGATTCGCCGGTCTCGGAAATTGTTTTTCCCCCCGTTTGCCTGGCATATTCGAGAAACCGTTCGATCCAATGGAGATAGGTTCTTTCCGTGCTGTATGAATAATGTTTCAGGCGAATCAGGCGTCTCGTTTCTTGAATGGTTTCCTGCACGCTACCAGATGATAAAGCTTTTACCGATCGGGCATCTGTCTCGTTAAGATAGTTAAAATAATAAAGCATGATAGAATCATTTGCCTGACGGTGCTGCCAATCCAGAACATGCTTGTCTTTTTTCAGTAAATCCAAAAAACCCAAAACCGTAGATTCCCGATATTCCAAGGCGGACAATTCATTGCGTCTTGCATAATCGAGAAACCGGCTTACCCAATTGGCATAGAACGGCACGTTCTTAGCCGGGACCAGATTCTTTTCCAGAAGGTGCTTTTGGAACTCCGGCAGCTTGTCATCGAGCATCAAAGGATTTTTTTCCGTATTTTACCAGCTTGATTTTTAGCCTTTATTAACAAAAAACCCAATGATGGAAGCTAAATCATGCCTGATTTCGGGTTTATATTTTACTTTCCATTTTTCTAAAAGTAATTTAGGCTGTCACAGAAATTCGGCAAATACCAATCTAAGACATTAATCGTTATCCTTAAGAAACCTGAAAACCGGATAGACTTGCGAAATATATCACAACTTATATAATGCTTAAATGGATACCAAGCCACTGATATTCGTTGGGTCAAGTCTCGATGACCTCTGTAATTTCCCAGAGGAAGCCCGGCGTGCTGCAGGTTTTGAGCTTCGGGCGGTTCAGAACGGCTTTGATCCACGAGATTGGAAGGCCATGTCGTCCATAGGCTCTGGCGTGCGAGAAATCCGTATTCGTGTGTTGGGAGAGTGGCGAGTCATCTATATGGCAAAGCTATCTGATGCTGTCTATGTGCTCCATGCCTTTCAGAAGAAGAGCCAAAAGACGAACAAGAATGATATCGAGTTGGCCCATAGAAGATTCAAGAAGATTGGAGGCAATCTATGAATGAAGCTATCATCAATTCGTCCGGGAACGTGTTTGTTGATCTAGGCTATTCACCTGACGAAGCTGCTATTCTTCAAATGCGAGCTGATCTCATGGCTGATCTCCGCAGGTTCATCAAAGCCAAGAAACTCACACAGACCAAAGCCGCGGCGATCCTGGGCATCACTCAGTCAAGGGTCTCCGACCTTACGACCGGCAAGTGGGAGAAGTTTAGCCTTGAAAGGCTAATCATTCTTGCTACCAAAGCTGGAATGCACGTGACTCTGAAGACAGCAGCATAGAAAAAGGGCGGATAACCCGGCGTTCCACCGTATCGCTTGCACTCCCGGTGAACTTGGCGTTCGGCACTAGCAAAGAAGGAATTCGACGTATTATGGGGTTACTGTTTGAATGGGATCGAAAAAAGGCAAGGCTGAACATCAAAACACAGGGTGTCTCTTTCAACGAGGCGAGCACGGCGTTTCGTGACCCGGTGTCACAGACGATTGACGATCCCTTGCATTCCGAGGATGAGGACCGCTTTGTCCTTATTGGACGATCCATTCAAGGGCGACTTCTGGTTATCGTCCATACCGACAGAGGTGAGCGAATACGCATTATCAGTACCAGGGTGGCGACCAAAAAAGAGAGGTTAAGATATGAAGAGAATGAAGAATGATCCAGATATGCTGGAGGAATACAATTTTACCGGCGGAGTCAGGGGAAAATATGCAAAGCGATATGCGGAAGGAAACAACGTTGTAGTTATTGATCCTGATGTGGCTGAGTATTTTCCTGACCACGAATCGGTCAACGAGGCTCTCCGGGGTCTGACCGCAATTATCAAGAGACAGAAGAGGGCCGAACAAGGGCATGGAGAGGGACGCTCGTAAACTCGCGCCCCTCATGCCTGCCGTACGGTCGCACAATGCGCGACCGTGCGGCGAGTTGCGCTTTCGCACTCGCCCGATAGTCCGACCGCGTGCTGACTCGCACCGCCGAACATATCGTTCGAGCGCATTCGCCGGCAGCCTGCCATCAAACCGCTCAACTCGCCGTTACCCGTAAATAGACGAAACAGATTCTTGACAAAATTATCCTTTGGTAGTACCTTTGGTAACATTATAGGAGGTACAACCAATGCCAACCGTTCCCAAAATTATACCAATTTCCGATCTTAGACAAAACGCCAGCGATGTGGTCAAGAGTGTGTCATCTTCGAGAGAACCTGTTTTCATTACCCAACGAGGAAGAGCAACAGCAGTCATGGTCAGCATGGAAGTCTATCAGAACGCACAGCACGAAATGGATGTTTTGCACTTGTTGGCCAGAGGGGAGAAAGAAATAGAGGCAGGTATTGGCCATAAGCTTGACGATGTGCTGAAAGAGGCTGACCGTTTTCTCGAGGCGGCAAAACCTTGAAAATCCTGTTTACCCCCACAGCTCGCCGCCAGTTTATTGAAGCTATTGCCTATATGCACCAAGACAATCCCTCGGCGGCGGTAAGCTTTCGCCAAAAGGCAGAGAAATCGCTTTCCCGTCTTAGGGAGTTTCCCGAGTCGGGAAGACTGCTACCGGAGTTCCCGGACTTACCTTTTCGCGAGGTAATTGTAAGGCCTTATCGTTTTTTCTATAGAATCAAGGATAAGACCGTATGGATCGTTGCTGTATGGCATGGAGCCCAGCTACCTGATGAACCTGAAAAGGACAGCGGGTAACGAGTCGCTGCACCGGATGCGCAAAAAACCGCGCCTCGGTGAGCTTTTATTGGGGTAAGAAGAAATAAGGACCACTGCAAACCGAAAACGCATCTTTGGAGATAAATAACATTCAAGTCTTTTTCATGCGCACCGGTCAATGAGCTTGGTGTCGTCTATCTTTTTGGCGTGCTTCATGAAACTTTTGACTTCAAGTCGGATGAAGCGACGAAAGTTGGAGCGAAGGCTGCGAATTGCTGGCTGCTATCTGAAGCGGGAAGAAGTTTCCCATTCGCTTTGGATGAATCCGAAAGATGGAACGGTGGAAGCTATCCCCAGGCACCCCGAGATCAAAGAACCATTGGCAAAAAAGATTCTCAAGAATCTCAACGAAGAATAGATGACCGAATATCCGGGTGAACAATGTATAAAATATTTCTTGAAACAGAGGCTGGTATGATTTATTATCATACCGGAGGTAATGAAAATGGGTGCTTCGAAAATAGCTATTACATTAGATAATGAGATGGTAAAAAAACTTGATATGCTTGTAAAATCCAATATTTTTCCTAACCGAAGTAAAGCGATTCAGGAGGCGGTGATGGAGAAATTGACTCGAATGCAAAAAAGCCGTTTAGCTCAAGAGTGCGCAAAACTTGATCCCGATTTTGAACAGTTTTTCGCTGAAGAGGGTTTCAAATCGGAGTTGGAAGAATGGCCGGCATATTGAGGGGGAACATCTACTGGGCTGATTTAAATCCAGTCATCGGAAGTGAGCAGGGCGGGTTGCGTCCTGTTCTCATTTTGAGCCACAACGTTTTCAACGAAAGATCGGGGACAGTAATCGCTGTTGCGCTGACAAGCCAACCTCAACGAGCCGGTTATCCTCTCACCCTGGAGCTATCAGAAAAAAATCTACCGAAGAAATCCTGGGTTAAAATCAGCCAGATTCGCACACTTTCTATAAAACGCATTGGGAAGAAAATAGCAACTGCATCCGATGACCAGCTTTCTTTAATTATTGAAGGTCTAAATGAAATAATCGGCGGTTAACGTCCCACTGGTGCGGATGCCAAAGATACACTGCACAGTTCGAGTGTATGCATCCAAACATTGATTACCGTTCATGAAAATAGATATCGATAACATGATTGCGGCCGAGCTGGCGGTCCCCAAAGAATGTCGAGCCTTAGCCGGATACAGCATAACTCATAGCTCTTTAAAAAGAAGGCGACAACTGCAAGTTTATCCTTGAGCATGCGTTTTCCCTTACGTCGCGCCCGACCTTTTCCGCTCACCCGTTCGGGTTCATCACGTTTCGGAGCACATATGGGCGAATTCTCTACTTTGGGTTGGGTCCTTCAGCGGGATGAGACCTCCCGGTCTTTCTCTTCCCCGGGCTCGTTTCCAGTTGCCATGCAGCCTTTTGGCAACGTCCTGCGCCTACTATGGCCTCTGCTGACTCCTGTCCGGTTCCACGGCATGTTGCCATGACGGGTGCCACTCTCTACGGAGTTGCCAACCGGGCAGGTCTCCCCGGATAAGAACGTGAACTGTGACTATGCAAACGCAGCATTTACCGTATCTCCCGAATCCAGGGCTTTGTCATGTTGTGCTGACTTGTCCGGAGACTCAGCCTTGTATGCTGTTTCTGTTTCCCGGATCAGGTCCGGGACAGGCTTCACTCACAGCTTTGCACTCCGGCTTCCTTCGGACGGTCCTCACGGTTCCGCCCTTGCCTTCGGCTAGTACTTGTGTCAATGATTAAATCATCGACAGGATTCACATACAGGGAACTTTCACCTTATAAGTTCACGCCCATGCCGGGCGTACACAAAATCGCTCCACCCGATCGCGGCCCGCTGGGCCGCTCCGGGTGCGCTTTTCGATAGCCCTACGGAAAACGGCATGAATGTGTTCGAGGATTTCAAAAGGCTGGTAACGCAGTTTGAGAAGCTGAAGGTGAAGTATGCCCTTGTGGGCGGGGTGGCGATGGCATTTTATACGGAGCCGCGCTTTACCCGCGATATTGACCTTCTTGTTGATTCCGAGGATTTCGATCCAGCGAAAGGTATTCTTGGCAACAAGGGATACTTTGAATCAGCATCGTTTTGGACGTTCCAGAACGTGGGCATTGAACTACTCCCCTTTTTGAAGGTAGAGGCACCCGAGGATGAACTGTTGATCGACATCCTCGTTGCGAAAGACGAAGAGGCGAGAAAAATAGTAAAAGCTGCTGTGGAGGCGGAGTCGGAAGAAGGAAGGGTCATGCTTGCGAACAAGAAAGATCTGATATGGCTCAAGAGGATGAGGAACTCCAAGCAGGATCAGGCAGATATAGAGAAACTGGAAGATGACGAAGATCGATAAGGTTCTAAAGAAACTCAGTGATCTTTAAGAGTTTCACCGAAAGATCCAGGGCTACGTTTTGAAGAAAAGGGAGGGGCCAACAAGCCGATCCAAATGACTCGTACCACTCGCGCTGATTCTCCCGTTGCTCTCTTTGGACGCGGCAGGCTCATGTCCGATAGCCGACCGCTTCTCGCTCTTTGGTGCGTGAAAACGATATTCAGAATCAGCGCAACTGTGATGGTCCCGTAAAAAAGTCGTCATTCCTGCGCGGGAATGACCTTGCTTATTTACATGCTTCGTGGCGCCCCACAGGGCATGAGGGTTTTTTACGATGTCGTCAACTTCATTGGAATCAAAATGAGCCAGAAGCGGATGAACCTGAAATAATGACGGCGGAAACCCTTGGGAATCGAATCCGCGCCGCCCGGGGAGAGATCGCCCCCGATCTCGTCCTGAAGGGCGGACGTGTCGTCAATGTCTTCACCGGCGAGATCGTACAAGCCGATGTGGCCGTACATGAAGGCCTGATCGTCGGCGTCGGCGACTACGGCGGGCGGGAGCAAATCGACGCAACGGGGAAATATCTCTGCCCCGGCCTCATCGACGGCCACATCCACGTCGAAAGCAGCCTGCTCGCCCCGGCCGAGCTGGCCCGGGTCGTCCTGCCTCGGGGCACCACCGCCGTCGTGGCCGACCCGCACGAAATCGCCAACGTGCTGGGGGCAAAGGGAATCCGCTACCTTCTCGACGGCAGCGAGGGACTCCCCGTGGATTTCTTCATCATGCTTCCCTCCTGCGTCCCCGCCACCCACCTGGAGACCTCCGGCGCGACCCTTTCCGCCGCTGACCTGGCGTTATTCCGTAATGAAGAGAGGGTCTTGGGCCTGGCCGAGATGATGAACTATCCGGGGCTCATCGGCGGCGAAGCGGCAGTCCTGGAAAAGATCGCCGCCTTCTGCGATCGGGTGAAGGACGGCCATGCTCCCCTGCTTTCTGGCAGGGACCTCAATGCCTATATCGCCGCCGGTATCGGTTCGGATCACGAGTGCACAACGGCCGGGGAGGCCTTGGAGAAAATGCGTCTGGGGATGCACATCATGATCCGGGAGGGCACGCAGGCGAAAAACCTGCGGGACCTCCTGCCCATCGTGACCCCCGGGAACATCCATCAGTGTTCCCTCGTGACGGACGACCTCCATCCCGGCGACCTGCTCGGGAAGGGCCACCTGGACCATCTGATCGATCTGGCCGTCGATACGGGTCTCGATCCCGTCCAGGCAATCCAGATGGCCTCCCTCAACACGGCCCGCTACTTCGGCCTGAAGGACAGGGGCGCCATCGCACCGGGCTTTCGTGCCGATCTTCTCGTCCTCTCCTCCCTTCATCCCTTCCAGGTGGAGACCGTTTACAAAGGGGGAAGAAAGGTTTGCGATAAAGGAATCCCCGGCAGGAATCTTTCAGCGCTTTCGACAGGAGCCGAGGGGCTCGGCCCCATGAACGTCAAGGATCTCGACGAAGGTGCCTTCATCATTGAACAGAAGGGAAAACACATCCGGGTCATCGACCTGATACCCGGCCAGATCCTCACGAAGGGCGCCATCCTTCCCGCTCCCGTCCGAGAAGGCGCCGTCGTTGCCGACACCGGGCGGGACCTGATCAAGATCGCCGTGGTGGAGCGCCACCGGGGAACGGGGAATATCGGACGGGGGATGGTCCGGGGGTTCGGCCTCCGGGCAGGCGCCCTGGCCTCATCGGTCGCCCATGATTCCCACAACATCGTCTGCCTTGGGTGCACCGACGGCGACATGCTGGCGGCGGTCCGGGAAGTGGCCTCCCTCGGGGGAGGCATGGCGGTGGTGAAGAGTGGCGGCGTTCTGGCAGAACTTCCCCTGCCCATTGCCGGTTTGATGTCGGACCGGCCTCTCGGGGAAGTCGCCCGGGGATGGGAGTCGCTTCGTCAGGCGGCATCGGCCCTGGGCTGCACCCTTCCCGAGCCCTTCATGGCCCTCTCCTTTCTTGCCCTGCCCGTCATCCCGGAGCTCAAGATCACCGATTGCGGCCTCGTGGATGTCAACCGCTTCGCCCACGTTCCGCTGTTCCTGCCCTGAATCGCGGCACAGTGGCTTCAATCCGTCCAGGATTATCCATTCAAGCCTGCCGGGGCCTTCAGGGGAATGGCGACGGGTTTGACGTATTTCCGGACGGTTTCCTCCGTGCCGGTGACGTTGAGCTTCCTGAATAGAAAGGCGAATCGCTCTTCAAGCTCCCCCCCAAGTGCGGCCAGCGCATCGGCCGGGAGGTGCCAGAGTTCCCGCTTGAAGGGGCCGAAACCCTTCTTGCGGGTCTTGTAGAGGAACTGGTCCTCCGTGTCGCTGTCCTTCTTCTCGCCTGCAAGTTCCGTCCTGATGTAGGCGTAGATCTTGTCGCGGAGCGCCGCCGGGAGATTCGGGCTGTCGTAGATCAGGTTCTGGAAGCCCGTCGCCAGGTGAATCTCCGCCGTTCCGATGGCGGGAAACCTGTCGAAGGCCTCTTCGGGAAGCGTCGAAGCCCCGTGCTGAACGGCGCCGCTGAGTCCGTAGGCCTCCCTGGCGAAAGCCGACAGCTTCTCCAGAACATCGAAATCGAGATTCACTTCTGCGATACTCCCGTCGGGCAGCGGCACACCGCCGTGGGTGGTGCCGGTCTGGACGCTGATCTTGCTGATTCCCTTGAGGGATTCACCGCTCTTTTCGAGTTCCTCGAGATAGCCGTCCATGAAGGCGCGCAGCTCCTCGATGGTGCTGTTCTTCCCGCCCACCTCGCCGATCTCGCCCCCCACGGAGACGGTGATGCCCTCCGGCTCCAGATCGCGGATCATGGTCGTGAATTCCGCGGCCAAGGTGAAATTGGTGCGCTGCTGCTCCTTCACGGTGGCCTTTGAAAGGTCCACGAGGGTGGAAGTATCGATGTCGATATTGTAGAAGCCCGCATCCAGGGCCTCCCAAATCAGGTCCTTGACGGCCTTAATTTCCCCATCGGGATTCGCGGCGAACTTCTTTGCGTTCATCTGGAAGTGGTCGCCCTGCATGAAGATGGGCCCCCGGTAACCCGCCTTGAGGGCGGCAGCCAGGACGGCGCTGGTGTACTCCTCGGGCCTCTGCAGTGTGTAATCGATCTCGGAGCGGGCGATCTCAAAAAGGACGGGTCCCACGCGATCCTTCAGGATGGCCCGGAAGACGGCCTTGGCCGTCTCGTAGGTGAGCGCCCTGATATTGATGGCCGGCACCGTGAAGCCCTTGACCTCGCCCTTTCCCATGGCCTCGTAGAGGGGAGCGATGGAAGCCAGAAAAGCGCCCGCGGCGGCGCCCGCTTGGCGAATGAGCCACCGGGCGGCCTTTTTGGTTTCCTCATCGGAACTGAAGACGGCTGTATAAATCAAGTCGTCTATGAGAGAGCCGCGCAGCTTCTCCTCGTCGAAGACCTTGACATCATCCCCGGCCGTCTCCAGAATGCCTTCCAAACCTTTGCGCAACTGATCCAGATTCTCGAAAACCATAGAACCAACCCTCCTTGAGGTTTCCAGCAAATAGTTAGGGATGATCTTTCAGAAATTCTCCCGCCTTTTCAACTTCGTAGCGGCTGCCGATGTAGATGGGACAGCGCTGGTCGAGGTCTTCCACCCTGAGGGCAAGGATCGGCTCCCGGCCGTCCGTGGCCATCCCTCCCGCCTGTTCGAAGATGAAGGCCATGGGCTGCAGTTCGAAAAGCAGCCGGAGTTTGCCCCGGGGACTTTTCTTCAGGGCGGGATAAGTGAAGATGCCGCCCCGCTTGATGAGGATCTGGTTGATATCCGGCACGAAACCGCCGCTGTAGCGGAGCTTGTAACCAGCCTCTTCGAGGTGCTCCACATACCTCCGATGACCTTCCGTCCAGTCCTTGCGCAATCCGCCGAGGCTGTAGATGGACCCCCGCTCTTCGAGGGTGATGTTTTCCTGGGAAAGCACATACTCTCCCTCACGGTTCAGCACGAATTCATGGGCCCCCTTGCCCGCCGAATAGACCATGGTGATCAGCGGCCCGTAGGTGATGTAGAGGGCCGCAACCATGGACCGGCGACCTTCGGCCATCATGGATTCCTTGTGAATGCCGATGATGGTGCCGATGGCCAGGTTGGTATCGACCAGGGATGATCCATCCAGGGGGTCGGCGGTGACGTAATACTTTTCATTCCCCTGACCGATCCGGACGATGGTGTCCTGCTCCTCCGAGGAATAGTCGCGGACGAAACCGGAATATTGAAGCTGGTTCTTGAGGATTTCATCGGCGCTCCGGTCCAGGGAGAGCTGCTCCTCTCCGTAGATGTTCTGAAAACCGGCCAGCTTCCGGTTCGATTCATGAATCTTGGCGGAGATATATTTTCCCGTTACGGCGATCTGCCAGATCAGCCGCCGCAATTCCGTCTCTACGCCGTCAATCCACATGTGCCGGCGAAGATCGGTGATGTACTTCGTATAATCGCCTATGCCCTCTCCCATGGGTCATCCTTTCAATATGTTTGCCCTTTTTTAACAAGGATTCGATGGTTTGGCAAGCCCTTTTTCCGCTCCCCTTCGCGTCTCCCGGGTTGCTGGCCGCTCGAAGGGAGGCGGCAGGGTCCTGCCCGGAACCGGAAAGGTTCCGTCATAATTATTTGACATCACAGGACCGTTAACATATAGTGCCTGCGATTTATCGATAGGGAACCGACGGATATGCGGATACAGGACGTTTTTCGCTATTATGGAGAGGACATCAGGCGTGTTGAGGACTGCATGAAACGCCACCTCTCGACCGATGTGGATCTCATCGTCAAGATCGTCGATCACCTCGTCGGCAGCGGCGGAAAGCGTTTCAGACCCCTCCTGCTGCTGGCGACCTCCGATCTCTGCGGCTACAGAGGCGAGCGCCGCTATCCCATGTCCGCCATGATCGAGCTCATTCACACGGCCACCCTGCTGCACGACGACGTCGTGGATCATGCAGAGACCCGGCGAGGCAAGGCATCGGCCAACAACATCTGGGGCAATTCGGCCAGCGTCCTGGTCGGCGATTTCCTCGTCTCGAAATCCTTCAAGCTCATGACCGACGACGGCAGCCTTGCCGTCATGAAGCTCATGTGCACGACGACGAACACCATGGCGGAGGGGGAACTGTTCCAGCTTTCCCGATCCGGCGACATCGGGATCGGCGAAAGGGAGTATCTCTCTCTCATCGAGAAAAAGACCTCCATCCTGATCGCCGCCGCCTGCGCCATCGGCGCCATCCTCGCCGACGCCCCCGCCACGCAGGTAGAGGCGCTGACCCGGTTCGGCATGCGCATCGGTTCCGCCTTCCAGATCACCGACGATACCCTCGATTATGTGGCCAAGGAGGAGGAATTCGGGAAGGTCATCGGTAAGGATCTGGAGGAAGGAAAGATCACGCTTCCCCTCATCCACGCGCTGAAGCGATGTTCCCGGGAAGAGAAGGAACTGGTCAAGCGGTTCCTGGGAACGTCGGCGCAGCAAGACCAGGCGACCGGCGGCATCATGGCGCTCATCAGCCGCTACGGCGGCATCGCCTACGCCCTTGAAAAAGCCCGTTCCTTCATCGAAGAGGGGAAGGGCATCCTCGGGGATTTCGAGGACTCCGACGCGAAGGCCGCACTGATCGCCATCTCTGACTACATCATCGAAAGAAGGATCTAATTTCAATTTCCTCTTGATTAAAGGAGACAAGGAATTTCGCATCTATTCCACCCAGCCTCGGCACCGCCCTCACGGACGGCTTTGAGGGCTCCGGGCAGATAATCGAGGATATCCCGTGCCGTGATCCCGTCCTCGCCTTTCTCCTCCGCCGCCAGATCCCCCGCCAGGCCATGAATAAAAACGCCCTGCCTCACGGCCCCCTCCAGGTCCAGCCCCAAACCCCTCATTGCCGCCACGGTGCCGGTTAGGACATCCCCGGAACCCGCCGTCGCCATCCCCGGATTTCCGCTCAGGTTGATGAAGATGCGCTCGTCCGGGGTGCCGATCAGGGAGTGGGCGCCCTTCAGAACGACGAAGGCGTTCCACCGGCGGGCCGTTTCCTTGAGAATGGCAACCTTCCGGCGACCGATCTCGGAAATGCTGCATCCCGTCATTCTCGCCATCTCGCCGGGGTGCGGTGTCAGGATCGTCGGCGCATGCCGCTGCCTGACGAGATCTTCACAGCCAGAAACGGCCGTTATGCCGTCTCCATCCAACAGCAAAGGCTTGTCAATGGCACAGGCCAGATCCCTGACGAGTTGCTGGGTCTCCTCCTGGAGGGAGAGGCCGGGTCCCAGCACCACCATGTCCGCGATCCGGGCCAAGTCGAGCAGCCCCGTGCGGCTCGAGGCGGCGAGACTCCCCTGACGGGTTTCCTTTTGAGGATGAAAGACGATCTCGCCGCCCATCTGGGCGACGACGGGGACCACTGATTTCGGCGCTGCCAACCGGGAGTACCCCCCGCCGGCCTTCAGAAAGGACAAGGCGGCAAAAAGGGGAGCGCCGTAATAGCTGGCCGCTCCGGCGATGAAGAGGACGTCACCCATCCGTCCCTTGTGGGCCGTGGGAATCCTCCGAGGAAGGGGCACCGCATCGTTTACCTGAACCGTAAGGGAGTCGCTGTCATGAAGCGACGGGGGGAAGGTGATGTGGGTAACGAAAAGTTTCCCGCCCAGATCGAAGCCGGGATAGAGCAGGTTGCCGACCTTGGGAAGTCCGAAGGTGACGGTGCAATCGGCCTTGACCGCCGCGCCCATGACCTCGCCCGTGTCGCCGTTGACGCCCGACGGGATGTCGAGGCTGAGAACCTTCCGGCCGCTCCCGTTGATTAGATCGATCACCTCGCGATGGAGACCCTGGACCTCCCGGTCGAGGCCCGTTCCGAAGAGGGCATCCACGATCGCCCGGCTGTGGTACAGGTCGTTCCTGATGGCTGCTGCCGCTGCAACCTCTTTGATTTCCAGGGGAAGTTTCTTGATGATGTCGAGATTCCTTTTCGCGGCGCCCCGAAACCTGTCAAGCCCGCCGAGGATGAAAACGCGGGCATCGCCTCCGGCGGCATGGATATTTCTGGCAACGACAAATCCATCACCGCCGTTGTTGCCCGCTCCACAGATGACGGAGATCCTGCCGGCCCGGATGCCCACTTCCCGCGCCAGGACCAACGAGGCCGCCATCCCGGCATTTTCCATAAGCACTTCCTCGGGTATGCCGATCGTTTCGATGGCGTATCGGTCCATGGCCCTCATTTCGCTTACGCTGCTGACCTTCATCGTCTTCACCCTTTGTCCCCTTCTTCTTGTTTGACGTTTACTTCCCCACGTGGCGTGCCGCCGCCTCACCGGCCGCATAACCCGTCGAAAAGGCGGCCTGAAGGTTGTACCCTCCCGTGTCGGCGTCGATATCCATCACCTCGCCGCAGAAAAAGAGCCCGCCGATCCGTCGGGAGGCCATGGTTCGGGGATCGATCTCTTGCAGCGAAACACCGCCCGCCGTGACGATGGCACGCGACAGAGGCAGGGACCCTTTGATGTCAAACCGGAACATCTTGATCAGATCGACGAGCCGTTCCCTTTCCTCGGCATGGATCTGATGGGCCGGCTTGTCGGGAGGAATGCCGGCAAGCTTCACAAAGGGGTCGATCATCTTCTGCGGCAGCAGCCCCGCCAGGATCCGCCGGAACCGGCGCCGTCCGAAAAGGTCGAAGTCCCTCTGGAGCCGTCTGTGAAGCTGTTTCCTATCCAGGGCCGGCTTGAGATCGATGGCGATACTGACGGACCCCCGCTCCAGGGCGTCGACGACGGCGAGACTCATCAGGAGCGTAATTGGCCCGCCGAGACCGAAGTGGGTGATCATCATTTCCCCCTGTCGGCTTTCGATAAGAGGCGTCACGCCATGCCTTCCCGAGATCACATCGGGAGTGCCGGGCCCGGGAATCCAGGCCGGTTCGATTTCCGAAGCACGGCACCGGTAGGCCGTCAGACGCACATTGCGGAGACTGACCCCCTGCATGGAACGGGCAAGATCCCTGTCATCCACCACGAGCGGCACCAAAGAGGGACGCAGTTTGACGATGGCGTGGCCCAAGGCGCGGGCCATCCTGTAACCGTCCCCGGAGGAGCCGGTGCCGGGATAGGTGGAGCCTCCGGTGGCAAGGACTACGGCAGAGGCCTCATAAAGGCCCGACGCCGTCCGAACACCCTTCGCACGGCCGTCCCGGACCTCGATTCCCGTAACGCGCGTCCCGGCAATCATTTCCGTCCCCTGGTCCTGCAGGAAGCGCTGGAAGGCGACGACCACATCGGAGGCGCTTTCGGAGGCGGGAAAGATTCGACCGCCTCTCTCAACCCTGGTTTCGACGCCGTAACGGCGGAGGAAGGCAAGCAGCTCGTCCCGGAAAAAGCGGCTGAAGGCCCCATAAAGGAAAGAGCCGTTCGGGCCGTACATGCCGATGAAGGTATCCAGATCCTTGTCATTGGTCAGGTTGCAGCGCGACTTGCCGCTGATCAGAATCTTCTTTCCGGGTCCGTCTGTCTTCTCCAGCAGAAGGGTCTTGGCTCCCAACTCCGAGGCCCTGCCGGCAGCCATCATTCCGCTTGCGCCGGCGCCTACGACGATCACCTCGGCCATGTCATTTCTCCAGCCGGAAACACCGGCTCCGAACGCATCGATTTCCTCCCGATCCTTCCCTGCAAATCTAAATTTGCAGGGCGGATGCAAAATGCTGAGTATCACGGAAGGAAAGGGCCGGTCAAGACGATTCCCTGACCCGGAATCAGGCCTACAAGCTCATCCAGGCCGCTTCCGCCTGCTTGTAATGGGGGAAGCCTTATGCTATGAAAAAAAATAAAGGATGGCAGACGAAGAACCGTCGAGAGGTGAGAACGCCGACCCGTCTGCAGACGATGGCCACGAGGGCATCCTTGCGGGTTTTCCCCGGCATTCATCCATACCCAAACGGGTGAATCAGAGGGACATGGACTCGACACGGGACGAGGAGGTCACTTTGGGTTCGACAAAAAAGATTTTCATCGTCAATCCCCATGCAGGCAACGGCGCCACCGGCAGGGAATGGCCCGCCATCGAGGCCAAGGCACGCGACAGACTCGGGGACTTTCGCGCTTACCACACCGCCGGCATGGGCGACGCAACCAGGCTTGCACAGCGTTTCCTCAACGACGGCGCCGATTTGATCGTCTGCGTGGGCGGCGACGGAACGCTCAATGAGGTCATCAACGGGTTCATGAATGACGACGGTTCCAGCCGTCCGGATGCCCTGCTTGGATTTGTCCCCAACGGCACAGGCTGCGATTTCTGCAAAACGATTCCCATCCCCAACAACATTGACCGGTCTCTGGATACGATCCGTGAAAGCCACGTCCGTACCATCGATCTGGGAAGGCTGCGCTACGTGGA
>JAFGIO010000271.1 GCA_016929555.1 Deltaproteobacteria bacterium | reverse complement strand
TAGTCGCGGACGGTCTCCTCCAGGGGGCCGAAGGCGGCGGGGCAGCCCCGGGACCGGAGCTTCTCCATCTTCGCCTCGGTGAAGTACTGGTACTGGCTGCGAAGCTCAGCGGGCATGTCGATGTACTCGATCTGGGGCTTGCGCCCCAGGGCCGCGAAGACGGCCCCGATCAGGTCGTTCCAGGTGCGCGCCCGGCCGGTGCCCACATTGAAGATGCCGTTGGCCTCGCTGTGTTCGAGGAGCCACTGCATCACCTCCGTGCAGTCCTTTACGTAGACGAAATCACGCATCTGCCCTCCGTCGCCGTAGTCGGGCCGCGCCGATTTGAAGAGCCGCACCCTGCCCGTCTGTTCGATCTGCCGGCAGGCCTTGTAGACGACGCTCGTCATGTCCCCCTTGTGGTATTCGTTCGGCCCGAAGACGTTGAAGAACTTGAGGCCCGCCACCTTGCCCTCCAGGCCCTGCCGCAGTACCCAGAGGTCGAAGCGCTGCTTGGAGTAGCCGTACCTGTTGATGGGGCGGAGCGTCGGGGTCGCCTTGTCGTCGTCGGAAAAGCCCCGGGTGCCGTCGCCGTAGGTGGCCGCGGAGCTGGCGTAGAGGAAGCGGACCGCGCGCTTCAGCGCCCATTCGGCCAAGCGGCAGGAGTAGCGGTAGTTGTTCTCCATGAGGTAGTCGGCGTCACGCTCCGTCGTCGAGGAGCAGGCCCCCATGTGGACGATGGCGCTGACGTCGTAGGGAACCGTATCGCTCAGGACCATCCGGAGGAAATCGTCCTTGTGGACGTAGTCCGCATAGTTTCGGTTGACGAGGTTTCGCCACTTCTCCGATTCGCCCAGTTCGTCGACGACGAGGATGTCCCCGATGCCCAGACCGTTGAGCTTCCAGATGAAGGCGCTCCCGATGAATCCGGCGCCGCCGGTGACGACGATCATAGCCTGCCGCTCCTTGCGCTAAAGCACCCTGGCCGCCTGTTCCAGGGCGCCGCGGATCTTGTCCATCCGCTCCGGGGGCATCCTGACCGCCAGCCCCATGACGAGGGTCCTGCCCAAGATGTCCTCGGCCCGGGGAATGGCGCTGCGGTCGTAGGCGACGGCGCCGTTGTTGGCGGGATGGCTGTAGGGGTGCTTCCTGGAGTTGGCCGTCGAGCGGGCCAGAAAGTGCTCCCAGTTGGGCACGTAATGCCAGAAGTTGCGCTTGAAGCAGACGGTGCCGACCCCCTGCTCGGCCAGGGCCTTCTGGAAGCGTTCGGCCAGGACCTCCTCGGGCAGGTTGAAGGCGAGGAAGGTGGCCGAATCGCCCTCGGGATCGACGAGCTCCCGGAAGCCGACGCCCGGAATCCCCGATAGCATCTCCTTGATCTCTCTCTTGTTTCGCTGCTGGGCAGCGATGAGTTCGTCGAGCTTCCGCAGTTGAACCAGACCGATGGCGCCCTGGATCTCGTTCATCCGGTAGTTGAAGCCGAGGATCGTCCGCCCGTCCAGGGCACGGTCCGCCCCCAGGTGGTCGTGGCCGTGATCGTGGTACCACTCGGCCCGCAAATGGAGGTTCCGGTCGTTCGTCAGGACCATTCCCCCCTCGCCGGTCGTAATGGTCTTGTAATGGTCGAAGCTGAAGATCCCCATGTCGCCGAAGGTCCCGAGCTTCTTTCCCCGGAAGGAGGCCCCGCAGCCTTGGGCGTTGTCCTCAAGGACGAGCAGGCCGTTCCGGCGGGCGGTCTCCACGATCCGGTCGATGTGCGCCCCGGAGCCGCACATGTGGACGGGAATGACGGCCTTCGTCCGCGGTGTCTTCTTTCTCTCTATCTCGGCGGGATCGAGGTTCAGGGTCCCGTCGATGTCGGCCATGACGGGGATGGCGCCCACCTCCAGGACCGCCTCGTAGGTGGCCAGAAAGGTGAAGGCGGGAACGATGACCTCGTCGCCGGGCCCCACGTCGAGGGCTGTCAGGGCCACCTTCAGGGCCGCCGATCCCGAGGAGACTGCCTGGGCGTAACCCGCCCCGCAGTAGCGGGCGAAGGCCTCCTCGAAGGCCCGTACCTTGTAGATCCCCTTTCTTTCCGCGTCGAACCCGTACCGTGCCAGGATCCCTGATTCGAGAACCCCAACGACCTCCCTGATTTCCTCTTGACCGATCAGCTCCGCTCCAGCCATGTTCTTCCTCCCTTCAAAAACCGGGACGTCTATGACAAATTCCCTGGCTTCCCGCTTTCGCGGGAATGACAACTTATTAACGGATCCGAATCCCTACAAAAAGATCTTTTCAAAAAAGCCTGTTCGACACGGTCACAGGGCGTCGCCGTAGATGGCGACGGCGTCTTCCAGGGTGACCTTGCGGGGATTGTTCGCCAGCGGTCTCGCCACCGTCAGGGCCGCCCTGGCTAGTTCCTCGAAGTCCTCTTCTTTGATCCCGAAGTCTTCGAGCCGCTCTTCCAGGCCGCAATCCTCGATCAGATCCTCCACGGCCTCCACCGAAAGAAAGGCCGCCTCCCGCAGCGACAGATCGTCAATGACCTCTCCCATCGTCTCTGCAATGACGGCAAACTTCTCAAGGGATGCCGGTACATTGAAGGCCATGACCGGGGCCAGCATGATCGTATTGGCGAGGCCGTGGGGGATACCGTACGTGCCGCCCAAGGGATAGGAAAGGGAATGGACGGCCGTCACCCCGGCATTTGCCAGCCCCAGGCCCGCATAGAGGCTCCCCAGGAGCATCCCTTCCCGGGCATCGAGGTTGCCGCCGTCGTGGACACAGGTCCTCAGGTTCGCCGCGATCAGGCCGATCGCCTCCAGGGAAAAGGTTTCGCTCATGGGGGAGGCGCTGATCGAGGTATAGGATTCGATGGCGTGGCAGAGGGCGTCGATGCCCGTCGTAGCCGTGGGGCCGGGCGGAAGGCTCCGGGTGAGCTCCGGGTCGAGCAGGGCCAGATCCGGGTAGAGGTAGGGGCTGTTCATCCCCTCTTTTTTCTTCAGCTCCGGCCGGATGAAGACGGCCGTGAAGGTGACCTCGCTGCCCGTTCCCGCCGTCGTGGGGACCATGATTGTTGGAAGGCCGGGGCCGGCGACTTTGTTCAATCCGAGAAAATCGGCCGCCTTGGACCGGCTCGGCGCTAGGGCGGCAATGGCCTTGGCGACATCCATGGCGCTGCCGCCGCCGATTCCGATGACGATATCGCTCTTATGCCTGCGGGCAAAGGCGGCCCCCTCGTCGGCCAGCGCCAGGTGCGGTTCCGGCTCCACCTTGTCGAAAAGGGCAAATTCCATCTTGGGGCCTATTGCCTCGGTGAATTTTTCGGTAAAACCGGCTTCTGAAAGGCTCCGATCGAGGACGATCAGGGGACGTCTCGTCTTGAAGGCGTCGATATGATCCGGTAGTTTCCGGAAGGACCCGCATCCGAAGGTGATCTGCCTCGCTCCGGTAAAAGTAAAATGCTTGTACATGTTTTATCTCCTCGTGCCATTGGCGGAAAACCGCTTTCTATGGCGTATCCACCGGCAAAAGTCCGTTGAAAGACCGTTCCAGCACGTGTATTACGGTTACGGCGCCTCGATGTCAAGCGTTTTTCCGGTCGGGGTTTTTCTGGTCGAGGTACCAGGAAAGCTGCCTGCAGATCCCCCGGATGATCTTGACCTCCCTTGAGGTGAGGCGGATGCGGAAGAGGAGACGCCGCAGGTGTGTCATCCAGTAGTCGGGATTCTCCGGATTCAGAAAGCCTATCTCCAGGAGCAGTTCCTTGATCTGCCCGAACATGCCTTCCAGCTCACGAGAAGTCGCCTGTGCGGGCGTGAAGGCTTGGGGTGTTTCGGCCGAACAGACAAAGAGTTCATAGCAGAGGATCATCGCTGCATGGGAAAGGTTGAGGGACCGGAAAGCATCGGCCGTAGGAATGGTCACGACCGTATGACAGCGGCGGATTTCTTCATTGGTCAGTCCTGCATCTTCGGGACCGAAAAGCATAGCTATCGTATTGTTCGCAGACATCTCGGCAAGGTGCGGCGCAGCATCTCTCGGGCTGAGGAACGGTCCCCGTGCGCTCCCTTTTCTGGCTGTGGTACCCACGATGTGCCGGAAGGGCGACAATGCTTCATCCAGGTCCTTGGAATAGATAATCTTCTCCACAATATCGGCCGCAAAGTGCGTGGACATCTGTTTCATTGCCTCTGGATCGAGGCTGTTGCTTCCGACGACCATGATCCGGTCGATACCGAAATTCCTGGCGCACCGGGCAACGGAGCCCACATTTCCGGGGTACTTGGGACGGCTCAGGACGAGCGTCACATTCTCCAACTTTGCCTTTACATCCATTGAAGCGCCTGTTAGGATTCGCGAAACATTTTCAGGCGAGATACCTTCTTGTGAAATCTATCTTCTTTATGAATCTTTTTTACCGGCAATGCAAAAGGAAATCCTGAATCTTCTAGCCGAAGCTGCCCGGTCCATTCACATTCCCCTGGGTGATCGAGAGTTGAGCCTTTTCGACCGTTACCATGGTGAATTGATCCTATGGAACGTCCGTATGAACCTGACGGCCTTGAGATCATCCGAGGATATCGTTGTCAAGCATTTCATAGACTCCCTGACCGTTTTGCCTTTCCTTCCCGGACCTCATGTCAAACTCCTCGATGTCGGGACTGGAGCAGGGTTCCCGGGAATTCCCCTGAAGATCGTTCTCGGATCATTGAAGATCCACCTGTTGGAATCCTCGAGAAAGAAAATATCCTTTCTCAAAAAGGTCGTTCACACCCTGTCTCTCGAAGAGACCATCCCCATCCACGGACGCGCCGAGGACATCTCCAAAGAATTGCCTTTCCAAAGCACCTTTGACGTGGTGATCTCAAGGGCAACCTTTCGGCTTCCCTCCTGGATCGAAGTAGGATCTCCCTTCCTGAAACAGGGGGGTCTTTTAATAGCAATGAAAGGGGCAAAGGTAAAGGAAGAAGTGGAAGAAGCCTCCAAATCCATTGAAAGATACGGTCTTTCATCCAAGGGGTGCCATGACCTTCGCCTACCCTTTACGGGACATACGAGAAACATCATGATCTACGAAAAGATTCACGAAGAAATGCCTCAGAGCGACATTATCAACACCTGTTCATAAAGATGTTTATAACAATAAAAGTTGCTGATTTAACGATCATAACATATGTAAAGCGCCTTGCGAAAACTTGAAGGAGCCCTTCGGCAAAGCCGGATGGATCGGTCCGTATTTTTCAACGGATCATCCGTCAACAACCTCCAACAAGATCCAAACAGGAGCTATCAACAGGGTGACATCCCTTAAACATGGAAGGAACATCGAGAAAAAGCTACGTTAACCCGTATCAACAGGACTTATTATTACTATGATTATTTAAAGTTACTTTAAAATTACTTTAAATTGATTCTTACAATCCAATTTCGGACATAAGATCAAGGTATGAAACATTTCGATTATATCGCTTCGCTGTACGATCGATTTGCCGGGCAAACGGACATCGGCAAATTGAAGGTATTCCTCGATTTGCCTGTCAAAGGAAGACTTCTGGATGCAGCGGGTGGTACGGGCCGGCATTCCGTCCTTTTGAAGACTTTGGCGGATAGTCTGGTGGTCTGCGATCTTTCTTATCCGATGTTACGGGTTGCCAGAAACGGGAAAGGATTGGATGCGGTTGTGGCCAGGATTGAGGGGCTTCCTTTTCCCGACGGATCCTTCGATCGTATCTTAATGGTCGATGCCTTTCATCATCTGTCCGATCAGCAGGGTGCCATTCGTGAGCTCTGTCGTGTTCTTCGGCCGGATGGGAAGATGGTGATAGAGGAGCCGGATATTCGTCGTCCCGTGGTTAAAATGGTGTGCCTGTTTGAGAGGCTGTTGTTTATGGAGAGCCGATTTCTGGCGCCGGAGACGTTGATGGGAAGAATGCAAAGCATGGATATGAAAGCAACCCTTGTAGGTCGTGATCGTTTCAGGGCTTGGATTTTGGTGGAGCGGGATTCCGGAGTATGACCCATGATGGCTTTTGATGTTGTGCCGGCTATTGTCAAGGTTGCTGTGGTTTTTGGGATTGTTGTTTTTTCCATTCGGAAAAAGCTTTCCCTTGGGAATGCCTTTTTTCTTGGATCCTTGCTGCTGGGTCTGTTTTTCGGTATGTCTATGCCCTCGATTCTCAAGACCGCCGGTGGTGCCATCTTCTATCCAAAGACAGTGGCACTTGCTTTGATCGTTTCATTGATACTTGTCTTGAGCGACAGTATGGAGTCTACCGGACAGATGAGACGGCTGTTGAGCAGTTTCCGAGGGTTGGTACGAAGCATCAGGGTGAACATGGTGGTCTTTCCCGCCCTGATCGGTTTGCTTCCTATGCCGGGCGGTGCTGTTTTTTCTGCGCCAATGGTTAAGGAGATCGGTGCATGGGTTCGGCTCGGCGGTGAGAAGATGAGCTTTATCAATTATTGGTACCGGCATATTTGGGAATACTGGTGGCCGCTGTATCCCGCCGTTCTTCTCGTAACGGCCTTGGCCGATTTGAATCTCTGGATCTACGTTGCAATCATGTGGCCGATGACGCTCGCATCGGTTGCATTTGGCTGGTTTTCCCTGATGGGCCTTGGCATATCGGGAGAAAAAGAAAGCGATCATCGAATGCATTCGTTCAAGTCGTTTGCAGTTGAGTTGACACCGATCCTGATTGTCGTTGTCTTCGGTCTGTCGCTTGGTATCCTTTTGTCTTTGGTGTATCCCGGTCTATCGGTGGCCAAGGAAGCGGGTCTGGTCGTGGCCCTGGTCGTAGCAATCGGGTGGGTCTGGGTCACAAACGATCTGGATTGGGTTCGAATCCGAAGGATATTGACCGACCGCCACCTAATCGACATGGTGTATATGGTCGCATCCATTCTCGTATTCAAGGGTATGCTGGAAGGGAGCCATGCCGTAAAGTCGATCAGTGCCGATTTGCACTCGGCACACCTGCCGCTCCTGCTGATTGTCACTGTTCTTCCCCTCATCGTCGGCCTGGTCGCAGGCATTTCGATCGCCTTTGTGGGCAGTACCTTTCCCATCATCATCCCCCTGGTCTATTCGTTCGGAGAAGGAATCCACCTCTACGCTTATATGATGCTAGCCGTTGTGAGCGGCTTCATGGGCGTTCTTCTCTCCCCTCTCCATCTCTGTCTCCTGTTGACAAATCAGTATTTCGAGACGACCATTCGGGAGGCATACCGATATCTCTGGCTACCGTGCCTGTCGGTATTCATCTTTTCCCTGCTTTACTTCTCTATTCTGAAAAGAATCGGTCAGTGGGCGTTTTAGATTGGGTACTGCGGTATGGTGGGAATTAGATACGACTCCTCGAATCCAACCTGGTCAGGCCGGCTTCAATGGCCCAATCGATGGCCTGGATGTACTCGGATCGCGTGATCCGCCGGTTGATGATTTCATCCCCGGAAGCCGCGCCGCAGGGGTGGTACTGGGCCATTACGTTGACGTAGGTTTCCGGTGAGACTTCGCGGGCGATGAAATTCAGGATTTCTTTCGAGTTGGCCACACCTCCCGGCATCACCAGATGGCGTACCAAAAGGCCCCGGATTGCGAGCCCGTCCGGATCGATCAGAAGGTTCCCCACCTGGCGGTGCATCTCCTGTATGGCTGCGGTGGCATGCACCCGATAGTCGGGCGCCTTGCAGTAGAGATCTGCCCATTTTTCATCCCAGAATTTGAAATCGGGCATATAGATGTCGAAGATGCTCTCGAGCAGTCTCAGGGTCTCTACAGATTCGTAGCCGCCGCAGTTGTAGACGAGGGGAATGTTCAGGCCGGCCTCGACGGCGATGCCCAGGGCGTGGAGGATCTGGGGAACGAAATGGGTGGGGGTTACGAAATTGATGTTGTGGCATCCCCTTCCCATGAGCTGCAGCATCAAGGCGGACAGATGGGCCGGTTCGACCTCGCGGCCTTCGGATAGGTGGCTGATCTCGTAGTTCTGGCAGAAACTGCACAATAGATTGCAGGAACTCATGAAGATCGTTCCGGAACCGCCCTGTCCGACGAGGGGGGCCTCCTCGCCGAAGTGGGCATGGGCGGCAGCCACCTTGGCCAGATGGCCCGACCGGCAGAAGCCGCGCTGCCCTGCCGTTCTGTCGACATTGCATTGCCGGGGGCAGAGGCAGCAGTTGCGGAGGAGCTCCTGGGCCTGCCGAATGCGCGGGGCGAGCTTTCCCTCGCCGTGCAGCCTCAGATAGGAAGGTTCTCCCGTAAATTCAAAACGATCCATGGCATACAGGCCCGTAAATTGCAGAACAAAGGGATTGACAAGGGAGACCTTACCATATTATAGACCCGACGTCACGACGTCAGCAGGCGCTTTCAAAAAACCGAAAGGAGCGTTCATCATGGAAGAGGTTCGACCCGGGCTGTACAGAATCGAAATCCCCCTGCCGGGGAACCCCCTGAAATATCTCAATTCCTACGTTTTGAAATCCGACGACAGGCATCTGATCATCGACACGGGACTCAACCAGCAGGAGTGCCAGGAGGCCATGGAGGCCGGTCTACGGGAGATCGACGTGGATCTGGACAGAACGGACATCTTCATCACCCACCTCCATGCCGATCACTTCGGTCTCGTCGGAAAACTGGCGCGGCCGGAAAGCACCACCGTCTATTTCAACCGGCCGGACAAGGAGATCATCGAATCCACCATCGGCTGGGAGCCCATGATCTCCTATGCCGGTCTCAACGGTTTTCCGGAGGATCTGCTGCGGGCGGCCCTGATGAACCATCCCGGGTACAAGTACAAGCCGGAATGGATTCCCGAGCTGAACGTTCTCGTCGAAGGCGACACGATAGAGGTCGGCGATTACCGCCTGCGGTGCATCGAGACCCCCGGCCACACCCTGGGCCACATCTGTCTCTATGATGACGCCAAGAAGCTCCTCATCGCCGGCGACCATATCCTCATCGACATCACCCCCAACATCCAGTGCTGGTCGGACCGGGAAAACGCGCTCCAGAACTACCTGAACAGCCTGGACAAGGTGCTCGGCCTGCAGGTCGAGCTCGTCCTGCCCGGCCACCGCAGGCTCTTTCCATTCTTCCGGGAGCGCGTGGAAGAACTCCAGAGACATCATAGAAGGCGGGCCGACGAGGTTCTGTCGATCCTGACGGCCGGTTCCCAGAACGCCTTCCAGATCGCCTCGCAGATGAGCTGGGACATCGCCTACTCCCGATGGGACCTCTTCCCCGTGGCGCAAAAGTGGTTTGCCACCGGGGAGGCCATTGCCCACCTCCGCTACCTCGAGGAGAAGAGGCTCATCTACCGGCAGGAGAACGGCGCCGGCATCGTCTTTTCCCTCCTGCGCCGTTGAAGGCGATCCCGAGCCCCGTCAAGCGGGATGGGGAGGACGACCGTCACGGTCAGGCGCAGCGATCCAGGGCCTCGATGGCCGGAAGCACCTTTCCCTCCAAAAGCTCGAGGGACGCCCCCCCGCCGGTGGAGATATAGGTGATGTTGTCGCTTTCCCCCGCCTTGTGGATGGCCACATCCGTGTCGCCCCCTCCAACGATGGAAAGGGCGTAGGAGTTGGCGACGCTATGGGCGAGGGCATAGGTGCCCCGGCTGAAGGCGTCGATCTCGAAAACACCCATGGGGCCGTTCCAGACGATCGTCTTGGCGTTGCTGAGGGCCTCGGTAAAGAGCGTGATGGTCGCCGGTCCGATGTCGAGACCGATCCAATAGGAATTGATTTCCTGGACGGGAACGATCTTCGATTCCGCGTCGGCGCTTTTCCGCTCGGCGATGACGCAGTCGACGGGGAGATAGAACTTGACGCCCAGCTTCTGGGCCGTATCCATGATCTCTTTCGCCTGGGGGATCAGATCGTTTTCAACCAGGGACTGGCCGACTTCGTAGCCTTTGGCCTTGAGGAAGGTGAATGCCATTCCCCCGCCGATGATCATTTTGTTGACCCTCTGCACGAGGCGGATCAGGGTTTCCAGCTTGCCGGAGACCTTGGAGCCGCCGATGATTGCCACGAAGGGACGGGCGGGATTCTCCAGGGCCGTTTGAAAGTAGTTCAGTTCCTTCTTGATCAAAAATCCACAGCCGCAGACCTTGGCGAACTTGGTGATGCCCACGTTCGAGGCGTGGCTCCTGTGGGCGTTGCCGAAGGCGTCGTCGATGTAGACGTCGGCATAGCCGGCGAGCTGCCGGGCGAAGGCATCGTCGTTGGCCTCCTCCCCGGGATGGAAACGCAGGTTCTCCAGCAGGACGATGTTGCCGGGCTGCATGGATGCGATCAGTTTTTTGACCTCCCTGCCCAGGCAGTCCTTCGCCATCGTCACGTCCTTTCCGAGCAGGCGGGAGAGCCGCTTTGCCACCGGGGCGAGGCTCAATTCCGGGACCACCTTTCCCTTGGGCCTTCCCAGATGCGAGACGGCGATGATCTTCGCCCCCTCGTCTAGGGCATAGTTGATCGTCGGCAAAACCGCCCGGATCCGGGTGTCATCGGTGATGTGCTGGGTATTGTCGAGGGGAACGTTGAAATCGAATCGGCACAGAACCCGCTTTCCCTTGAGGTCGATCTCTTCTATGAATCTCATGCATCCTCCTTGCGCTTTTATCTTGCGAAGTTACCTGCAAACTTTGTACCTCAGCATCCGATCCGGCGCACGAATTCCTCGATGTCCCTTCTCTCGGAGCGATAGCGGTTTACCGGGGCCTCGCTGTCCGGGTAGCCCAGGGAGATGGCCAGAACGATGGCGATCCTTTCCGGGACCCCGAGCATGTCCCGGATCCGCTCCGGATGGGCCGAGGGCACGGCCTGGGGACAGACGCCCCGTCCGGAGGCGTGGGCTGACGGGAGCCGCCCTTCGCACCTCCCGTCAGAGGGCCGGGACCGACAGCCGCATTTTTTTGCCTTCGATTTCGATGGCCGTCTTGGCATAGGTCAGCTTGTTGATGATCTTGCCGTCCTGGAAATGGATGACATCCACGCCTCGCCGCCGCTCGGGACGGCCTTCCCGTCCCTGCTCGACGGAAGGCCAGTCGAGGGTCCACTGGTAGAGCAGCTTCTGCTGCTTTTCGTCGATGAAAAGGTCCTCGGTGGTGAAGCGGAAACCGCCGTGGTTCGTGAACCAAGGGGTCCAGGCCTCCCGCAGGGCCTTGCTGCCCTTCACCTCCGTACCAGTCCAGTGTTCAAAAAAGACGTCTTCGTGAAACAGGTCCATGACACCGCCCAAGTCATGGTCCGCCCATGCCTGGTTCCACCGATCCATGGCCTCGCTGATTTCCTGTCTTGTAAGTGGCATATCTCCCTCCTTGTTTCTCACTCATGCACCCGAGCGCGGGCACATCAAAAGATGAAAATCGACCCACCCCCTTCCCCATAAGGGATATGGCGTGGTGGATTTTCACATAACCTTTCTATCCGTTCAGGCGAGGGCCCTCTCCGTCCGCTTCAGAAGGGACGTTCTTTTGAGAACGCCGAAGATCCGATCCAGCTCCGGACCCCGGGTGTCTCCCGTGAGGGCGGCCCGAAGGGGCATGAAGAGCTTTTTCCCCGTGAGGCCCGTTTTTTCGCTGACCTGCCGGATCACATCCCGGAAGTCCGGTTCGCCGAGGTGGGGGGCGGACAGCAGTGTGTCTCGAAAGGCTGTCAGGACCCGGCGCGCTTCTTCTTTCTTGAGAAGACGCCCGGCCTCCTCATGAACTTCGTAGCGGTCGTCGAAGAAGATAGGCAGGTAGTTTTCCACATCGGAAAGGGTCACCAGGTTGTCCCGGACGGCCATGGCGATGTCCTCGGCCCGGCACTCTCCCAGATCCTTCAGGCTGTAGCCCGCCTTCTCCATGAAGGGGACAAGCCGCTCCGCGAGCCTGCGGGGGGCGTCCTTGCGAAGGTAGATGCCGTTGATCCACCGCAGTTTCTCCTCATCGAAGACGGCGGCGCTGCGGCCGGCACGCTCCAGGGAGAAGGAGCGGACGAGGTCCTCCCGGCTGCAAACCTCTCTTCCCCCTCCAAGAGAACTACCCAAAAGGGCCAGATAATTCAGAAGGGCCTCCGGCAGATAGCCCCCGTCTCTGAAGGCGGCCACGGAAACGGAGCCGTGCCGTTTGCTGAGCTTGGTCCGGTCCGGTCCCAGGATGAGCGCATGATGGGCGAAGCGGGGGGGCTGGTATCCGAGGGCATCGTAGAGCTGGAGTTGCAGGGCCGTGTTGGACAGATGGTCCTCGCCCCGGATGACGTGGGTGATCTCCATCAGATGGTCGTCGACGACCACGGCGAAATTGTAGGCCGGAATGCCGCTGGAGCGAACGATGATGAAATCGCCGAGGTCTTCGCCTTCGAAATGCATGGCGCCCCGGATGATATCGTCAAAGGCGACGGCTCCCGGCAGGACGCGAAACCGATAGGCCGGCCTGCGGCCCTCCCTTTCCAGTTGCGCCGTCCGTTCCGCTGTCAGATTCCTGCACCGCCCCGTGTAGCGGGGTGTCCGATGAGCGGCCAGAAGGGCGGCGCGGTCGGCCTCCAGTTCCTCTTCCGTGCAGTAGCAGGGGTAGACCCTGCCGTCGGCCATCAGGCTGCGGAGGGCGGTATCGTAGAGATCGAGCCGGTCGCTCTGGCGATAGGGACCGAAGGCACCGCCCCTTTCGGGGCCCTCGTCCCAGTCCAGATCGAGCCAGTGCAGGTCCTCACATAGAGACGCCGTATAGGCGGGGGTCGTCCTCTCGGCATCCGTGTCCTCGACGCGCAGGACAAAGGTGCCTCCGTGGTGCCTGGCAAAGAGCCAGTTGAACAGCGCCGTCCGGACGTTTCCCACATGGAGTTCTCCCGTTGGGGAGGGCGCAAAGCGGACCCTTGTTTTTTCAGGCGTTCTCAAGCCGGCTGCCTCCGCATCAGGACCACGGCGAAGGCCGCCACGCCCTCTGCGCGTCCCGTAAAGCCCATGCCCTCGTTCGTCTTGGCCTTAATGTTGATCGCTTCCGGAGACACCTGGAGGATTCCGGCGATCCGGCCCGCCATGGCATCGACGTATCCCCGCAGCCGGGGCCTTTCCGCGACGATCGTGGCATCGACGTTGCCGACGATATAGCCCTTGCCTGCCGCCATGTCCCGCACCCGCTCCAGGATGACGAGGCTGGAGATGTCTTTATAGGCGGGGTCCGTATCGGGGAAGTGTCCGCCCAGGTCGCCGAGGCCGGCAGCCCCCAGAATGGCGTCGCAGAGGGCGTGAACGAGGGCATCTGCGTCCGAATGGCCCAAAAGGCCCTTCTCGTAGGGGATCTCCACCCCCCCCAGGATAAGCCGCCTGCCCTCCACAAGTCTGTGGCTGTCGTAACCGAAACCGATCTTCACGGGGACCTCGCGTAACCTTTCAGGCGCCGCCTGTGCGGCCCCGCTTCAGGAGGACTTCGGCGACGGCCAGGTCTTCCCGGGTGGTGATTTTGATGTTGTTGTAAGATCCGGGGATCATGCGCACCGGAAACCCCATCTTTTCCACAAGGATGGCATCGTCGTAACCATAGTAACCCTTCCGGTGTGCCTGCCCATGGGCTGCTTCGATGATGTCCCGCCTAAAGGCCTGCGGGGTCTGAATCAGCCAAAGGCCGTCCCGGTCCAGGGTTTCAACGACGGAACCCGAGGCATCCACTTTTTTGACGGTGTCCTTGACGGGGACGCCGACGGTGACGGCGCCGTTCTGTTTTGCCCCTTCGACGGCAGCCCCAAGCAGTTCCCGCGAAACAAAGGGCCTGACGCCGTCATGGATGACGACGATCCCGCAGTCCTCGTTCAGGGCGATAAGGCCGTTGCGGACCGAATCCTGTCGCTGCGCACCCCCTGCAAGGATGCGGTGCACCTTGGGCAGGCCGTAGGACTGGACGACCTGCCGGCGCGTCTGCTCGATATCGCTTTCGGGCACGACGAGGTAAATGGCATCCACGGCCTGCGATTCTTGAAAGATCCTGAGGGTATGCACCAGGATGGGGATGCCGTCAAGCCGGAGATACTGCTTGCGCTTCCCACCGCCCATCCGCCTTCCGGAACCGCCCGCTGCGATGATGGCAACCGTTTTCATGGGTTACGGCAATAGAGACCCCCACCCCCCTTAACCGGAATAAAGGGTTGTAGGAAGGCGGGGGCCCGATCATGCTTCTGATCAATTTTTTGTGTTGAGCCCGGGGGTTTTCTTCTCGCTGGCGATCCCCTTCATCTCGGAGAAGATCATCCGACCAGCCGTCGTTTGCAGCACGCTGGTCACCAGAACCTCGACGGTGGCACCCAGGTGCTTCTGGGCATTGTCCACGATGATCATGGTTCCGTCATCGAGGTAGGCGACTCCCTGTCCGGGTTCCTTGCCTTCCCGGATGACTTTGACGGTCATCGTCTCACCGGGCAGTACCACAGGTTTGAGGGCATTGGCGAGCTCGTTCACGTTCAGGATCTTGATTCCCTGCAGCTCGGCCACCTTGTTCAGGTTGAAGTCGTTGGTGAGGATCTTGCCGTTCATCTTTTTGGCAAGCGCCACCAGCTTGGCGTCGACGCCTTTGATCTTGGGGAAGTCCTGATCGACAACCTCGATGGTTATGCCGCTGCCGCGTTGCATCCGGTTGAGGATTTCCAGGCCTCTTCGACCCCGGGAACGTTTCATCGAATCGGAAGAATCGGCGATGTACTGCAATTCGTCCAGTACGAATCTCGGTACGATCAGGTTGCCTTCGAGGAAGCCCGTATCGCAGATATCCGCGATTCGGCCGTCTATGATGACGCTGGTATCCAGTATCCGGTAATCGTCATGTTCCTTGACGGCGTTAAATCCGAAGAGGTGGATTTCTTCGATTTTTTTAGACCCAAGGACCAGTCCCAGGTAACCCATCACCCCGGTTAAAAGCGTGTAAATCCAGGGGACGACTTGCTGTTTTTCCATAATGTTGCTGACAAAGCTCAACCCGTAGGCGAAAAGAAAGGCGATTAAAAGGCCCACGATCATGCCGGCAACGCCCCCGAACAGAACCCGGAGGGAAACTTTTCTGATGGTTTTCTCGAGATAAATAACGAATAGGGCAATCAAAGCACCGAATAATAACCCTATGAGTGTTTTAGGAAATTGCCAGTTATAATGGAAGGCAATGAAATATCCGCTCACGGAACAGGCTAAAAGCAAGAGTGACCTGACGATCAATAGCGTTCACCTCCTTTCTTTTGAGATTTTTATAAATGGACGGATCTCGCGCTCCCACCGCAGCCCGTTCAGATGCGACGAGAGCGCCCCGCGTTTCTTTCGATACGAAAGAGCATGAAAGACCCTCAAGGGCTGTCCGTCGCGGGTGCCGTGAATCGGGCGGAGCTGCGGAAGCGTTTGATTCCTCGAGGTCGTGTGACATAGAAAAAAACAGGGTGCAGCCTGCGAGAAGCTTTTCCGGCTTTTTTCGCAAGAGGGATCATTGAACGGTGAATATCTTTTTCAGATCCTGCTCCACCTTCGTTTCTTCGGCGTGGCTTGCGATGGATATCTCCCGAATCAGGAGATTCTTGGCCGTATCCATCATCTTGCGCTCGCCGAAGGAAAGATTCTTGTCGCTTTTCAGCAGAAAAAGATCCCGGAGCACCCTGGCTACCTCAAAAACGGATCCCGTCTTGATCTTTTCCAGGTATTCCTTGTAACGCTTGTTCCAGGTCTGTTTGTCAATGGTAACGTCCTTGTTCCTGAGGATCTCGTAGATCTTGGGAATATCGTCTTTCGTGATGACCTCCCTCAGCCCGACCGATTCGGCGCCATCCGTCGGGATCATGATTTTCATGCCGTTTCCCATGATCTTCATGATGTAGAACAGCCGCTTATTTCCCATGATCTCCCTGTTCTCGATGGCCTCGATCACGCCGACGCCCTGGGCAGGGTATACCGCCAGATCACCAACCTTAAACATGGTGCACTCCTACAATTTGTAGATTGAAATTAGCAACTTATCATAAACTTACCGAGCAGTCAACCCTCTTTTTACAAATGGGGTCACGATCGTCTTGATGTCAATGGGGCTGCTCCTTTCCGAGCGTTGATCTCGCTTTTCATATATAGTTTTGCATCGCTTCCGCCAGATCCCGTTCCATCCGTCCGGGCTCTTCGCCGGCATACCGGTCCACGATGCCCTTCAATTTCAGGTAGGTTTCTTGATTGGACAGATCGTCGAGCCGCCTGAAGAGACCCATCCTTCGTCCGAGCCTGTAAATGATTCTTTCCTGTTCGGGCAGCGAAAAATACCGGTCGATAGTCGCAAGCAGTTTCGGCTTGTCTTCGGAGGGCCTTCCCTCCAACTCCTCGAGGAGATTGAGGATGTGGTCGCTTACGAGGGTCGTCCCGATCCCGTCCAGCCTTTCGATGAATTGCCGGATTTCGCGGAGAATCGCTTCGTCTCCCAAGGGTTCGAACTCGCCCCGCTGCATCATCTCGTAAAGCTCGGTTCCCCTCACGACATGCAGCGATCGGAGACGGACGAAATCGGGATCGATGGCGTTGATAACCCTGGCCGTATCGTCGGCATGCTCCTTCGTCCAGCGGATGCCTCCGAGTCCCGGCATGACGTATTCGCACAAGGAGATGCCGGCCTCCACGATTCTCTGGCCGCCCTTGATATGATCGGCCGCCGTTGCCCCTTTGCGCATGAAGTCGAGGACGGCATCGCAGCCGCTCTCCAAGCCGCTGTGAATCCTCGAAAGACCGGCCTTGTGCAGGCTGACGAGCTCGTCCACGGATTTCCTGGCCGCCGTATGGGATCGGCCGTAGGTAGTGATCCGCTTGACCTCGGGGAAACGCTCCCTGATGAAGGTTAGAATATCGATAAGGACGTCCGTTTTCATGATCAGTGAATTGGCATCCTGAAGAAAAACGGATTCACCTCCGAAATAGAGCCAGGCGGCGACGGAACGGAAACCGTCGTTGTAGATCGCTCTCTGTCCGTAGATGTGGTTGACCACCCTGCCCGTGATCTGGCCGCCCTCGCCGTATCGCCAGGACAACTCCTTGAGCTCATCCGCGATCCGACCCGCCTTCCGGATGTCTTCCTTGATTTCGGCCGGGTCGCGCAACGAGAATTTGGTGCCTCTATAGGTGTGGCAGAAGGCGCACTTGTTCCAGGGGCAGTTTCTGGTTGCCCTGATCAGGAGGCTCCTGGCCTCGCTCGGCGGTCTGATCGGTCCCTGTTCGAATGATAGATCCATAATGTATTTTGAGCTTATTGAATCATGGCAGAAGGGGAAGGGGGTTTCTTGCCTTGTTTTTGTACCAGATTCCGAAGTTCAGATAAGCTTCTCCTTTTTTCTCTGTTTTTCCCAACAGGGCGATCTGCTCGCCCTTTTCAATTTGATCTTTTACCCTCACCATCCTTCTGCCCAGATGGGCATAGACGGTTGCGTAGTGACCGTCATGCTGGATGATAATCGTTTCTCCATAGTCCTTCAGGAAGGCGGAAAAGGTTACACGGCCCTTTGCCGCAGCCATGACGGGGGTTCCCTCGCTGCCTATGATGTCGATGCCATTGAAGTACATCCCGTTGGGCTGGTTGCCGAATCGAGAGGTGACTTTTCCCTGGACGGGCCACATGAAGGGTTCGTCCGACGTTGCCTTCTCGGTTGATTCCGCTTCCTGTATCTTCGGTTTCGAAACCGGTTCCGCTTCATCCCTCCCCGGGGGTTTCTCCATCGGTTTTTGGGGTAAGGCCTCGCCCACCCGGGCAGGCTTTACGGGCGCCTCGGACCTGCCGGGAGGGGCTGGCATCGCGGCTGTTTCACCCCGCGGGAGCGAAGCGACTTCGACCCTGTCCTTCGGAGACGACGCCGGTGCGGCCCGGGGCGTTTCTGCATCCGGCGTCATCATTGGCGGCGATGGCGGAAGGGGCTCCACCCTAACTTGCGTCCGTTTTTCCTCGCGGGCCGGGGGTTCTCTGACGGCAGTGCGGGTATCCTCTATCACCCGGTCCGCATTGGGGACAAAGATGATGCCGCCCGCCTCTATGTAATCCGGGTCGTCGATATAGTTGGTCACCGCGAGATCCAGGACGTCGGTTCCATAGGCCCGGGCAATGCCCCACAGTGTTTCGCCTGCCTTGATGCGATGATAGACTCCCTTGACCTGATCGGTCCGGAGATACGGACCGGAACAGGCGGAAATCAAGAATAGCAGGATGGCGATTGCAAGGCCTTTCTCCTGTACCGACATCGTTATCCTTTGGACGACCCTAAACGTAAGCCTCCCAGCCGTGCTCCCCGATCAGATCGACAAAGCGGCAGCCCCCGAGGTTTTCTCTCTTGATATCCGACGGATCTTCGGATCCGCGGGTCATCTTGACCAGATCCTGGGTGTGGCGGCTGCCGACGGGTATGACCAGTCTTCCGCCGGGGGCGAGTTGTTCCACCAGGGTCTTGGGTACGTGCGGGGCGCCCGCGGTGACGAGGATCGCCTCGAAGGGAGCTTCTTCTCGCCAGCCGTAAGTCCCGTCGCCCACCCGGATGGCCACATTGTAATAATTCAGGAAATCGAGAACCTTTCTCGCCTTGGTTGCCAGAGCGGCGATACGCTCGATGGAATAGACCCTGTCGGCGAGTTCCGCCAGGATGGCCGTCTGGTATCCCGAACCCGTTCCGATCTCCAGGACCCTGTCGCGATCCCTCAACTCCAGGGCTTCCGTCATGATTGCAACGATATAAGGCTGAGAGATGGTCTGCCGTTCGTCTATGGGGAGCGGGTTGTCATTGTAGGCCTGATCCCAGAGACCTTCATCGATGAACAGGTGCCTGGGAACCTTTTCCATGGCCCGAAGCACGCCCTCGTCGATGATGCCCCTGGCCCGAATCTGGGAATCGACCATCCTTAGCCGTTGTTTCTTGTATCGATCCATCATCCCTGTTGAAGATATTTCCTGCTGGGGGGGATCCTGTAGATCTCCTCCACCCGCTGATGCTTCCTCAGGCCCAGGGCTTCCCTGGTCACGATCAGGTAATAGAATCTGAGCTTGGCCAGTTCCCTCGTCTTGTTGTAACGCCGGATTTCTCCGTTTATCTCCTGGACGATCCGGTGCCTTTGTACCGAGCCGCAGGCAGTATCCGATCCTTCACAGAATCTGCTGAAGCCGGCCAAGGACGCTTCGATGCCTTCTTCGATAGCCTGCAACTGTTCCAGGGTGGCCATGACGCTTCGTCCGGCGCGGCCGAGGACGGCGGCCCGTTCCTGAAGGATCTCCTCCCGAAGGATATCGTTGGGGTTTTTTACGGTATTGGCCTTGAACATGAAAACACATCGCACGATTTTATCCGAAGGCACCTTATACCACTTAATATCCCAATTTTCAAGAGAAAAAAGCTAAGTCCCGCCTGGACTGGACGTACAAAGTTTCCCTTTACAGTTTCAAGATATTCCGTTAGATGTTTCAAACCCGTCCACATGGTTTTTCAATGTGGAGAGGTTTTCGGAAAAGGAGAAACAACATTGGGGGCGGACGATCGCTTTGTCATGTCTTCTGCCGTACGGGCAGCCTACCGGTCCGGTGAAGAGGACGAAACCATGGAACCTCTCGTACTGTACGGTTCCGATGACCGTCCGCTGGGGAGGATCTCCCCGGGGGACGGGGTCATCTTTTACAACATCCGGGGCGAGCGGGAGATCGAACTCACCCGCAGCCTCACGGAAGAGGGGTTTCAGCCCTTTGCTGTGCAGGAGCCGCTGCAGCTCTCCTTTGCGACCATGATCGAATACGACCGGGGATTGAATGTCCGGGTCGCCTTTCCCTCCGAGGGGGCGATCGGGGACACCCTCAGCGAGGTCATCTCCCGCCACGGCCTGGGACAGGTCAAGATCACCGAGGCGGAAAAGGCCGTCCATGTCGGATATTTCCTGAACGGCAAGCGCAACGGCCCCTTCCCGGGCGAGGAGCGGATCATCGTCCCCACCCGCAAGGACGTTGCCTTCTTCGACGAGGCCCCCGAGATGTCCATCGAGGCCATCCGGGAAGCCGTGGTCGCCCAGATACACGATTCTTCTAGACGTTTCATCTTTGTCAATTTTCCCAATGTCGACGTCGTCGGCCATATCGAGAACGAAGGGGCGATCATCCGGGCCGTCGAGGCCGTCGACCGGGAGGCGGGTCTGGTCATCGAAGAGGCCCTCCGGGAGAACCTCTCGGTCATCGTCACGGCCGATCACGGGACGGTCGAGAGATGGCTCTATCCCGACGGCGCCGTCGATACGGGCCACACGGACAGCCCCGTGCCCTTCGTTCTGGTCTGTCCTGAGGCAGAGGGTGTGACCCTGCACGGGAGCGGGGAGCTCACGGATGTCGCCCCCACCGTCCTGGCCCTGCTGGGTCTGCCGAAGCCCGATTCCATGACGGGACGGTCGCTGATCGAAGGCGCTTGGAAGGTTGAGGCGCGAAAGGACCGCAGGGTGCTGCTTTTGATCCTCGACGGCTGGGGGGAGCGGGAGAGCGATCGGGGGAACCTCATCGCTCAGGCCCGGACCCCGACGATGGACAAGCTGAAGGGAACCTGGCCCCATACACGCCTCGCCGCCGCCGGCGAGGCCGTGGGACTGCCTCCGTCCACGGTGGGCAACTCCGAGGCCGGCCATCTGCACATCGGCGCCGGCCGGCGGATCTATGCCGACCGTGTCCGGATCGACCGTGCCATTGCCGACGGCTCGTTCTTCACCAACGAGGCCTTTCTTGGGGTCATGGAAGCCGTCAAGCGGGACCGGCGGTCCCTGCACTTGCTGGGAATCGTTTCCTTTTTCAGCTCCCACGGCTCTCTCGACCATCTCTTTGCACTGATGGAGACGGCCCGCAGGGCAGGGGTCGGAGAGGTCTTCATTCACGCCATGCTCGGGCGGCGGGGGGAGCTGCCCGAAAGCGGCGCGCGTTATATAGAATCCGTCGAAAAGCGTTCGGAAGACATCCGTCTGGGCCGGGTCGTTTCCGTTATCGGGAGGTACTGGTCCATGGATCGCGAGGAGAACTGGGATCGGATCGAAAAGACCTACCGAATGCTCGTCTACGGGGAAGGGACCCCCGTAGCGGAAAGGAGGAAGAGCCATGGAAGTCAACATCGGTAAGTCCGTCTTATCACTCGTCATCGGCGACATCACGGAGGAATCAACGGACGCCATCGTGAACGCCGCCAACGAAAGGCTTGCCGGGGGAGCCGGGGTGGACGGCGCCATCCACAGGGCCGGCGGCCCGGCGATCATGGCGGAGTGCCGGAAGATCGGGGGATGCCCGACGGGTCAGGCCGTCATCACCACGGGGGGCAATCTCAAGGCGAAACATGTCATCCACACCGTGGGCCCCATCTACCGCGGCGGCGCGAGAAACGAGGCGGCCCTGCTCCGTAGCGCCCATGTCGAAAGCCTGAAGCTCGCCTCGGCGAAAGGCCTCAAGAGCGTCGCCTTCCCGGCGATCAGCACGGGCGTCTACGGCTATCCCCTGGAGGAAGCGGCCAGGATCGCGCTGACGGCGGCGATCGATTACCTTCATGAGCACAGCGACATCGAGCTGATCCGCTTCGTGCTCTTCGACGGCAGGGCCTACGAGGTTTTCTCCACGGAACTCAAGGGGCTTCTCTAAGGCGGTTTTGAAAGATGAAAGACAAGCGCATGAGCGCGGCCGAGGCGGCCCGTTTCGTTCAGGATGGCAGCCATCTGGGCGTCGGCGCCGGCATGGCCATGAATCCCATGCCCGTCGTGAGGGAAATCATCCGCCGGGGCGTCCGGGGGCTCACCCTGACGCCGGTTCTGACGGGAGGCTACGTGGCCGATCTGCTCATCGGGGCCGGGTGCGTGGAGACGGTTCAGTTTCCCCAGATCGTCATGGACGAGTTCGGCCTGGCCCCGAATTTCCGGCGCAAAGCGGAGCGCGGCGATCTCCGGCTCCGGGAGACGATCTGACCCGCCCTGCTGCTGGGGCTCCAGGCTGGGGCCCAGAACCTGCCCTTCATTCCCGTGATCGGCTTTTTGGGGTCCGATTACATGAAGATCCGAGACGATCTCAGGACCGTCCGGGACCCCTATTCCGGGAAGGAATACGTGGTGGTGCCGCCGATCATCCCCGATGTGGCCGTAGTGCACGCGCTGAAGGGCGACCGTTTCGGCGGCCTTACGACGGTTTCCTCGCGCGAGGACCGGCTGCTGGCCATGGCGGCGCGTACGACCATCGCCGTCGTCGAGGAGATCCTGGAACCCGATGAGGTCCTTCCCGGCCTGCAGGAGGTCTATGTGGCGCCTCTCCATGTCGACGCGGTGGTCCAGGCTTCAGGCGGTGCCCATCCAACGGCGTGCCCCGGACGTTATCCCGTGGACGGAGAGCATATCCGGACATATCTCGCGGCCGCGAAGGACGAGGCGGCCTTCCGGGGCTACCTCGATCATTACATCTTCGAACCGGAGGACCATAGCGCCTATCTCCGGAAAGTGGGGTTCGCGGGCTATGGTAAGTAAAGAGATCCACCCCCTGGAAATGATGATCGTCGCCGTTTCCCGGCTCCTCCGAAACGGCGAAACGGTGGCCACGGGCACCCTGTCGCCGGTGCCGGCCGCCGGCTGCCTCCTGGCCTGCCGCACCCACGGGCCTGACATCGTTCCCCTGATATACGGCGATCCCGATAGCCGCATCTCCGACGGGCTCTACGAACTCTTCGGCCTCGCCCAGAGGGGGAAGGTGGATGTCTTCTTTCTCTCGGGCATCCAGATCGACCAATGCGGGAGCATCAATCTTTCGGCGATCGGCGACTATGCGAAGCCCGACCTCCGGCTTCCCGGCGGCGCCGGTTCCAACATGCTCTACGCCCTCAGCGGGCGGACCATCCTTTTCTCCATGAACCACGACCGGCGGGTCTTCGTTCCCAGGGTCGATTTCGTCAATGCCGCGGCCTTCGACGAAGGGGTCCCTTCCCCCTGGCGGCGGGGCGGCATGAGCCATGCCGTGACCCCCCTGTGCGTCATGCGGTTCGACGGGGAACGCAAGCGCATCGTTCTGGAAAGCCTCCTGCCGGGCGTATCGCTGGGCAGCGTGGTCGGGAACACGGGCTTCGACCTGGGCATCGAGGGTCGGGATATTCCCGAAATGGCGCCCCCGGCGGACCTTGAGCTGGCCCTTCTGAGAACCGAGGTCCGCGACCGGATGAAGCGGATCTATCGTCTTTTTGCCGAAATGCTATGGGGTTAGAACGCACAATGTCCCGACTGCTTGCCATGGTCCTGTTTCTGCTGGTCTTCTTTCTCATTTACGGCGGCGTTCATTCTTACGCCTATCTCAAGATCCGGGCGGCCCTTCATCCGTCGAAGCTCCAGGCGACGGCGCTTATCCTCTCGCTCCTGCTGTTGATGATGGCGCCGATCATTGTCCGTTTCGCCGAAAGATACGGCTTCGAGATGCCGGCCTGCCTCTGTTCCTGGGTCGGCTATCTGTGGATGGGGGTGCTTTTTCTCTTCTTTTCCGTCTCCCTCTGCCTGGATCTCTACCGACTGATCCTGTCCGGTGCCGCGTATGCTCTGCAGAGGGACTTCACCCCACTGCTGCCGTCGCCCTTGACGGCCCTGATCCTGCCGCTGGTCTGTTCCCTGGGGATTGCCGCCTATGCCGCCTACGAGGCGATACAGATCCGGACGGAGCGGATCGTCCTGGAAAGCCCGAAGATCCCTGCCGCGGTTGAAAGAATCCGGCTGGTCCAGATCTCCGACGTCCATGTGGGGCTTATCGTCGGAGAAGAACGCCTGCGGAACATCGTCGAGACCGTCCGGAAGGCGCAGCCGGATATCCTTCTGTCAACGGGGGATCTGGTCGACGGCCAGATTGACAGCCTCCGGAATCTGGGGGAGGTGCTTCGGGAAGTGGCGCCGAGATACGGCAAGTACGCCGTCACGGGGAATCACGAATTCTACGCCGGCCTGCCCCAGGCGCTGGCCTTCACGCGCCAGGCGGGGTTCACCGTCCTGCGGGGGGAAGGGATGACCGTGGCGGGGTTGGTCAATATCGCCGGCGTCGATGATCCGACGGGGCGGGACTTCGGCCTGAGGGGGTCGCCTCCGGAACGGGAAATCCTCGATGGCCTGCCCCGGCAGCACTTCACGATTCTGCTCAAACACCAGCCCATTCTCCGGAAAGAGAGCCTGGGCGCCTTCGATCTGCAGCTTTCGGGGCATACCCACAAGGGGCAGATCTTCCCCTTCAGCCTGATCACGCGGCTGTTCTTTCCCTACCACACCGGATTTTTCCGCCTGCCCGGCCACGGCGCCCTGTACGTGAGCCGGGGAACGGGGACCTGGGGGCCTCCCATGCGCTTCCTGGCGCCGCCGGAGATCACCGTCATCGATCTCGTGCCGCCGGGCAGGGGAAGCTGATGTCTTCATGAGAAAAGTACAGCCGGTTTCATTGTTTAGTAATAAAATCCTCCTCCTATCCTTCCTCCTCGATGGGGGAGGGTCAGGGGGGGTGATTTTCATGCTTCGTGGCACCCCACGGGGCATGGGGGTTTCGTACTCGATTGCAGGTCCAAAAGAGCGATTTGCTGTGAGGCCGGAATCGGCCTAACGCGTCATCGGCTGCGCCGCGCTGTTCAACGAACCCGCTGCATCGCCCTGCCCACGGAAACTCCCGCGGTTACGGATGGCCCTTCAGCCCTATGGCCTCTGCCACATCCTGCATCCCTTTGATCGTATCGTCGATCAGTTCGTCCAATCCCACTTGCAGCATCTCCGCGCCCCTTTCAATGATCGACCGGTCCACGCCGGCGGCAAACCGCTTGTCCTTCCATTTGTTCTTCACCGACTTCACCTGCACATCGAGAACGCTCTTCGAGGGGCGCACCAGGGCGGTGGTCGCGACAAGTCCCGTAAGCTCATCGATGGCGTACAGGGCCTTTTCCAAGGTGGTCCGGGGCTCGATGTCGGTGCATAGGCCCCATCCGTGAGAGACGGCAGCCCGGATGTATTCCTCGGGCCAGTCCTGTTCTCTGAGGATCTCGGCGGTTTTGGCGCAGTGCTGGTCCGGAAATCTCTCGTAATCGAGGTCGTGAATCAGACCGACAATCCCCCACTGCTCCTCGTTTTCTCCCCGTTTCCGTGCCATGTAGCGCATCACACCTTCCACGGCATAGGCATGCTTGCGCAGGCTGTCGCTTTCATTGTATCGATGAAGAAGATCCAAGGCTTCCTGCCGCGAAGGTATTTTCTCTCCCATTCTTCCCTTCCTCCTGTTTTCGATTTTCAAGATCCGGACAGGCGATTCCCGCGATCCGATAAAAACGAGCGCCTCTTTCTTGGTAAAGGAATCCGCAATATCGACGACGACCCGATGGCTTCTTCAGAATACGATTTGACAGGGGATCCCTTCCCTTTCAAAGGCCCCTTTCAATCCTTCCGCCTGATGAGAAAAAAACGGGTCCTCACGGGCCGACTGCAGCCCGTATCGTTTGTAGGCCCAATCGGCGTAGTGATAGTTCAGCCTGTCGAGGATCACGTAATCCACCTTGCCCCTAAGGACGCGAAGGAGACCCTCGGCGCCTGGGAGGATCGGGGCGACCATGGCGAACGTTCTGATCCCCCGGGAATGAAGCGAAGCCAATGCCTCAATCCGCTCGCCCAAGGGCGGCGCACCGGGCTCGAAGAGTTTCCTGATCTTGTCATCCGCGGTGGTTATGGTGAATCCGACCTCGCAATCGTCGGCTTTTCTTAACGCGGCGATATCCCTGGTGACAAGGGTGGATTTGGTCTGGATCGTGATGGGCCAATGATTTTCGACGAGGATGTCCAGGCATTTCTTCGTGAGCATGTATCTGTCTTCGAGAGGCTGATAGGGATCGCACACGCCGCTTATCCACACCCGCCCCGGCCTTTTTTTCGCCGCCTCAAGGGCCAAAAGTTCGGGGGCGTTTATCTTTACATCGACAAAGGCGCCCCACTTTTCCCGGTGCCCCGTAAACCGCCTCATAAATCGTGCATAGCAGTAGACGCAGTCGTGCTGGCAGCCCACGTAAGGGTTCAACGCATAATCGTAGACCTGGGATTTGGACAGGATGCCCTTCACTTTTATCTCTTGGATCTTCATCGGAGATGATCATAGCATAGATCGATTCGTTGCCAAAGAATCGCCGCCTGATTCTCCTTGACAGGCAAGATTTCCTTGCCGTACACTCCAACCCGGAAAAAATGATTTCCTTGTTGGTTCCATTAACAATTCGCTCCGACGGTACTTCGGCAGCACTGAGATCATCAGGAAAAGGGGATTGGGATTTTATCGCTTTTTGTGAAAACGAAGGGGGAAATTATGAAATTTAAGATCCTGCTTTACATTCTCGGGAAGAAGCTGATGAAGAAGGCCAAGACAAGAGCGGATTTCAAAAAGAAGATTTCAGAGAAAAATTGCACGATTCAGATCAAGACGGCTGACAACAAAATCGGGCGATACTATACGTTCAGCAATGGTGCGGTCACGTCAACAGGTGGGATCGCGCCGAATCCCACCGCCGCGATGGTATGGATAGATGCCGCGACTGCTTTCAAAGTGCTTGCCTCGGGAGATGACACGAAGGGAATGCAGGCGTTTCAGGATGGCTCCCTGAAGCTGGAAGGCGACCCGGAAACGGCTTTCTGGTTCACGGAGGTGGCCAAGCAGCTCAAGTAATCTGTCCGATGCCGATCAAAAGCCTTCATTAAATGGCGGTTTATCTTTGTCTTCTCCTTCCAGTGGGTAGTGTATCCTTCCAATCCGAAATCGTCAGGCATATGCCGGATGTGTCTGACCGAAAAGCGCCTCACATTGCCTTACCGACGGGTGATGCGTCCAAATGATGAACCGATTGCTCAAGAAGGTACGCCGTCAATCCACATACCATACCCAAGTCCATCGTCGCCCGAAATTTTCGATGGAAATATCCCTTGACACGAGAATACAGCGCTCATATGCTCCGTACCGTCAGAAGTAATGTCTTATCAATTATCAATCTCAATTCGATTCGGCGCTGCGGGCGTTCCTCGCCGACGCGGCCGCAGCTTCAGCGACCGCGGACACCGCAGGCGTGGCCGGTGCCGATCACTTGGAGGAGCTGTGATGGCTGAGGTGCGTGTCGGCCACGGGGGCGACCTGGCGCTCGCCGCGCTCGCCCGCTTTGGAGTGCAGGAACTGTTCACGCTGATCGGAGCCCACGTGTGGCCGTTTTACGACGCCGCGGTGAAGGGCGGTTGGCGCATCCTCGACACCCGCCACGAACAGACCGCCACCTTCGCCGCCGAGGGCTACGCCAAGCTCACCCGTCGCCCGGGTGTCGCGGTGCTCACCGCAGGGCCCGGTGTCACCAATGGCATCAGCGCAGTCAGCGGCGCCTGGATAAACGGCTCACCGATGGTAGTGCTGGGAGGGCGCGCCCAGCAGGCGACGTGGGGCACAGGTGCACTCCAGGAGTTCGACCACCTTCCCCTGTTGTCCTCCATCACCAAGGATGCCCGAACAGTATTCGCCCTCGAAGACATCCCGGACGCTATGTCGCGGGCCATGGCGCTCGCGGCCACGCCCCACCGCGGCCCGGTGTTCCTCGACATCCCGCTTGATGTGCTCTTCTCGCTGGGCGAGGCCGAAATCCCCGATCATCCAGCGGCGCTTGTGCTTGAGGCCGATCCCGACGACCTGCACCGCGCTGCTGAGCTGCTGGCCGACGCCGAGCGCCCCGCCATCGTCGTCGGTACCGACGTATACTGGTCCGGAGCCTGGACGACACTGCGGGAGATGGTTGAAGCCCTGCGCCTGCCTACCTTCTTCAACGGCCTCGGTCGGGGCTGCCTGCCGGCCGACCACGAGCTCGCCTTCAGCCGCACCCGGGGCCTGTTGAAGCAGAAGGCCGACGTGGTCGCAGTCATCGGTACCCCGCTCGACTTCCGGCTCTCGTTCGGCAAGTTCGGTGCCGCGCAGGTGGTGCACTTCGTCGACCACCCCGACCAGCGCGCCACTCACGTGACGCCTGTGTGCTCACCGGCCGGGGACCTCGGTCGGTCGCTGGCCACAATCGCGGCATGGGAGGGTGACCGCCGTGACCACGAGTTCTGGATCACCGAGCTGCGCGACGCCGAGTCGGCGAGCAAGTCCACTGATCGGGAGCTCCTGGCCGCCACCTCCTTGCCGGTGAAGCCGACCCGGGTGTATGGCGAGCTGCGCAAGGCGCTCGACCGCGACGCCGTTGTCGTCTGCGACGGCGGTGACTTCGTATCGTATGCCGGCAAGTACATCGATTCGTATGAGCCCGGATGTTGGCTCGACCCCGGACCCTACGGGTGCCTCGGTACCGCCATGGGCTACGCGATGGCGGCACGGGCGGTGCATCCCGACCGCCAGGTCGTCGTGCTGCTGGGCGACGGCGCGGCGGGCTTCTCGCTTATGGACGTCGACTCCCTCGTGCGCCATAACCTGCCTGTCGTTATCGTGTGCGGCAACAACGGCATCTTGGGCCTCGAGAAGCACCCCATGCACAGGATCTACGGCTACGACGTGGCCTGCGATCTGCAGCCGGCTACCCGCTACGACGAGGTGGTGCGCGCCCTGGGCGGTGCTGGTGAGACGGTCAGCGATCCCGAATCGCTCAGGTCGGCGCTCAAGCGCGGTTTCGCCGCCGACGCGCCGTACCTCATCAATGTGTTGACCGATCCAGAAGACGCGTACCCGAGGTCCTCGATGCTGTTGTGAGTCGGCGGCTCCCATTGGTGCCAGACACCTCCGACTCGTTCAACCCAGCGGCGCGAACAGTGACCACCCTCTGTTCGAAGCAACCTGCCAGCGGTGGCCGACCCCAAGGTCAACTCACCCCGCGGATAAGGGGTGTTATGTGCACCTGCGCGCCTATCAATTCTTGACGTAAAGGGGTTCCTGATCCTTCTCCAATTTCTTGATATTCTCATCTGCCGGTTCGACGATATTCCGGAGTATCGGCGCCGACGGATGGGTAAAGAAGTACAAGGTGAAGCTGGCGGGGCTATGACTTGAGGTGCGAACTGCAAATACAAAGTCATATACTGGGTGATCCGGCCAGGTCATTGAATTCGGATCGAAAGTGCGTATCTACCGGAATGCCCGTTTATCTTTCCTGGAACGGACACACTCCTTCCTGTTATTATTGAATCGCGGATTCCCTCATAGTTGCTGAATTCAAGTGGCAAACTCTGCTCTTACGGGTAATCGCTGTGGCCGCGATAATGCGCTTTTCCGGAATTATCTCTCAGGAGTAACAAGCCATTAACGACTGTGATCGATATGACAAAGAGGTGCCGCGATTTGATTGTCGCAGTTGTTTCATTAGGGTAGACACCGATAAACTTCCAAAGCATGCTTCATATTCTCGCGGAAGAAATCGTCATCCTTTTTTTTCACGGCCTTCTGATTCTCTGTGAGCTTGAGACCTTACTCACTGCTGGGCGAGTATGCGAGAGTGGATCTCCCGCAGTGTTTCCATCGCCTCCTTTATTTTCGGATCCTTGGCTTTCTCCGGGTCCGGCGTCTTCTCCATGTTCAGCTGATACGTGTGATCCTTGACGATTTTCCCGTCGTCGTCGAAGGTGAGGAAAGCTGAAAACCAGACTTCTCTTTTCCTTCCCTTCAAGTTCGTTTCCTCGACGATAACCTCCATCGCCACGGTGTTCCCTTCGGCCACGAGAGTATGAAAGTGCATCTTTCGCGATTGATACAAGGCATGGATTGCCGCTTCCAATGCCCGCCAGGTCACTTTGCTCTCGCCCTTTCTCAAGAAGTAAATGTTCTGCAAGGGCCCGAAGACTTCCGCCGAAGCCGCATAACACTCATCTACCATCCGTCCCCCGTCGGCGTCCCAGATTTTTGCCCAATCCTTTACGAGTTCTATGTTCCTTTTTTCCTTTGCGGTCAATTCCCTGACTGACATGGCTTCCTCCCTTCGACCGAAGTCATCGAACTCTCCTTTGTTCACACACCTCTCAATTCACTCTTACATCCGCACGGGCCGCCGTTTTTTTCAGCAACCCTGACTCTATTTAGCTACATATATAATAGCCCTTTCTTCCAATCACAAGCACGGTATCTGGATATTGTCTCCTCGCCTCCTATGCGGTCCGGTAAACGCGACCTCCGATATCCGCGTCTGAGGTAGACCAAGCTCACTGCTGCTCCTCTTGTACAGCTGGAGGGACAATTGCATGGAACTCGGTGAGTCGCCTTCGCTTGTCCCCCGGTAATGAATGACTTTCGCCCCTCTCGAGACGAGGAGGGTGTGATTAAAAAATAAATCCTTCCCTTTTTTTCCACTCAAAATGGCCATCGCGACGGGAAAAACAATCAGCAAGAGGATCGTCTGCCAACATTTCCCAAGGAACGAATCGTTTCTTCACATCCTTCTCGCAATTCCCGGCTCAGATTCCCCTCTTTTGCGCCTTTTCACCTTGACATACAAAATTACCATGTCCTATACTCAAACCGTAAAAAAGTAATATCTCATCAATATAAACCAGTTGGAGTATATAATACATGGCTAACACACCCAAAGAATCAACGTTCCCCCTACTCGTTCAACAGGATGGGGCTGTAATAACCATTACCATCAACGATGCTCCCTGGAACCGCATGAGCCTGGAATTCATGAACGAATTAGAGATCTGGGTCGAAAAACTGGCCGAGGACACATCAGTCCGCGCAGTCGTTATAACAAGTGCCGGGGAGGAAAATTTTTCAGTCGGCATGCACTTGAAACAGCTGGCAGGTTCAGTGAAAACCCGGGGGGATATGGAAGCGATACTGGATCAGCGTCTGCGAGTTCTTGCAGCCATTGAGAACATGGAAAAGCCATGGGTTGTCACCCTATTCGGATACTGCCTAGGTGGCGGCCTGGAGTTGCCCCTGGCATGTCATTTTCGACTGGCTGCAGCTGAAGGGGCCAAAATCGGTTTGCCGGAATTGGATATCGGTGCCATACCGGCTTGGGGCGGAACCGCTAGGTTGACCCGCTGTGTTGGGCGCATGCATGCCTTGGATATGATTCTGAGAGTCAAACACATCTCCGGTCCCGAAGCCTATAGAATTGGCCTAGTAAATGAAGTATGGCCCAACAGCGAACTCAAGCGGAAAGCTTATGAACTGGCAAAACAGCTCAGCGAGATGCCGGCTGGTTCGGTTGCCGGAGTTCTTCGTTGCGTTGTGGGAGCGGGAGAGCGATCTCTCCAGGAAAGCCTTTATGAGGAGCGCCAGGCTGTTTTAAGAAACCGGGGATCAAAAGATCAGATGGAGGGGATGATGGCGTTTATTGAAAAGCGCAAACCCCGTTTCAACCGGGAATAGAATCTCAGCTACAGTAAACAAATTGTAGGAATAGAAAAAATGGACAACATTGCGGATATCAGGTGTTGGTATGAACCATTCGAGATTTTCATTTCTGTCCTTCCTGTTATCAGAAGCGCATGGTGGAATTCGGGGAATGGCTGCGGATGGACGTGCTCAAGAAGATTCCCCACCGGCATTTTGTCTTCAGTCTCCTGAAGGTTCTTTGAGGTTATTTTTATAAAGCAGTTCTTTTGGTAATCCTCACTTTCGATGACGACCCGCTGCTAAACAGTAGGTAGGTGGCATCAATGTCTGGAGTATCTCATTTTTTCATTAACCACCCCCACTCAGTTCAAATACAAAGTCACACCGCCTCCTATCCGGCAAGTTCCTTTATTTCGGGTTGAAATAGGGCGTCCTCGCGTGTGCTAATATTATTGAGGTGGGGCTGAATATCTTTATTGTGTCTTCAGACCTAAAAATCCGAAAGTATTTCATCATGCAGGAGGTTTCTTCTTGATGAATCTCTCTACCATTTTGTAGCTTTCGGGACTTGCGGCGCATAGGCTCTGATTCCGATCCTCAAGAGCTATTGCAGCTTCAAGGTTGGCAGCACTCAGATTCAGGCGCACGGCTTCCTTGGTCAGGCGCAGGCCCGCCGGGGTCTTGTCTAACATTGCTCTTGCAGTTTCCAAGGCTTCTTTCAACAGATCTTCCTGGCCAACTTGCCGGGTGATCAATCCAATACGCTCTGCCTCATCTGCCCCCACTGTGCGCCCCGTCAAAAGTATTTCCATTGCCCTCGGCAATCCGACAATTCGGGGCAGGAAATATGAAGATCCAAGCTCGCCGGCTGATAAGCCAACATTGATAAACGCAGGGGTAAAGGAGGCAGCAGGACCGGCGAAAACGACATCTGCAGCCAAAGCCAGGCTCAATCCCGCTCCGATGGCCGGACCGTTGACTGCGGCAATCAGGATCTGGGGGAGTTTTGTCAACTGGACGACCAGTCCGGAAAACACCCTTTGTGTCTTGTCGAAATGGGATAATGCCCCTTCGGAAGACGGCGACATGACCGACGAATCCCGCAGATCGGCCCCCGAACAGAATCCTCGACCGGCCCCCGTGAGAACGATCACGCGCGTGCTGCTCGAATCTTGAAGAAAGCTGAAGATGTCGTAAAGTTCCCCAACCATCTTCATGTTCATGGCATTAAGCGATGCAGGCCGGTTGAGAGTCAATACGTAAAGCCCCAGCTCCGTCTCTTCAAAGATAATGGTTTCATAATTCATGAGAGTCTCCATAGGGGTAATCGAATTCATCTAAGCACTTTTTTGTCCACCTTGCCGATCGGCGTCAAGGGAATTGCTTCTGTAAACTCGATAATTTTTGGAACTTTGTAGGGTGACATGTTCTCACGACAGAATTTGATGATTTCCTCTACAAGCTTTTGAGGATCACGGTTTTTATAGGCGTCCGTCAGTTGAATCAGAGCTTTGACCTGGTCGCTGCCCGGCCGTTCCGGATTGGGAACGCCAACCACGGCACAGTACTGAACCGACGGATGCTGATAGAGCGTCTCTTCCACTTCCTTCGAGAAGACCTTGTAACCGCTGACGATGATCATGTCTTTCGTACGGTCAACGATGTAAAGATAGCCCTCTTCATCCATGCGGGCGACATCGCCCGTGAAGAGCCACCGCTCCCCCTGAAACAGACGGAAAGTTGCTTCTGTGTCCTCAGGCCGTTCGTGATAGCCGGTAATCATGTTGGGCGCCCTGTATATGAGATGTCCCGGCTCGCCAATGGGAACCTCTGTGGTTTCCGTTTCCAGATCCACGAGTTTCACCATGACATTCTGGATGGGTACTCCAACCGAACCGGGTTTAGGCCTGTTCTTGGGATTCATGGTGATGAGCGGTGCAGATTCGGTGAGGCCGTATATCTCGACAACCTTTCCCTTTCCGATCAGATTTTCAAGCGCCTGCAAAGTTTCCAGCGGCATCGGTGCGGCTCCGGAAATGCAATGGTCCACGTTCGAAAAGTCCAACTTTCTGAATTCGGGGGTATCCAGCAACATCTGGTAAAGGGAAGGAACAAAGCCGAACTCATTCGGCCTATATGTTTCAAAGGCCTGGCAAATATATTTTGTGTCCCTGGGGTTTGGGATGAGCACCTGGGTAAAGCCCATCTGCAGATAATGGCTGATAGACCACAATCCGGCCATATGAAACAGGGGGAAGGCAGAAATGGAGACAGATCGGCCCCGCACCTCGCCCAACCAGTTCTCGAAACGGCGTGTATTGTCAATTAGAGCCTGGTGAGACACAATAGCCCCCTTGGGTGTGCCTGTCGTACCACCCGTGTACTGGATGACACATGGGTCATCTGGCTTCAGTCGGGCGTATCCCTTCACCGGTAAGGATTGCTCCATGACATTCATGAATGTCGCGAGTGCCTGCTTTCGGGGCGCTGGGGCGGCGTAAGGTGTTGCCGGCTTTATTGCTTCGGGGAAATAGTCGGTTGCTGCCGTAACGATGACATGTTCAACCCCCCGGAGGTCATCGGCGATCTTCAAGAAAGTATTTTCGTAGAATACATCCATAATGACGATCGCTTTAGCGCCGGAGTCGCTGAGTTGGAATTGCATTTCTTTCGGTCGTAAAAGAGGCGAAACACCGGTTGTAACGCAACCGGCCCTCAGCGCACCCAGGTATGCAATCAACCATTGGGGGAAATTCGGCAGGCAGATCCCGATCACATCCTTAGAACCACAGCCGATCTCTTTAAGATAAGAAGCAAATCTTGCCGAACAATCATCCAACTGGGCGAAGGTAAGAGCCGTTCCCAAAAAGTGTAGGGAAGGTTTGTCTGGAAATTCTTTGAAAGTCTTCTCGAAAAGATCCATATAAGTGGTAGGAGGAACTTCCAGTTCGGGTAAAACCCAGGGATCGTAATATTTGAGCCATGGTTTGTCTTCGAATCTCATGTCAGTTCTCCTCTCTCAATCTTGCCGGCCGATTGGTTTGTGGGCGGCCGAGCTTGGTCAGAACTTTGCTTAACCGTTACCGCCTTTGTGAATGATCGTTTACTAGTCTCTATGACGTTAAAAATCAGCTGTCAAGAAAAATATAAAAATCGATTATCATAATTATCAAATATTCGAGAATGCCAAAAGATATTGACAGAAAAAAAATAAAATGTATGGTGAATGATAATTTACTTATCTATCTTCATTTTCCATAAAGGGAGGCAACTTGGTAAAAGGAAATAAAAGCGGGGCAGGGTCGTCGCGAACAAATATCATGAATGCCGCAGGGCGACTTTTTGTTCAAAAAGGCTACCACGGCACATCTGTCGCCGACATCGCGTCTGCCACAGGCCTGACTGCCGGCGCCCTCTATCGGCATTTTAATAGCAAGGAAGAACTGTTGATGGCATTGATTAGAAAATTTGAAGCCGATTTTCTGGATAGTCTTTCAGAAGAACTCAAAGCCCATCATGAAGAAGCGCTGGATGCTCTCGGTCATTTCTTTATCTTTGCAGGACGATTTGCCGGTAGAGACCCTGATCTGGCCATTCTTCTGGCGATTGTCTCTGCCGAGTTTCAGGGCATCAGAGGCAAAATCGGCGAAGAGCTGAATCGAGTCTACGCCAGGTACGCCCGAGTTCTTCGCCGTATCATCGAAGAGGGTAAACGGCAAAACCAATTCGACCAAAACTTGGACACTCACAGTCTGGCATACATGATTATCGGCTTGATGGAAGGCGCTTACTTGAAGTTTCAGCACAACCGGTCCATTCTTGACTCGGGAGACTATTTACGCACCTTCCAACAATTACTTTTGCAGGGTTTGAAACCGGTTAAGATGCAATGAGTGCATCGGAACCGCAGCTTGGTTTCCAAGACAGGGAACAGGGAGTAATTCATGGCAAGCGAGGTTTATTTCAAGCTTAGAGAGAGGCTTGACGAATATTCGATCGGGTTCCCTTCATCGCCTTCTGGTGTTGAAATCGAAATCCTTGAAAGGCTTTTCACTCCTGAAGAAGCCGAGCTTTTCCTGCACATGAGCCTGATGATCGAAACGTCAGGGGTGATAGCGGAGAGATCGGGGCAAGATTCTGCTTACGTGACCGCCATGGCGGAACAAATGGCAGCAAAAGGTACTGTATTCAGACTGCGCCGGGACGGCGTGGATCGGTATGCGGCCGTCCCTTTCGTCTTGGGTATCTACGAGTTTCAGGCCGGCAGCATTACCCGTCCCATGGCCGAACTCTATTTCAAGTATTTTGAGGAAGCCCTGATCGATCGTATCTCCGAGCATGAACAGCTCCTGAGGCCCATTCCTGTGAATCGAGCCATCGATGTAGGCATGTTCGTAGCGACTTATGAAGACTCCCGTGAAATCGTCAAAAAACAAAAGCTGATAGCTGTCACCCATTGTCTGTGCCGTGAGGAGAAGCATTTGCTGGGTCATGGCTGCGACAAACCGCTTGAGGTATGCATGGCCTTTGGGGCTGGTGCCCAGCACTTCATCGATATGGGGCGGGCAAGACCGATCAGCGTGGAGGAAGCGCTTAAAATCCTGGATTTGGCAGAAGAGTCAGGCTTGGTAACACAACCGGCCAACTCGCAGAATCCAGGTGCCATCTGCAACTGTTGTCGTGACTGTTGTGTCCAGCTTCGCACTCTGAACAGGATGGAACGCCCCGCCGAAGTGGTTGTCTCGAATTTTTTTGCTGTTGTTGAAGCTGAATTATGTTCCGGTTGTGGTATCTGTGAAGACAGATGCCCGATGAGGGCAGTCGAGATAAGGGATGGAATTGCGGCAATGATCAACTTGGATCGCTGTATCGGCTGCGGCTTATGTGTCACGACATGCCCCACAGGATCACTGCATCTGCAAAAAAAATCCAAAGACCGCTGGGTTGAACCTCCACATTCTGCACGCGAGCAGTTGATAAATATTGCCGCCAAGAGAGGTAAATCGATTATGCCAAAAGGGTAATAACTAAATACCACCTACCTTCATGAGTTGAAGATCATTAAAATCATTTGCTGAATACAAATACAAAGAGAGAGGTAGGCTGGTCCGGTCAGATCGATGAATACGGGGCGAAAGATACAAATTCTGACCGCCAATTTTTCTGAGCAACGGTCTCGTTTGTGTCTTCCTGAAAGCGAGTGTTACGTAATTTTATCGTGAATGTGCTCTTTCAAACGTCATTCGTTATGATCTTTTGCCATCTTTCCCATTTTTTGCCCACTCAGTATTTGGTCTTTATTAACGAAAAATGCCCAGTGTGAAAGTTCAACTTTTTTGATTTTTCGATATAATTTTTCATTTTCATTTTTCCTGAGTAGGATTATAATTGAACGGTATTTCGCAAATACCAATCAAGTATATTAATTGTTATATGTTAAGAAAAAATGAATTCTCAAAATTGTGCTAAAAAATCTAGAGATAATATCCCTGCTGATGTAAAGCACAAACTCCTACAAAAATCGAACTTCTCTTGTTCTATTTGCGGTAAAATTCCTATTGTCTTTCATCACATAGAAGAGTGGTCAAAAACACATTCCAATGATTATGAAGTACTAATACCAATTTGTGATTTATGCCACAGGGGAATACATGGTGAAGGGGGAAATCTATTTTCTAAACAAGAACTTTATGAATACAAGAGAAGCCCGAAACGACCATCGATCTTGAGAGACAGATTGCCTTTAGATCGAAAAAAACAATTTTCATTCTTTGTTGGCAGTAACTTTATAGCTAATGGAAGCAGGGCCAATCTCATAAGGTTCAGTGATGGTAGTCATCTAACATCCATAGATCTATCGGATGGAAACCTAAAATTGAGTATACTTCAAAAGATTGTCGACAGTGAAAAAATCTATTTGATTAAAGAAAATGAGTTGATGATTGATCTCACAGATATATGGGATATGAGATATTCCCGCAATTCATTAAAAATCTGGAAAATCATTGATGGCAAGAAAAAAATTTTCATAGATTTGATAATTAGGCCTGAATTGATAGTGATTAAAAGAATGGAGACAACGTTTAATGGCAAACCCTTTAGAATATATAAGCTTAGAGCTCCACACCGCAAAAAAGTTCTTAAATTGAAAGAAATAGTCCAATTTTATGAAGCTAAGCACAAAGAACTATCGGAGCAAATTGATTTATTACCACGGAAGCATGAGATCCACCATGAGTGGGGAGACATAGACGCTTTTATCAAACAGACCCAGAAGGACCTAATAAAAACAAGATTCGAACAAGCAATATTATACGACCACCACAAAGAATTTGGATGGGAATGGCCCTATTATATCAGAGTGGTTTACAAACTATTCAAGGACTCAGATGTTTTCAGATCAAGCCATAATATTCCAGAGCACCTTCCCAAAGAGTATGAAAGAATCTACACGCATATTAATAAGATAAGAGAGACATATAGTAAAGACTTCGATGAGCTAGAAGATACTGTAGTTGAGTATGGAGGAATGAGCTTTAGCGGAAATATAATGATTTAACAAAAATTCCATATAACCATGTGCTGGACGCCGACTGGGGTTTCGCTCGTACTCAACCCCAGCCGGTCAGCACCACGTAAGGCGGGCCGCTTGAATCGTGCCATAATAAATAATAATAAAATCAAATAAATGGCACGATTCTACGCTCTCGCCTTCCTCGCTGTCCGGCTGCGCCGGACTGAATCGCTCGGAGGCTCGCCCGCCTTACGGTGAGCTTCCCGGCTACGCCCGGACTCGCGTTTCTCGGCGTGCCGCTTTCGGCGGCCCGCCTAACAAAACGCTCGACCGGTCGTCACTACGCCTGCGAAAAACCAAAGGTTTTTGTGCAGGCTCGTGCCACCGGTCAGCTCACCGTTAGCACTATGAATATTTATATCGATGAAAGCATTCATGAGAAATATGGATTCATGCTCATCGCATATGTCCTTTGCAAGAAAAGTCCGAATGATGACCTACAAAAAATACTAATGTCTTATGGAGTATCTGAATTTCACGCATCTGATAAAATGAGTATCAACAAAGCAATGCAAGAAGTTAAGCAGGAATTTCTGTCTTATATCAATTCCAATTCCTATTGGGGTGTTATGGTTTTTCCCTGTGGTAGTAGATTCAATCTTCTATCTGACCTTCTCAATTTACTCAATGAGATATACAAAAATGGTATAATAAAACACTGTAATCTTTTTATTGATGAGGGGATTGTCTCAAAACAAGAATTGATTGAAATCCAGAAAATCGGATTCATTGATACTGCCCAAATATGCAACTCGGCACTTGAACAAGGCGTTCAATTGGCTGATTTGGTTGCCGCCCTGTGCGGTGTACGCCTCCGAGATGAAATTGGTCAGAATCCGAAGTTTTTAAGCTATGGTAACAAATCAGGATACGATCCACCAATTGAAGCTGAGATTGGATATGAATTATGGGCATCACTACGCTATTCAATGCTACATTCAGATACTCCTTTTGGAGAAGACATGCCGAGTATGGCTATGTTCCCTACGTATGGTTATGGTTTTTTTATAAGTGATAGCTGCTCAAATGAGCTTAAGGAAAAAACTGATAAAACATTCGGGGCTGTTTATCTAGGTTGCATACACTAGGTGCTAACAACGGCATGCACACGCACGCGGGCTGCCGCCCGCGCCGGTGATGCTGGCCGTTGGACTGTAATAAAAGGAGCACAAATGGATCCTCGGATACCAAGAATGTGGTTTTTTTCGACGTACTTTGCGGTTGAAAACTGGTCGTCAGAGTTTCAAAAGCCTGCGGACCGTTACCGAGCAATTCAAACAAGAGCCACCCAAGACATTCATAGCTGCTCAGTGGCTAAGATTTTCTTGGTTCGTGCCCCTCTTACTTTCGGGCATTCACAGCTCGTCATGGATTTCTCAGACGGCAAAGAACCTGACGAAGCGAAGCGGTTTCAGGCAGCGGCGCCGATTATTACGAAAGTGCTGTATGTGTTTCAACACGTGCTTAACTCCGACGCAATTCGCAGGATGCCGCAATTTGCGAAGTTGGCAAAACTTACACTTACACCACCACAACGCTGTTGTTACCTTAAAACCCTCATCCTGAGAGCGAGTGCAGACGAGAAGGCAAACCAATATAAAGTCCATCTGGTGCCTTACTTCCAATCCCATGAGTTTGCGTGCCAGAAAAGATATACTGCCATCCACAGTGTAGACCCTGACGAAAAGGGAGGACTTTTGGGATGGGTTGGGGAAAGAGAAACCGAAGTTGATAGGTGGCAGGTTAACACGCATCCTTCTGCATTCATACTTGACAAGATTGCAAACGACGAGTTGAAGATGCCAGAACTTGCCAAAGTTTTATGTGAGGCATGGCCCTCTCAAGTCTAAAGACTGCATGGCCCAGGTGCCCTGATTTGCATCTCTTAGTCAAAGCGTTAAAACAGCTAAGGAAGGTATAAACATGAAGAAAATAATCCTATTGCTTGTTCTATACACCATGATGTTATCTCATCTTTTACAGTTGCCAAAAAAATGTTTTGAGATCCTGAAGACATAGATCCCCTCAAAATCGTCTTGGCACTACACTTTGCTCT
>JAFGIO010000270.1 GCA_016929555.1 Deltaproteobacteria bacterium | reverse complement strand
TCGAGCAGGGCGAACCGCTCCTGGAGTGCAAGCAGGAAGTTGCCCTCTCCCAGGTATTCGGGCTTATAGAGATCCCCGAACCACGAGCCCGTTAAGGCCCCGAAGATAATGCTGCTGATGCCTCCGTAGAGCAATATGCGCAAAAAAAGCTGAACGCCCATGTAGTCTTTTGTCTTTCGGATCAGGTACAGGCTTGCAAGGGCGAGGATGACCCCGTAGCCGACATCGGAAAAGCAGATTCCGAAGAAGGCGTAGAAGTTCAGTTGCATGAACGGCGTCGGGTCGAAGTTCCGATAGGGCGGCAGGCCGAACATCTCGACGAGGATCTGGATGGGCTTGAAGAGGCTCGGCACGGAGATGCTGACGGGAACATTCTCGTCCGGGCCGGGATCTTCGATACTGAGGACGGAATCCGGAAATTCTTTATGAAGGGCCGCTTCGAGCTCCGGAACGTCTTTCTCGCGGACATATCCGCCCACAACATGGAGCCATTTGCCCTCGACGGTTTTCGCCAGTGCCTCGGCCCTGTTCCGGCTGTTCGTCCAGTAGGCCTTCAAGATCGAAAGCGTTCGGCGACCGTCCACGACGCGGTTTCCTTCGGCGAATGCAGCCACCTTGCTTGAGATTTCGGCCACCTCGTGCTGATAGGCATCGAGATCGCCGCGCAATTCATTGATACGGTCGTATATTTTCCCCTTGATCCTTGGAATCGGAACTTCTTCAAATTCCAGGGAGGAGAGGGCCCTGCGGAGATCCTCCGCATCCTGCGGCAGAAAGGCAAAGACCACTCCCAGGCGATCGCCCTTCCTGCTTCCCGACGATGTCTCCGGTGTCCTTGAGGCGGGCGTCTCAATGACTTCCCAGGCCGCATGAGACCAGGGTTCGACATTCGAATCGATCAGCGGGAGCTTCGCAGCCGGAATGTTTCCGAAGAGAAGATTCACGCGATAGGCCCTGTAGAAATCGCCAATGTCGAAGGGCAGATCGGCGAGGGGTTCGAGATCGCTCAGTTCATTTTGGATCTCGCCGATGACGCGCTCCGACTGATGGTACCGCTCGTCCAGTTCGTTGGTTTCGCGGTAATGCTCATCGAGATCGCATTGACTGAGGACGGCCTGGAGTTCATCGGGTGTGGTGACCAAGGGCAAGGGGGTCAGGCCCCGGGGAAAACTCTGTCGCTCGGGACAGAAGATATGCATGAAATTGAGGATGTAATCGATCTTGCGGAGGTTCTCGTCGGCATCCGCCGATGTGGACTTGTGGTATTGCAAGACCGTGTCCCCCGGAAGCGTCTCCCCCAGGTCCTTCACCTGCATGACGCCGAGGCGGTTTATGGTCTTGAGCAACTGCCTGTCGGCCCTTTTCGGGCTTGCGATCGTGACCTTCTTGATGCGTTCAATCGCCATGTGCTACCACTCACAGAATCGTTCAATGATACGATCCACCTGTTTTTTCAGGACATACTCGGGGGTCGTATCGATGGCTTTCAACGCCAGGGCGAGTTCGGATTCCGCCTCTTCGACAGCCCGGCGATGCCGCTTTTCCGTCTCATTTCGGAAGGCCTCAACCCGCTCTTCCAACTGCCGGGCAGTCTCCTGGCGGAACGACGCTATCTCGGCATGCGCCGCTTCTTCCAACTGCTTTGCTTCATCCTGGGCCTGGGCAATGATGCCGTCGGCCTCGCGCTCCAGCGCAACGATGTGATCAACCAGCATCGCCATGAGACAACATCCTCCTCGATAAAATCACTCGAAAGCTTCCCGCCGGCTTCGATTTCGAAAAAGCCGGCGGAAGAACCAACAGTTTACCAGGAAACAGACAACATTCCCGCCTTCTGCAGGCCCGTATAGAAAAAGAAACAGGCAAACAGGACGAGCAGGGTGGCACAGCCTCCGATAAGCCCCCGATAGAGGCGGTCCGTGAGGAACCGCCTGCCCTTCGTGACGGCCGCCGAAACCAGGGAGTACCAGAAAAGATCGCCCAGGATATGGCCCGCAAAGAACAGGACAATCCCCAACAGCCCGAACTTCCAGCAATACAGGACGTAGCCGAGTCCGATGGTCGCCCACCAGACGCTCCAGTAAGGGTTCGCGACGCTCATCAGGACGCCGCTGACGATGAGATAGCCGGGGGCCGCCGTCTCCCCGCTCCAGGCGAGGCTCAATGTCGGGAGCGACCGGAACATTCCCAGGGCCATCACCAGCAGGATGACGGCGCCGGAAAGGGCGATGACCGCAAAAATCCCTTCCTGTCGAAGGAATGGAGCGAGTCCCAGCAGGAGGGCCGCGAGCAGTGCCGCTTCCAGGATGCCGTGCCCGAGAATCAACAAAGGACCGGCCCAGAATCCCCGCCTGGCGCTCTCGCCGAGGGTGGCCGTCAGCAGCGGCCCGGGCATCAGCGCGCCGGACAGAGCGATGACGAAGGATGAAAGGAAAATCGTGGCGTAGGTGACCATGGATGAAATCCTTTCCTTCCTCAACCGCGCCGCAGGGGCCCGGGGATGGCCGATTCGCAGGGCACGGCCGTCTGGCAGAGCCCGCAACTGTAAATATTGATGCCGAAACGGCGGTTGGCGAAGGGCGCCGCCACCTTCGCGAGATATTCACCGCAGAGGAGCTTGTCATGGCCCCTCTCCGTAATCGCACCGGCGGGGCAGCGCTTCATGCATTTTCCGCAGGTTCCGCGGGTGTAAAAGAGGCAGTAGGCATGGTGATCCCTGTAAGGCCGCTCCGTTGGAGGAACGGTGATGCGGGCGATGACGGTGCCGCAGCGCATCGCCTTGCCCAAGGGTGTGATCAGGCCGTCGCAGAGTCCGAAGGTCCCCAGGCCGGAGATGAAGGCCCCGTGGCGTTCGGACCAGTTGGAGGCAAAGCCGAAACGTTCGGACATCTGTCCCCGCCAGGCGGGCAGCAGCGTGGGCGCGACGGCCTCGTAGCCGATCCTGTTCAGGGTTTCGGCGACATGGCGGCGCAGGCGGTCGTTGAAGACCTCCCCGTAAAACCGCGCCCGTGCCCAGCGTTCGGAGCCGTATTTCCGCCGCCGGCGATTATCGGCCCTGGTCGCAGCCGTCTGGGGCAGAACCCAGGCGATTACCGTAAGTTCGGAAGGATCGACCGTCTTTTCCGGAAAGGCCAGACCGAAGGCCTCTGCCGGTGTCCAGTAGAAAGCGCCGATATCGTCCTTCAATTTTTCATAGAGGGGATCATCGCCCCGGGAGAAACCGATCAGAGGCAGTTCCCAGGCCCGCTCGCCGGCCTTGTCATCCTTGAGGGAGTTCTCCGGCGAGGCGGCCACGAAATTTTTTACAATCCCTTCGACCCGGAGGGCCGGCGTCGCCCTTTCCTCATCGTCCGGCGCTTTCATGTACCTTTGATCCTTCCCTTCCCCTGGGGCATAGTTCCCTGCCAATTCCGAAAATACAGCATCCGTCTGGGATCATCCGCTTCTTCACCCAGGCTTTCTACGAAAGCTATCAGAGCGGATTTGAACGAATGTGTCAAGGAAAGATCGGGAATGCCCTTTTTCACAAGTAATCATCATCGGTTCTCTCTTTCCTGTGGAACAGCGCAATTCACCCGCCACGCCGGCCACTATCCGATTTGACGTACCCTAGGCCCATGTTCCACGGGACGGATAACTTACAAAACAATGACGAATAAGATGAAGGCCTACGCATCCTGCGACAGCAACAGCGAGAAGGCATACCGTGAGACGGGAACGCTCAGCTATCTTTTGGTCTCACCCGGATCGACGGTAAACGAAGCGTTATCCGCAGACGTGGGTGTATACGCCCGGCTCCTGAGCGGTGCCGCTTCCGATCACGATCATTATGACGTTGTATCCGAGAGCGACTTCTATCAGACCGGGTCGTTCGGTTCCCTGAAGGTGCCCGAGGGCGTGAGCTGGACCAGCGATTCGGGCATATTCCCGACTCAGGCCGACAACGCGGTCCCCGAGCCATCCACCTTCGCCCTGCTCGGGTTGGGACTGCTGGCGTTGCTGAGACGGCGATGACAGAACCCGAGGTATCGGGCAGCCCAACCGCGAACATCGCAAAGGGATGAGCAAAAGGAATCTCCCATCCATTCCATGGAACCCGACACACAACAAATCTTATCGGCGCGCCGGCTCGTGGGACCTGCGTCCGTAAACGCGTTCGTAGGCGCGGCAGAAGGGGCACAGACCGCCTTCGACGTTCTTGACGACGGCAAAGGCCAGGCCTTCTTGTTTCCTGCGGGCCTGCCGGCAGACGGGACAGTTGACGCAGACGCGGGCCAGCGCCCTGTCAAAACGGGTAACTTCCCCCTTTTCCATGGTCGACTCCCTTTCATTGCCTCCACATCAGCGGATTGAAATTCGTATCGACATCGTAGTGATCCTCACGCTCCTCCCGCTTCAGGAACCCGACAGCGGCGTAGGTGAAGGGCGTCATCAGCGCCTCATAGCCCGACTTCAAAATCCACTGCGTCGCGATCATCTGCCCTACCAGGACGGCTGGCAGGGTGCCAAGGAAGGCAAGAGAAATAAAGACCGTCGAATCGGCCAGTTGCCCCACCAGGGTTGAACCGATGGTCCGCATCCACAAGTGACGGCCTCCGGTGGCGACCTTCATCCTGGCAAGGACGAAGGCGTTCAAGAACTCTCCGAAGAGATAGGCGACGAAGGAGGCCATGAGAAGCCTCGGGGTAAAACCGAAAAGGGCTTCATAGGCCTGCTGGGAAGCCTCCGAGGTTGTGAAATATCCCGCCGTCCAGAAGGGCGAGGCCGGAAGCCCGATGCTCAGCCAGATGGCGATCACCGCCAGGACATTGCAGAAGAAGCCGGTCCAGATGACCCGCCGGGCCCTCGCATAGCCGTAGACCTCTGTCAGCACGTCTCCAAGGATATAGGAGACTGGGAAAAGGATCACGGCCGCCGGAAAGGTCAGTATTCCGACGGTGACGACCTTGACGGCGATGATGTTGGATACGACGAGAGTGGTGACGAACAGGGCCGCTACCAGGGAGAGCCATTGGTAACCGCTTCCCACATTCCTTTTCCTTTGACCGATCACAGCCCGTGTTCCGCCTCCACCGTGATGCCGATGCCGCCCCGCACGGAGAAGACGGCCGTCACCCTGCACCAGCGCGGCGCCAGCGTCGCCACCAGGTCATCGAGGATGACGTTGGTCAGATGTTCGTAAAAGACGCCCTCGTTGCGGAAGGACCAGAGGTAAAGCTTGAGCGACCTGGATTCGAGAATCAGACGGTCCGGTCTGTACCGGATCGTCAGCCTGGCGAAGTCCGGCTGGCCCGTCATGGGACAGACGGACGTGAATTCTTCGGTCTGGAGCGTGATGGTATAGTCCCGTTCGGGATGGTGATTGGGAAAGGTCTCAAGCTTCCTTGCAGGCTGCACGCTCCTTTTTGGAACCGTCAGGCCGTCCAGATCGGAACGTTCTGTCAATCGACTGTGACCCTTCCTGCCCTTCATGACCGGAATCCTTTCTCACTGCACTGTAGAAAAACCCCCGTCCCCCTTCATCAAAGAGGGGCCGGGGATGGTGTTTTACCGCTTCTTGTCGTCGGTCCCTATGATCCAAGCGTCTTCGGACCGGCCGCACGGACATCCTCCGTCACGGCGTCCGCATAGGTCTTGAAGTTGTCTGCGAACATCCCGGCAAGCTTTCGGGCCTGAGCATCGTAATCCGCCCCGTTGGACCAGGTATTTCGCGGATTGAGAATCTCCACGGGTACCCCGGGACAGGTAGTGGGCACATCGATGCCGAAGTTCGGATCACTCCGCATGGGAACCTTCGCCAAGGTTCCATCCAGGGCGGCGTGAACCATGGCACGCGTGTGGGCGATCTTGATCCGTTTCCCCGTACCGTAGGGACCGCCGCTCCATCCGGTATTGACGAGCCAGACGTTGACCTTGTGCCGGACGATCTTGTCCCGAAGCATACCGGCATATACCATGGGCGTCAAGGCCATGAAGGGGGCGCCGAAACAGGCGCTGAAGGTCGCCTTTGGTTCCGTGACGCCTTTCTCCGTTCCCGCCACCTTAGCCGTGTAACCCGACAGGAAATGATAGACCGACTGGGCAGGTGTGAGCCTGGCCACGGGCGGCAGGACCCCGAAGGCATCGGCTGTCAGCATGATGATGTTCGTGGGATGCCCTCCGACACCGGTGCGCGTCGCCGAGGGGATATGGCTGATGGGATAGGCGGCACGGGTGTTTTCCGTCAGCGAATCGTCGTCCAGGTCGATCCTGCCGGTGATGTTGTCGAAACCGACGTTTTCCAGGATGGTACCGTACCGTCGCGTCGTTTCGTAGATCTCCGGTTCCGCCTCCCGGGAGATGCGGATTACCTTGGCGTAACAGCCGCCCTCGAGATTGAATATCCCCTCGTCACTCCAGCCGTGTTCGTCGTCTCCGATGAGCACCCGCCTCGGATCGGTGGAGAGGGTCGTCTTCCCCGTTCCCGAAAGACCGAAAAAGATCGCCATGTCATCGGCGGCGCCCATGCTGGCCGAACAGTGCATGGTCAAGACATTCTTTTCCGGGAGCAGGTAATTCAGCACGGTGAAGATGGATTTTTTCATCTCTCCACCGTAAGAGGTTCCGCCGATCAGAACGATCCTTTCGCCGAAATGGATCACCACGAACACCTCGGAGCGCGTAGAGTCGATTTCGGGGATGGCATGGAACCTCGGGGCATGAAAAACTGTGAATTCCGGCACATGCGTCGTGAGTTCCTCCGGCTTGGCCTGAATGAACATGTTGCGGGCAAAGAGGCTGTGCCAGGCCGTTTCCGTAATGATGCGGATCGGCATTCTATAGGCAGGAGCTGCGCCGGCGAAGCAGTCCTGCACGAAGAGATCCTTGCCCTGCCAGTAGGCGAGCAGGCGGTTGCGCAGTATCTGGAAACAGCTCACTTCCATGACCTGGTTCACATCGCCCCACCAGATCTTGTCCGCGCTCAATGGCTCTTTGACGATGAACTTGTCCTTCGGAGCCCGTCCCGTGTGATGGCCCGTGCGGATGACGAGCGGACCCAGGTGGGCCAGCCTGCCTTCGTTTCGGCGGATCGCCTCTTCATAGAGGTGCGAGGTGTGCAGATTCCAGTAGATCGTGTTCACATTCTGGATTCCATGTTCTTCCAACCCATGCCTTGTCTGTGTGCCGTGCAAGCTGTCCATGAAGGCTTCTCCTTTCACCGTGTACAAGAATCCTCATCTTTCAACGACTGTGAGTATCCGGACAAAACCGCTCCTCCCGACTCGCGATACGCTGATCACGATACCCCTATGAACCCTTTTACACACCTATGTTGCCACCTCACCCCGAACCATCGTCCCGTAGCAGAAAAAGCTTCTCGATCAGATCGACGATTCCCGAAGCATCGTCGAGGCCGAAGCTGGGCACCTCCACACCGAGCGGCTCATCCGTCGCAACGGCCAAAAGGTTATCCGCTCTGCCGCAGAGGAGTTCTTCCTTCAAAGCCGCCCTGTGGACCTCGATCTTGGGATGGGGATTGCGCTTGTAGCCTTCCGAGAGGATAATATCGACATCCCGGAGATAGCGGTCCCGTAATTCCGCGATTTCGTGATCTCTTTCAACATCTTCGACGAGGGCGACCTTCCAGGGGGACGACAGCACGACGCTGCGGGCACCGGCATGCTTGTGCCGCCAACTGTCCTTGCCTTCATGGTCGATCTCGAAACCGTGAACATCGTGTTTTATGGTCCCCACGCGGTACCCCCTCCGCACCAGCTCAGGAATGATCTTTTCAATCAGCGTGGTCTTCCCCGCACTGGATTTGCCGACAATGGAAACGACCGGGATCACTTTCCTCCTCCCGAAGTCTGTGCAAGATGGGGTGAAGAATAACCGATTTTACGAAAATAGACAATATTCTTTGGTTCTCGCCTATGGACCTTAATCCACCGTCAGAGAAACAGAAAAACCTCGTTGATCCTGATGAATCAGGGTGATAGGGTTTCTGTGCACACAAAAACCATCATCAACGAGGTGAAGCGATTATGGCACAAGGGGTTTTGGGATTCAAGTACGAAGAAGAGAAGCACGACACGGGGATGACGGGATTGGCGGGATTGCCGGTATACTTGGATTTGATGCAAGCGATGGGATTACCGGAGGAGATCGGGCGTCATATTCATGTAAAGGAGCGAGGTTGGACGGATGCCCAGATGGTTTTATCGTTGATATTGTTGAACCTTGCGGGCGGAGATTGCGTGGAGGATTTGCGCAAGGTAGAGAGAGACGAGGGTTTTTGCCGGATTCTGCGGCGAGTGTGTCCGTGGGGGATAAAGCGGAGGGAACGGCGGGAGTATGAGCGTCGTTGGCGCAAGGAGCAAAGGCGAAGCGTTCCCTCGCCGAGTGCAGTATTTCGGTATTTGTCTGTCTTTCATAATGGAGAGCAAGAGAAGAAGCGCATAGAGGGGAAGGCGTTTGTTCCCGTTCCGAATGAGCATTTGCGGGGTTTGGTGAAGGTAAACCAAGGGATGGCAGCCTTCATGCAGAAGCGTGCCCCTCAGAAGACAGCTACCTTGGATCAGGATGCGACGCTGGTGGAGACGGCCAAAAGGGATGCCTTATACAGTTACCAGGGGTTCAAGTCCTACCAGCCGTTGAACACGTGGTGGGCGGAGCAGCAGATGGTGTTGCATACGGAGTTTCGGGATGGGAATGTTCCGGCGAGCCATGAGCAGTTGCGGGTATTGAAGGAATCTTTGGCGATGTTGCCTGAAGGGGTGGAGCAGGTGCGTCTTCGTTCGGACACGGCTGGATATCAGCATTCCCTTTTGCGATATTGCGAGCGAGGGGAGGATGGTCGTTTTGGTCGGATCGAGTTTGCGATTGGTGCGGATGTGACACCCGAGTTCAAGAGAGCGGTTTTGATGGAAGTTGAGGATCAGGACTGGAAGCCGATTTACAAGGAATTTGACGGAAGCCGGATCAAGACGAATCAGGAGTGGGCGGAGGTTTGCTTTGTACCCAACGCCATCGGCCACCGGAGGGATAGGTTCAGGTATCGTTATATTGCGATCCGGGAGTCGATGGGATCGATGGATCTTCCTGGGATGGTCATGTCCCAACAAGCGTTTCCCTTTCCGACGGTTCAGATGGATCTTCAGCGTTACAAGTTGTTCGGTTTAGTGACGAACCTGGATTGGGATGGGGAGAGGTTGATCCATTGGCATCGAGAGCGTTGTGGGAAGTCGGAAGAGGCGCACTCGGTAATGAAAGGGGATTTTGCGGGTGGGAAGATGCCCTCTGGGGATTTTGGCGAGAATGGTGCCTGGTGGTGGATCATGATATTGGCGATGAACGTCAACACGATCATGAAGCGTCTGGTTTTGGGAGGTTCCTGGGCATCCCGTCGGATGAAGGCGATACGGTTTTCATTGATCAACATTCCCGGCCGGATTGTTGAGAGATCGCGTGAACTGATCATCCGGTTGGTGAAGGGGCATCCCGTTTTGGATCTTTACCTGGAAGCCAGAGGCCGGATTATGGGCATGATTCCCGTTCCTGGGTGATAATGATTTGAAATCACGATGGAAGAAGGAGTTTGGTGGTGGATTTTTGAGGCAGAATTTTTCGATTGGAGGCGGAGGTGTGTTCAGCGGAGGGTATGTGATGAGATGTTTCGACAAATTTTGGACGACATGAGGCCGCCATGACATTCCAGAGCGGGTAACCGTACCGGCAAGGAACCAAGTGAGTCCCAAAAGCACCAAAAACCCGCCCGCCCAAAAGTTGGTGGTGGATTACGGTGGAATAATTGGCTTGACCTTGGTTGGAACAGCATATATACAGCATCAAATTATCATCCGGTCAATCGGCGAGACAGAACGTTGTCCACCGATCACGGAAAGAAAGCGATACAGGGAGATGAAAACAATGCCGAGAAGGCTCAAGGATGCATTGAAGGCTATCGAAACCTACAAGGCTGCCAGCCCCCACTACATGGATTTGCTCGATATATTGGGCGAGATACTGATCCTCAGGGAAGAACATAAAAGAATGCTCACGGAGCCCGTCTTCCCCGTCGAGGAGTCCTTGATCGAAACCAAGATGGAAGGCGGGTTGCCGCTCATTGATCTGGTTTCGGGGAAGTTCGATCTGACCATGCCGAAACGTTACTTCCTGGCGCTGCTCGATATCGCCGAGAAGAGGGCCCCTGGCCAGGCAACGGAAATCATAAGGAAAATCAACGATGGACTGCTCGAATTCGAGACGATGATTCTCGGCTCGATCTCTGCCCCTGACGAAGAACAGGAGGAAGAGACGGAAGAGGACGGCGATGACGACACGCTGGACCTCATCGAACTGTTTCTAGAGGAGAGTCTCCGGCCCGCCTTGGAGAAAGTCGCTGAACGATACGGGGATAGAATCGCCAAGGCGGGATGGTCCGAAGGGTACTGCCCCGTCTGCGGCAGGGAACCGAAAATCGGCGAGTTGAAGGACGAAGAGGGCCACCGCTACCTGTTCTGCCACCAATGCGGTTTCGAATGGAGCTTCCGGCGGATCAAATGCCCCTTCTGCGGCAACGAGGAACAACAGAGCCTGGCCTATTTCACGATCGAAGGCGAAGAGAGATACCGGGTCGATGTCTGCAACGAATGCCGGCGCTATATCAAGATCGTTGATTTCCGCGAGACAAAGCAGGAGGCAAACCTCGACGTGGAAGACATCGCCACGCTTCATCTCGACATGCTGGCCAACGAGGAGGGGTACGATTAACCGGAGCCGCGGACCATCGCATGGACGATAAGCACATCGAGGAAGCTATAGAAATCCTCGAAAGGCATCTCAAAGACCGGCATCTGCCCATCGTTTCGAATCTGGCCGCCGAACGTCGAAGCCCCTTTTCCATCCTCATCTCTACGGTTCTGAGTTCGCGAACGAAGGATGAGGTTACGTCGCAGGCAACGGAAAGGCTCCTGTCACGGGCTTGCACACCGGAGCGGATGCTGCAACTATCCGAGGAGCAGATCGCACTCCTCATCTATCCCGTCGGATTCTACAAGACGAAAGCCAAGGCGATTCTTGACATCTGTAAAGATCTGATCGATCGCTTTGAATCCCTGGTGCCCGAAACGATCGAGGCCCTGCTGACGCTCAGGGGCGTCGGCCGCAAAACGGCGAACCTCGTCATTTCCCTCGCCTTTGAAAAGGAAGGAATCTGCGTCGACACCCATGTACACCGAATCTCCAACCGTCTAGGGTACGTTCGGACCGACTCGCCAGGCCGGACGGAAACCGCCCTGCGGCAGAAGCTGCCCCGCAGGTACTGGATCGGTTTCAATACCCTGCTGGTCACCTTCGGCCGCGAGATCTGCCGCCCCATCTCGCCGTTGTGCACCCGCTGCCCTATCAGGCACCTCTGCGATCGTGTCGGCGTCACCCGCAGCCGTTGATAAAATGACCGGAAAAAAATATTGACTATAATCCGCTGTATGGATATGATCCGGCCACTTTACCCGCACCATTTCAATCCGCATCCTCCTAAGGAGATCCATTATGGGCATCAAGGTGGCGATAAACGGCTTTGGCAGAATCGGCAGATACCTCATCCGGGCCTGTCTCGGTCATGACGGCATTGAAATCGCCGCCGTCAATTCGAGAGCCAAACCGGCGATTCTGGCCCACCTTCTCAAATACGATTCCGTGCACGGAATCATCGACGCCGAAGTGGGCGTCGACGGCGACTGCCTGCTCGTCGACGGCAGAAAGATCCAGATAACCCATTTGACATCTCATCTCTCGCAACTCCCCTGGAAAAAGCTGGGTATAGACATTGTCCTCGAATCCACGGGGTCGTTTCGGAAGAAAAGCGAGGTCGAGGCCCATCTGGCGGCCGGCGCGAAAAAAGTCATCCTGGCCGTTCCGGGCAAAGGGGTCGACGCCACCTTCGTCATGGGCGTCAACGAAAACACCTACGATCCCGAGAGACACCACATCATATCCAACGCCTCCTGTACGACGAATTGTCTTGCCCCCGTGGCAAAGGTGCTCAACGACAGTTTTACCATCGTCCGGGGACTGATGACGACGGTCCACTCCTACACCATGGACCAGCGCCTGCTCGACGGTTCCCATGAGGACCTGCGGAGAAGCAGGGCTGCCGCCATGTCGATCGTTCCCACCTCTACGGGGGCTGCAGTCGCGGTGACGGAAGTCATTCCGGAACTGAAGGGAAAACTGGACGGCCTTGCCCTTCGCGTTCCCACGCCCAATGTCTCCCTGGTGGATCTCTGCGTCGAGGTCGGACGCAAGGTCACGGCCGCCGAAGTGAACAAGGCCCTGCGCAGGGCTTCCGAAGGACCCATGAAGGACATCATGGCCTATTGCGAGGAGGAGCTCGTCTCCGTCGATTTCACGGGAAGCTCCTATTCCTCTATCGTCGATGCGCCGTTGACGAAGGTGATCGACGGAAACTTCGTCAAGGTCTTCGCCTGGTACGACAACGAGAGCGGCTACGCCTGCCGGATGAGGGATCTGGCGCTGTATATCGCCCAAAAAACCTTCGGATGACGAAATGATCAAGCCCCTGATTGTTGGCAACTGGAAGATGCACAAGACGACCGAGGAGTCCCTCGACTTCGTTCGGCGGCTTTTAAAGGCTCTGGGGAAACCGCTGAATGACCGGGACGTTGCAATCGCACCGCCCTTCACGGCCCTCTATCCGGTAGCCGGGCTCCTGCGCGGCTCCCGGATCGGCCTGGCGGCCCAGAACGTCCACGATGCGGCCGAAGGCGCTTACACCGGAGAGATTTCGACCCGTATGCTCGTCGACGCGGGCTGCAGCCACGTCATCATCGGGCATTCTGAAAGGCGGACCCTCTTCGGGGAAGGGAACGATCTTCTGTGCCGCAAGGAGGCAGCGGCACTGAACGCCGGTCTGAGGCCGATTTACTGCATCGGCGAAACCCTCGACGAGCGCGAGCGGGGAAGCACTTTCGCCGTTATAGAAAGACAGATAAAAGAAGGATTGAATAAATTCAGCGCCGGTGATATAGGGCGAACGATTATCGCCTACGAACCCGTCTGGGCCATCGGCACGGGTAGAACGGCCACGCCGGCACAGGCCCAGGAAGTTCACGCCTTCGTCCGGAAGATGATCGAAGCCGACTTCGGCGCCAAGACTGCGGCCGTCATTCCCGTCCTCTATGGGGGAAGCGTGAATCCCGCGAATATCGGCGAGTTGATGGCCCAGCCCGACATAAACGGCGCTCTTGTCGGCGGGGCAAGCTTGAAGGTGGAATCGTTCCTAAACATTGTAAGATTTGATAAATAAACAGTGAGGAGAATCGACAGTTGACGGCTTTCATAACCATCCTGCACGTCGTTGTGTGCATCGTTCTCATTCTTGTCGTGCTGTTGCAGGCCGGCCGCGGCGCTTCCATGGGTGCCGCCTTCGGCGGCTCGAGCCAGACCCTTTTCGGAAGCACAGGGCCGGGAACCTTCCTGGGCAAGATGACAACCGTCATCGCCATGATCTTCATGCTGACATCCCTTGCCCTGTCTTACTCCACCTTGCATCGGGCACCGTCTCTCATGGAGAGCACCTCCCCGCCAAAGGCGGAAAAGACACTTCCCCAAGCCCCCGTGCAGCAATCGACGGGACCAACCGCTCCGGCTCAACCAGCCGCACCGGCCAGCCCTGAGAAACCGGCACCCACCGCAGGAAAGTAAAAGAGGCAAACACCTCTCTGAGAATGTCGATCCCCGGCAGGGGAAGGATCACGCCTTTTCATATTGACAAAAAGACCCTGGAAAGGTAAAGGTGCAGCGAAAGGATCGAGCAAGAAACCCTCATGCCGAAGTGGTGGAAACTGGTAGACACGCTATCTTGAGGGGGTAGTGGGCTACGCCCGTCCGGGTTCAAGTCCCGGCTTCGGCACCATAAGGAAAACAGGGGGTTAGCCGTTTCATCGGTTAACCCTCTTTCAGTTTTGAGGGTACTTGGTCAACGTTTTGGTCGACACTTTTCAAAAAGCCTTCCCTTTGGTCAACGGCTCTCCGGGCCTGCGGCATCAACGGTATCGTATCGCAAAAACACCGCCCTTGTAGAGGAATCAACCTCGCTTCTTGGTCCTTTGTTTCTCCTGCCTCCGGCTGAATGAACCGTTTTTTGAGATCGACCTCATCCCATGTCAACTTCAGAACCTCACCCTCATACCTGCATAAAAACCCCTGATGACGAAGATCACCCTCGTATGGAAAGGCAATGCCGTCATCAGATTATTGAACCCCTCGATGGTCG
>JAFGIO010000269.1 GCA_016929555.1 Deltaproteobacteria bacterium | reverse complement strand
TGATCAAATCGGCCCCGAGGAGTTTCCCGATTTCAACGGCATTGCTTTCATCGATAACGCCGGATTTCTGAAACGTCTGTTCCGACAGGGCCTTGTTGATCTGTGATCTTTCCACCACACGGAATCGGCGCGTTCCAATCAACTCTGTCCTCATGATCTCGGCGACCGCCCTGCCGAGGTGCTCTTCAGAGCCGATACTCTCAAAATCCAGGACGGCGACCGTAGGTCTGACATCGGCAGCATGTCCGCCGAGAACGAAAAGAAATAGCAATAAACTATTGACCAGGGTCTTCATGACACCTCCCTTTTCTTGTTCCCTTCGAGAAAGTCCTTTTTCAGGCTTCTGGGGAGGGTGGATGCTTCAATGGTTTGAACGACTTCCTCTTTCGCATAGTCGAAGCGGATGATCCGTGCGGCGGGAGGTTTCCCTTCCGCCACCTTGACGAGAGCATAGGCCGGCCGCGGATCTCCGTCGACCGGATGCCCTGCCGCGCCGCAGTTCACGACGAGGATGCCCTCCAGACGCTTTACAAAGGGAATGTGCGTATGGCCGCAAACGAGAATATCCGGCCTTTCGCCGGCAAGTTTTTTCTTCAGTCCCTCGCTCGTGAGGCTGGGATAAAGGGTGTCCTCAGGGGAAAGCGGGCTGCCGTGAACCATGAGCAGATCGAATCCGCCCGCCAGTCTCTCGCGATGGCTTTCCGGAAGGCCCGACAGAAATTTCTGACCCCCCAGATCGAGGTGCGAGCAGGTCCAGTCGAGGATCCTCCATTTGCCAGGTTTCATGCTCCCCTTGAAATCGGAAGGCCTGGCGAGCGCGGCGAGCACCTTGGCGTCGTAATTTCCGATGATTGTAGTGATTCGCCTCCTGGCGATCAGGCTGCAGACCTCCGAAGGGAACGGACCATAACCGGTCAGATCGCCGGCACAGTATATCTTTTCCGCTCCGCGGGCATCGGCATCGGCGAGGGCCGACCGGAGGGCGGGCAGGTTCCCATGCACATCGGAAAGGAAGGCCAGGATCATCGCCGAAAGACCACTTTTCGATCGGCCATTCGCCCGAGCACATCCGACTTCTTCTCGCCGCCGGCCACCTCTTCTCCACAATCGACCGCAGATCCGAGCAAGATCGTCAGGCGTTTTTTATCGACAGAGCAATCCTCTATTCGGATCGCGCTGCTGTGGGTGCAGTCAAGTCCGTCGGCCACGCGCAGGATCGCAGCGAGCCAGGAAACGACGGCACGCTCGCGCTTGGCGAGCGCCGCAAACCGCTTGTGCCGCGCAGGATCGGGACCGGCCTTGGTATGGTAACGGGCGATCAGCGCGCACATAGCCTGTTCCGTTTCGGTGAGCCCCGGTAGCTGCACTTCAAGGATCATGTCACGGCTGTGCTTGTGATGACCGCCGCCCGTCGTCCGGGACCAGCCGATGTCGTGGAGCATCGCGCTCATCTCGAGCAGAAATCGCTCACGGGCGCCGAGGGCATGAAGGTCCTTGAGTTTGTCGAAGAGCGTGAGAGCCAGTTTTATTACCTGTGCCGTGTGACGGGGGTCCGGGTCGGAAACCTTTGCGAGGCGCTTCACGGTTGTGCGGGGTTCGTCGACCTTCTTCTGCCCGGGAGCTTGCTTTGTCGCTGCCATCACTTTTTCTTTCCTTTCTTTTTGCCGATCTGGCGGACGAGCTGAGCGTAGGGCGGCGATTTTACGCCGCCTTTTCTCGCAATCGCAATGAGGGCGCTCTGGCTGCGCACCGGTTTGGCATTCGGTTCGCGCGGGACGCGCTGGTAGCTGCCATCGGGCTGCATGATGCGGGCCTTTACATTATCGGTCAGGTAGGTCATCAGGATCTCGTCCATGATCCTCGTCTTCAGCGCTTGGTCTTTGATCGGATAAAGGATCTCTGCTCGCTTTTTGAAGTTGCGCGGCATCCAGTCGGCGCTCCCCGAATAGATCTCCGGTCCGCCGCCGTTATGGAAGTAGTAAAGCCTCGAATGCTCGAGGAAACGGTCGAGAATGCTCCGGACCCGAATATTGTCACTCACGCCGGGGATGCCGGGGCGCAGGCAGCAGATGCCGCGCACAATGAGATCGATCCGTACGCCTGCCTGGGAAGCTTTATAAAGCGTGCGAATGGTCCGTTCGTCGATGAGGGCGTTCATCTTGGCGATGATCCTTCCCGCTTTTTTCAGAGAGGTTTTCTTGATTTCCCGTTCGATCAGTTCGATGATCCGGTCCTGGATATTCACGGGAGCCAGAAAGATCTTCTTGAACCGCAGCTCGACGTTTTCGGGCTTGAGCATATCGCCGCCCGTCCAGGAGTTGAATCCCGTAATAACGTTGAACAGAGAAGTAACGTCATTGCCGATGTCGGGATCGGCGGTCATCAGTCCGATATCCGTATAGATCTGTGCCGTAAGGGAGTTGTAATTACCGGAGGATATATGGACGTAGCGCCGCAGTTGCTTCCCCTCGCGCCGGACGACAAGGGTTGCCTTGCAGTGGATCTTCCATTTCACGAAGCCGTAGACGGGATTGATGCCCGCCTGTACCATCTGGTTCGCGTAATCGATGTTTGTCTCCTCGTCGAAACGGGCCTTGATCTCGACGACCGCCGTCACCTGCTTTCCGTTCTCGGCTGCCCGGCAGAGGGCTTCGATGATGGGCGAGTCCCGGTCGACACGGTACAGGGTCTGTTTGATCGCCATCACGTCGGGATCTTCCGCGGCGCTGTTGATGAAGTCCACGACCACCGCGAAGGAATCGTAAGGGTGGTGGATCAGGATGTCGCCTTCACGGATGACGCTGAAGATATCGCTCTTGCCCGCCAGGCGTTTCGGAATGCGGGGATTGAAAGGCGGATCCTTGTGAATCGCCGCGACGGGAAGGTCGTACAGCGGCAGAAACCCGCACAGATTCAAGGGGCCCGGAACGGGAAAGACATTCGTATCTTCCATCTCCAAATGGCGGCAGAGGATCTGGAGCATCTTTTTCGGCGCGCCTTCCCTGATTTCGAGCCGGACGGCGATCTTGTTGGACCGGTCCTTCAGCTCCGCTTCCACGGATTTCAGAAGATCCATGACCGAATCTTCATGAAGATCGTAATCCTGATTGCGTGTGAGACGGAAGGAGGCGCAGTTCGTGATATTCATGCCGGGAAAGAGGCTCCCGATGTTCAGGGCGATCAAATCCTCGAGCAGCACGTAATGATAGCCCTTGGAGTCTTCCATAATCCGTATGAGTCGCGGAAGCACCGCGGGCACCTCGACAAAGGCGTAGGGCTGAGGACCGACACGGGTCTGCGATTCCTTGAAGAGGACCATCAGATTCTGCCGCAGGTTGCCCAGAAAGGGAAAGGGATGTCCCGCATCGACGGCAAGAGGTGTCAGGATGGGAAATACCTGGGTCTCGAAGTAGGTGTTGAGTTTCTGGGTTTCCTTTTTTTCGAGAGAATCGACGGCATGGATTTCGATCCCCGCCTGCTTCAGAAGCGGCAGAACCGTCCCTTGAAAGCACTGGTATTGCTGCTTCACATAGGTCCGGGCCTTTTCCGCGATGGCCTCGATCTGCTGCCGGGGGGCCATACCGCTGGGATCGGGATCGATGACGCCCGCCTGGATCAAACGGGCCAGTGCACCTACGCGGACCTGGAAGAATTCATCGAGGTTCGAGCTGAAGATCGAAATGAATTTCAACTTCTCGAGCGCCGGTGTGTCGGGATCTTCGGCCTCTTCCAGTACGCGGCGGTTGAACTCCAGCCAGGAGAGCTCGCGATTGAGCAGCAGGGACGGATCTTTCAGCTTGAGGTCTTTCGTTCCCCCCTTTCCCTTCGTCGAGGATGGTTTTTTCCGTTTTTCGTCCTTTACCTCCCTTTTTTCTTTCGTCAGGGAAGGATCTTTCAGCTTGACGCCCTTCGTTTCTCCTTTTCCCTGCGCTGGGGACGGCTTTTTCAGCTCGATGGCCTTCGTTTCCTCTCTTCCCTTTGGCTCTGCGGCTTTTTTCTGTTCGTTCATGGGCGACAATCCTGCCTTCTTCCCTGTATTTCCTGTTGCGCTGTCTCCGTAATCAACGGAGGCGCCCGAACCGGGCGTTACAGCCGCTTATTTCCCGGAAATCCGATCCATACGCTCGATAGGTCAATAGCCCTTACATCGCGTCGATTTACGCCGTCATGATACTATGGCTTTGTTCATTTGGGAAGAGGGAAAACGTTTTCTCGTTCTCCCTTGACACTTGAGCACCGCATCCCGTATACTCCAGCCGTCAAAGAATAATTCCTTATCCCCAAGGAACGAAAGGAGAATCGTTATGAAAAGAACATTTCTACTCTCAATGATCTTTTGCTTGAGCCTGCTTGTCAGCCTCAATGCCTTCGCCATGGAATTTTCGGCCGACGTCGTCAACAAGGCCGGGGGGAAGGTCGTAACATCGAAAATATTTATAAAAAACAACAAATTCCGCATGGAAAATCGGGAATCAGGGGTGATTAACATCGTCAGACAGGATCTGAAGAAATCCTGGATGATCATGCCCGGACAAAAGACCTATATGGAGGTGAAGATCGATCCGTCGGTGCTCCCCAGAGAGAAGATGCAGGGCGAGCTGGACAGAAAATTTATCGGTCAGGAGACGATCGATGGGCATCCCTGCAAGAAATACATGGTCACCTACAGTCAGGGGAAATCGATCCAGAAATCCTATCAGTGGGTAGCCACCGACATCAACTTCCCGATCAAGACGGCCGCTCTGGATGGCAGTTGGAGCATGGAATATAAAAACATCAGGATGGGTCCTCAGGCGGACAGCCAGTTCGAACCGCCCGCCGGCTATCAGAAAATGACCATGCCCGCCATGCCGGGTGGATTCAAAGGCATGATGCCCGGCAGGAGATGAGCGGCGTCAAAGGAGGTTTCCTGACGTTCATACGAATACCGTCAAATTTGGGGTTCAGCTTGTTACGGATGCTCCAGATTCCCGCCTGAGCGGGAACGACAAATTCATTAAAAGTTCAAACAAGGAGATGACATTGGAAAAGCGTCTGCAAGGCAAGGCCATCATCGTATCCGGAGCCGGAACGGCCGGAGAGGGCATTGGAAATGGAAAGGCCGCCGCACTCAAGTTCGGCAGGGAGGGCGCCCAGGTGCTCTGCGTCGATCAGAACGGCGATGCGGCTGCAGGAACCGCGGAAAGGATCCGGGAAGAGGGAGGAATCGCCCAGGTCTGCCAGGCGGATGTCACCAGCGCAGCGGACTGCGATCTCGTGGTGGATTCCTGTCTCAAATCCTTCCAGAAAATCGATGTTCTGCACAACAACGTCGGCATCCCCGGTTATTTCGAGATCGTCGATTTGCCGGAGGATTCATGGTCCAAGGTGTTCGACGTGAACGTCAAGGGCATGTTCATGATGTGCAAGCGCGTCATCCCCCCTATGATCAAAAACGGCGGCGGTTCCATCATCAACATATCGAGCATCGCTTCGCACAGGCCGCTCCCCGATGCGGTCTACTGTTCCTCCAAGGGAGCCGTAGACGCGCTGACCCTGTACATTGCGCGCCGTTACGGACGCCACAACATCCGGGCAAACGTCCTGCTGCTGGGCTATATCGACACGCCGCTGGCCAGACCGGCCTGGGAAATCGAAAAAATCAAGGAGATCAACCTGAAACAGGTCCCCTTGAGGCGCTTTGCCTCGCCGATGGAAGTCGCCAACGTAGCGGCCTTTCTAGCGTCGGATGAGGCGGCTTATATCAACGGCGTCATTCTGCCGGTGGACGGAGGGCTTTTGGTTTCACTCTAAGGCTTTGGCTCGATGAGCGCATGCCCCGGGAACTGCCCCGTCGCAGCTTATGGGCGGCCTCGCGGCCGTAACAGCGCCCATTTTTCTTGACAGTTTCCTGCGGCAAGTTTATCAGACGGATAAGGGATAAGGGATAACGGAAGGGCGAACAACAAAACATGCATCCGCGGAGTATGCCTATGAGATCCTATGTCGTTTTTTCGTCCATGGGGCCCGACCGTCCCGGTCTGGCCAGCGAGATTGCGGAATTCTTCACGGCGCGCGGCATCAATATCGAACGTTCCCGGGGCAGCGTCCTGGGGAACGAATTCGGTATGATCATCCTGACTTCGGGGAAAACAGACGATATAGAGCGTTTGATCCATGACCTGGACAGTCTCCGCAAAAAAACCGGGCTCGACATCCACATCCGGAAGACGAAAGCGCCCAGCCACAGGAAGGCCTCGCCTTCGATTCCCTACCGGCTCGTCGCGACGGCCATCGACCATCCGGGGATCGTCCATCGCATCTGCAAGGCCCTTTATCAGCGGGGAATCAACATCGAAGACCTGTCCAGCAACGTGGACCACAATCCCGTCACCGGGGCCAACGTTTTCCAGATGGTCTGCTACTTTTCCCTTCCGCCGGCCGTCAAGATCATCAACCTCAAGAGCGACTTCTCCCGAATCAGCGATGAATACAACATCGATATCCGGTTCAGTGCGGTGATCAGCAAGTAGCGATATGGGGAAAACACAGCAACGACGAGGCAAGGAAGGCCTGACGCCGATCATAGAAATCGCCGCTTCCATCGGCCTTCAGGAAGGCGATCTGGAATATTACGGCCGCTACAAGGCCAAGGTCAGGATCGAGGCGATCCATCGGTTCAAACGGAGGGCCGGTTCGTCCCTGATTCTCGTCTCCGCGATGACCCCTACGCCTGCCGGGGAAGGCAAGACGACCGTATCCATCGGACTCGCCCAAGCCTTGGCAAGACTGGGGAAGTCCACCATCGTCGCGCTTCGCGAGCCCTCCCTGGGTCCCGTCTTCGGAATCAAGGGCGGCGCCACGGGCGGCGGGCTTTCGCGCGTCCTGCCCGTCGACGACATCAACCTTCACTTCACGAACGATTTTCCGGCCGTTGAGAGCGCCCACAACCTCCTGTCGGCGATCGTCGACAACAGCATCTTCCACGACAATCCCCTGAACATCGATCCCCGAAAGATCACCTGGCGCCGGGTGGTGGATGTGAACGACCGTTCGCTGCGGGATATCGTCATCGGTCTGGGCGGCTCGACGAACGGCGTTCCCCGCGAGACGGGCTTCGACATCGTCCCCTCGAGCGAGATCATGGCGATTCTCTGCCTTTCCAGATCCTACGCGGAATTGAAAGACAAGATCCGCAAGATCCTGGTAGGCTTGACCTATGACGACAAACCCGTCGTCGCCGGGGATCTGAAGGTGGAGGGCGCCGTCACGGCACTGCTGAAATACGCCCTGATGCCCAATCTGGTCCAGACCACCGAAGGCCTTCCGGCCATCATCCACGGTGGTCCCTTCGCCAACATCGCCCAGGGAACAAACAGCATCCTTGGCACCGATCTGGCGCTTCGCTTGGCCGACTACGTGGTAACCGAGGCGGGTTTCGGTTTCGATCTGGGAGCGGAAAAGTTCTTCGACATCGTTGCCCCTTACGGAGATCTGAATCCCCGCATCGTCGTGCTGGTGGCGACCGTTCGGGCCCTGAAGTTTCATGCCGGCGTCGCCCGCGAACACTTGGGCGAGTCCGACCCCCAGGCGGCCATCCTTGGTATGGCAAACCTTCGGAAGCATTACGAAAACATCGATAAGTTCCATGTCCCCTGCATCATTGCGCTCAACCGCTTCCCGTCGGATACGGACGAAGAGCTGCAGGCGGTTATCAACGCCGCCGAATACGAGGGGATGAATATCGCCCCGGCGGACATATTTCGCCTGGGCGGAAAGGGAGGTTTGGAACTTGCCGACAAGGCGGTAAAGATCATCGACGGGGCCGCCGGCAGCTACCGGACCCTCTACCGATGGGACCAGCCGGTGGAGGACAAGATCTTCACCGTTGCCAGCGAAATCTACGGCGCCGTTTCCATCGATTATCAGCCACAGGCCAAGCGGAATCTCGACCTCATCAAGAAGTTCGGCTACGAAAAGCTCCCCATATGCATTGCAAAAACGCAGCAGTCCCTCTCGGACAACCCGAACCTCCTCGGTCTGCCGCAGGACTTCATCGTCACCGTCCGGGAAATCAAGATCGCCTCCGGGGCGGGCTTTCTCATCCCCATCACCGGTGAAATCCTCCGCATGCCCGGACTCGCCCGGGTCCCTGCCGCCTACAACATCGATATCGACGACAAGGGCAATATTTCGGGAATCGCCTAAGAGCGGCGCCGCAAAGACCCGCAAACGTCCGATGTCCGAAACGCCCGAATTTTGCCGGATGGAGGAAACGCCTGCGCACCCGTCTCGCGCGCAACACGTGCCAACGGTCATTCTTTTTCGATGCACCGGATTTTTCCTTGACCATTAATTGCGGACTGTGTCATATAATCCACCAGCGTTCGGTTTCCCGATACCTTTCCTTATCACCGGCGGTTTCTTCGCCATTCATCGAGGAGTCAAGATATGGCGGCACCCTTGGACGGCATCACGGTTCTGGAGGTGAGCATCGCCCAGTTCGGGCCCCACTGCGGCGTCATGCTGGCGGACATGGGCGCGGACGTCATCAAGGTCGAACCGCCGACGGGAGAAATGTCCCGTGGAGTCCCCTGGCCTCTGGAGACGAAGGGCATCAACAGTTACTTTCTCGCCCACAACCGGGGAAAGCGCAGCATCGCCATCGATTACACCCAGGAGAAGGGCAGGAAGATCATCCACGATCTGGCGAAGCAGTCGGATGTCTTTCTCACGAACTTCCGCCTGGGAACGATGGAAAGACACGGCTTCGACTACGAAACCCTCCGTGCGCTCAACCCGAGGCTCATCTACGCCCTGGGCACCCCTTTCGGCACGAAGGGGGAAAAGGCATTCTGGCCGGGCTTCGACCTGCTCGGCACGGCCACCTCGGGGCTCATGACATCCACAAGATGGGACGACGAGGAGAGGCCCCACCCCATCGGAGCGGCCATCTGCGACCAGACGGCATCCATGCTGCTCGCCTACGGGATCGTGACCGCCCTCTATGTCAGGGAGCGGACGGGAGCGGGCCAACTCGTGGACGTGTCGATGCTCGGCGCCATGTACTGTCTCCAGTCCTGGGAGCTCGACTTCGCCTCCATCAATGATACGCCGGTCCCCCCGGCGGGAAGGGGTCTCCCCTTCATCCGGGGCCTCTGGTCCATCTATCCCGTAAAGGACGGTTGGATCGCCATCGCCGGCGTTCGGCAGGACGTGTGGCACGGCTTCTGCGAGGTGATGGGCCTTGAGAAGGAAGAACATGACGAGCGGTTCGACAACGATCTGATGCGCTACATCAACGCCGACGAGCTCGTCAAGATCCTCGACACGAAATTCCCGGCGCGCACCCGTGCCGATTGGATGGAACGGCTCCGCAAGGCCGACGTCATCGCCTCGCCCGTCCACAACCACATCGAGGCGGCGCAGGACCCCCAGGCCATCGTGAACGGATACATGGCCAAGCTCGCCTACAAGGCCCACGGCGACGTTCCGGATCAGGTCCTGGAGATCGTGGGGACGCCTGTGGGCTTCTCCGAAACGCCGGCGCGGGGGGTCACGACGCGGCACCCCGATCTGGGGGAGCACACCAACGAAATCCTGCAGAAACTCGGCTACGCCTGGGACGATATAGCGGCGCTCATCTCGGAAGGTGTCGTACTGCCGGGATGAGAGAAACGACTTGGGCGGGCAGCCACCCTGGAACAACCCGTTGAAGCGAGAAGAGCAGAAGGAGTGCGGCTGTATGGCACTACAGGGAGAAGAGAAATCGGCGCAGCCGGCCGCGCTTTGCGACAACCGAAGCGAAAGGGCGCGTGAACTGGCGGCGCAGGGCAAGAAGATCATCGGCTACCTTTGCGGATTCGTTCCTCCGGAGTTGATCACGGCGGCCGGCATGGTCCCATACCGGATCACGGGCGTCATGGGGGAACCCCTCGTGGAGGCCCTCGATTACTTCGAACCCAACGCCTGCAACTACGTGTTGAACTGCTTCCAGCAGGCAATCAAGGGACGGTACGATTTCCTCGACGGGATCGTCATTCCCCATGCCTGCGATACGGTGCAGCGGCTCTACGGACTCTGGAAATTCTGGAAGCCCCCCGCCTATGCCCATTTCCTCAACGTTCCCACGACGGTCAGCCCCGCCTCGATCCGATTCTTCCGCGAGGAACTGGAGATGCTCAAGGAGAGCCTCGAATCCTTTGGAGGGGTCGAGATCACGGATCAGCGGCTCAAAGAGGCCCTAAGTCTGCATAACGAGAACCGTCGGCTCGTGGCGGAACTGTACGGCATGAGAAAGGAGCATCCGCCGGCCCTCACGGGCGGGGAGATGACCCGGTTGCTCGTCGCAGGAGCGGGCATCCCCGCCGACGAGTTCCACTCCCTTCTCAAGGAAATGCTGCGAAGCATAGGGGGCAATGCCGGGTCCGTCGATGAGAAAAAGGCAAGGGTCCTCCTCTATGGCTGCGTCATGGATGACGCCGGCCTCGTCGATCTAATCGAGGCAGGAGGGGGAAGCGTGGTCCTGGACGATACCTGCATCGGGACGCGGAGCTTCGGAACAGCGGGCGATGCGGGCGATGATCCGATGGAGGCTCTCTGCCGCATGTACTTCGCCGACTTTCTCTGTCCCAAGGTGGTCCGAAGCTGTGACGAGGAGCGCTTCGAATACCTGGTACAGATGGCCCGCGAGTATCGGGTGAAAGGGGTCATCGGCTATTTCATGGCCTGGTGCGACCCGCACAAGTTCGACCAGCCGGTCCTGCGGAATTACTTGGAGAAGGCCGGCCTGCCCTTCCTGGCTCTCGAGGATGACTACACCCTCTCTTCCTCGGGGGCGATGCAGAACCGGGTGCAGGCCTTTCTGGAGATGCTGCAGCAAAAAGATTGAAAGGGGTCGGGATGTCGGAGGAAAAAAGCGAGTTCCGGAAAGCGGTCCGGTCAACGGAAACGGCACGTTCCGTAAACCAGATATTGATGGATTGGTACTCCAAATCGCTTCTGGCAAGTAAGGAGGGGCGGCCCGTGGCCTGGTGCATGGTCGGGGCGCCTCCGGAGATCCTCAAGGTCTTCGACCTGGATTCCTCCTGGCCAGAGAACTACGGAACGGCCTGCGCCGCCCGGCAGATGGCCGTCCACTATATGCAGCTTGCTGAGGGTGAAGGGTACAGCCCGGATCTCTGCTCTTACGAAAGGAATGCCATCGGCTACTGCCGCGAATATCTCGATATCGGCGGCATACCGCCGGATGCGCCCCAAGGGGGGATGCCCTGGCCGGCGATGCTGATCACGAACAGCACCGTCTGCGATCCCAGAAGCAAGGGCTTCCAGGCCTTCAACGCCCACTACCTCCACGTTCCCATGTACACCATGGATATCCAGATGCCCCATTACGGGGCCGACATGCAGGACCCCAAACTCAAGGCGCATTACCTCCGCTACAACATCGATCAGATCTGGGGATTGATCCGGTTTCTCGAAGAGCAGACGGGTACGAAATTGAACGAGGCCGCCCTATCGGAGGCGGTGGCGAATTCCCTGGCCGCCCAGCGGCTGATGTGGGAGGTTCACGAGCTGCGCAAGGCCGTTCCCAGCCCGATGCCGTCGGAGGACCAGTTCTCCTGCATCGTGCCGATGCTCTATATGGCGGGAAGCAGGGAGGCCGTCGATTTTTTCCAAAAGCTTCACGACGAGGTGAGGAACCGCGTGGAAAACAGGATCGGGGTCATCCCCGAGGAAAAGTACCGGATCCTCTGGGTCGGGATTCCGCCCTGGTTCAACATGGGGATCTTCAATTACCTGGAGAGCCTGGGGGCCGTTTCCGCCATGGAGACGACCTACTATGTGCACGCCCCCGTTGCCGATGTCGACTTGTCGCGTCCCGTCGAAGCCATCGCCGAGATCGGCTGGCGGAAGGCCTCTCAAGTGCATACGCTGGGGGCGGAGCTCTCTACGGAAGGGCTCTTTTCACCGGGACTCGTCCTCAAGTTCGTTCGGGAATACGCCATCGACGGGGTGATCTTCCATCGCGTCCTCTCCTGCCGGGCCATATCCTTCGGCCAGGCCCATACGGCGCGCCGCCTGCGCGAGGAGCTTCCGGTCCCCGTACTTTTCCTCGAAAGCGACATGGCCGATCCGAGAACATGGTCCGACAGCCGAATCAAGGGCAGCATAAGCGCCTTCCTCGACATCGTCGACACGGGCGCCGGAAAGAGGGCATAAAACCGGAAGCGTCAAAACCGATGCAACGGGCCGGTCCGATGGACCCATTTCATTGGATGTCTTTACTTTCTGCGAACATTGAGTAAAATGTCAGCTGTGGGCATTCGGGGTGGTCACAGATTTCATAGTCGAAAATCTAAAAATGAAGGAGGACGGACAAAATGGTGGATAAGCAAAACGGCAGTGCTTTCTTTGGTTATTGGGTTGTGACCGGCGCTTTTCTGGCGATTTTCGTCAGTGCCGCCGCTCAGTTCAGCTTCAGCATCTTCATGCCCGCGCTTCTCAAGGAATTCGGTTGGACCCGGGGCAACCTGTCCATCGGCATGACCCTGGCCATGGTCGTGATGCCCATTGCCGGTCTCGTGGGAGGCTACCTCACGGACCGCATCGGACCCAAATGGACCGTCGTTATCGGCGGGGTGATCGGTGCCGCCGCCATGTTCCTGCTCAGCACCATGCAGACGCTCGTGCAGTTCATCCTGTACTACGGCATACTCCTCGCCTGCGGCATCGCGCTCTCCTACCTGATCGCCACGATCTCGACGGTTCGGCGGTGGTTCATGAAGAAGGCTGCCCTCATGGTCGCCATCGCCATGTCGGGCTCCGGGCTGGGCATCGTTCTCCTCACCCCCGTCGCTCACGGCATGATCGCAAAGCTCGGTTGGAGAACCGCCTACATCTACTTCGGGATCATCCTGCTCGCCGGCGCCGTGATCGGAGGCTTCCTCCTGAAGAAGGACCCCGAGTCGGCGGGCCAGTATCCGGACGGCGTCAAGCCCTCGGAGGAAGAGATGAAGTTCCGGGCCGACTTCATCGCGCGGGCCGTGAAATGGTCGGTAGGGGA
>JAFGIO010000064.1 GCA_016929555.1 Deltaproteobacteria bacterium | reverse complement strand
GAGGGCACGGTCGTCCCGGCAGGTGAGGCACCCTGGGGTTCGGCTCTCGGCGATACCTGCGCGCACATAGAAAGCATCGTTGTCTACGACCAGCTTGACCCCGACTCGGTAAAGGCTGCGCGTGACATTGTCCTGGAATGCGACGAGAAGCTGCCCAAATGGCATTTGGCCATGGGCTCATTCGAGGGCAGCATCAGCCACGCCGAACGCGCGCAGAAGCTGGCCGCACCCTACTGCCTGGACTTCATGAAATACGAAAAGCAGGTTAAAAAGCTTTTTGACCCCAACCTTGTCGCCGAATCGAGCTGGTACGTGACCCCGGACGAAGGAGCGTAAAAGGCAGTCCGGATACGTTCCGGTGCATCCCGGCGATGGATCAACTTGATAAGGAGATAGGGGAAACGGACGAATGAATCGGGACAGCGCGGTTCTGGTTTTTCTGGAGTTAGGCTCGGACAACGCCGTTCTGCCCGTCTCGCTGGAATGCATAACGGCGGGCAGAAAGCTCGCGGATGCTCTGCAGGGCTGGCTTTTCGGGCTGATCATGGGCAGTTCTGTCGGTGGGGCGGCCGATCATGCAAGGCACTGCGGATTGGATCGTCTGTATACCTTGGACTGTCCCCTGCTCGGAGTGTACCATCCTGAGACGTATTGTCCCGCTTTCTTGAGGGCCTGTGATGAAACGAACCCCCATTTTATCCTCATGGGGGACACATTGGCATCGGCCGACCTGGCCCCAAGGGCGGCCTTTGCGCTCGACACCGGCCTGATCACGGACTGCGTCGGGTTCGAGGCGGACCGGAGCGGTGTTTGTTTCATCAAGCCTGTTTACAGCAGCAACGTTATGGCCGCCTATACCATGAAAACGAAGCCCTATCTGGTGACGATACGGTCCGGGACGGAGGATCCCGCCCAGAGACAGCATGACAAGGGAGCCGAGGTGGTCGCCCTTGCAGTGGAAATTGGCGAATCCACACTGATGGTCGAAGTCCTCGAAAGAGTTCTTGACGAGCAAGAGGGTCCAAGACTTACGAGCTCGAGCATCATCGTGTCCGGTGGAAGGGGGGTGGGCGGCCCCGAGGGGTTCGCAGTTCTTCGAGAGCTTGCCAGGGTGTTGAATGCAGCGGTGGGTGCGAGCAGACCGCCGGTCGATCTCGGATGGGTGCCTCCAAAGGCACAGGTGGGACAGACTGGGGAAAAGGTGGGACCGTCTGTCTACGTTGCCATCGGCATATCGGGTGCAACGCAGCATCTTGCCGGCATGAGCGCCTCCAGGACGATCGTGGCCATCAACAAGGATCCTGCGGCGAATATCTTCAAGGTGGCTGATTATGGGGTCGTGGGGAACCAGGAGCAGGTGGTTCCCGCTTTCACAGAGGTCCTCAAAGAGATCCTCCCATAGGAAGAGCGGGATGAACATCATTGTGTGCATCAAGCAGGTGCCGGACCCCGAGGGGCCCCAGGAATGTTTTTTGATCAAACCTGAGACAATGAGGGTCGAACCGAGAGGGATCCCTCCCGTGTTGAGCCTCTTCGATGAAAATGCCCTCGAGGCAGCCCTGAGGATCAAAGACGTCTATAAGGATGAGGTGAAAATTACTGTTGTCAGCATTGGGAAAAAGATCTCGAACGCCGTCCTGCAGAAGGCTCTCGCCGTAGGAGCAGATGAGCTGGTTAAGGTCGAGGGAGAAACTTTCGATTCCGCTTGCCTGGACAGTTTCGCCACGGCGACCGCAATTGTGGCTTCCATCCGGAAACTTGGTGCTTACGATCTCATACTCGCGGGGAGACAATCGGCAGACTGCAATGCAGGCCAGGTCGGAATTTTTCTGGCCGGTTTGCTGGGGATCCCGGCTGTTACCCTGGCAAGAAAGGTGGTCGTCCAGGGGGCGCATGTCGTTGTAGAACGATTGCTTTCCAGCGGATACGAGAAGGTCCGGACACTGCTCCCTGCCGTTGTCATCGTGAGCAACGAGGCAGGAGAAATGAGGTACCCGACGATGATCCAGCGCATGGAGGCAAAGAAGAAGCCGGTCAAGACGTGGGATGCACAGGACATTGGTTTCGAGGGCGCCACACTGAATCGGCTCGTTTTGAGAAGGTTTTTTGCCCCGGAAATGCGGCAGGGGCAGTGTCGACTCATTGATGGAGAGACGTTGGCAGAGGCAGGACGCAATTTGGCTCAACGATTGCGAAGAGACGGCGTTATTTAACGAAAGACAGTCGACGCGGATCCTTCGGTTTGCCTGATGGGAAAATGCTTTCTTTCTCCCTCTCTTATAACCGTGTCGATGTAGAAGCTGCATTGTGTGGCCTTTGATGTTGTCTCCGCAAATCTCTCGAGTTCATTGAGCTCTGCAAAGACGAAACCCATAGTTGTCCTCTCGGGTATTCTTTGTCCTCGCGAGCCGGGCAGCGGAGCGGCAGCCCCTCCCGCGGCTGAACCAGGAACCACCGCGAAGAACACGAAGGCTGCCTCCCGACGGTCCCCGGGGATCGATCATCTTGCCGCCTTCATATGGGCCATACCAGTCTGAACACCATTCCCTGACGTTGCCGTGCATCTGATATAGCCCCCAGCCATTGGGCGGCAGCGCCTTCACCTCCATCGTCTCCTGCCAAGATAGATCGAACTCCCCCCCGTTGTAAGGACTGAATCCATCATAGTTCACTTGCCGTGTGTTTATTGTATAGCCAAACCAAAAGGGTGTTTCGGTTCCGGCGCGACAGGCATACTCCCACTGGGCCTCTGTGGGCAATCGTAAATCGAGATCTCTCGCAAGGCTGTTTACCTTCACGAGAAATTTTTGGCAATCCTCGTAATTGACGTATTCTACCGGGCGCTTGGCACCTTTGAACCCACTTGGGTTTTTACCCATAACCGCCTGCCAAAGCTCTTGCGCACAGGTGGTATCTGCAAGCCAAAACCCTTTTGTGAGCTCGACCTCGTGCTGGGTTTCGTCATCAAATCGTTCCGGTTCGTTTGGAGGCGAACCCATTAAGAATACACCTGGCTTGATCCAGCGCAAGCGCTGGACAACGCCGTGAATCTGAAATTCCGCCCAAATACCGTATTTATCCTCTCCCCATGCTGTACTCCATGAATACGGCAATGGAATGGCAGGATTTTTCACATCGACAGCCTCTCACCGATGTCTTATGGTTCATTGCAAGACATTTCTGCATTGTATGGATGGTGATATGAACACTACGCTCTCCAATCGGTTATGTCCATCGCGGACTCCAGGCTTGAACGGCATGTTCATGTTTTCCATTCCTATGTCCTGGGTTTTCCATAGACGTTGAGTCCCCTCAACAGCAGATGCAAAAATAAACCTGTTAAGGCGAAGATAACAGCCGCTAAGCCTCGCACGAACACAAAACTTATCTCAGGCTTCACAGGGAAAACCTGCGTCTTCTCCAATGCAGCCCATTTGTGGACGTTGAGGTCCGTCCCGGCAATCCCAACAACCATTTTCATTAGATCACGCCGGCTGCGGTATCTTACTATACCTACCTGGTCCCAATCGTCCGCGTCCGTTGGGTGAATGAACCGTCCTTGGACTCTACCAAGAAAAACGGGATGGCCGCCATACTTGAGCAGGGCCGGCACGATGCCATGGCTGTAACGGGTGTTGGCTGCCATTGCATCGTCGTTGTAGTTGTAGCCTTTCGGATAAAGAGCCTTTTTGCGGTATTTCAAAAGATTGACCATATAAAATTCTTTACCGTCATCGCTCTTGGCAAGATTCCGAAGATCCCGGAGCAAAACAGATTCCTCAAGACCTGTTGCGCCTGCCCGACGCTGAATCTCGGTGATGAAAGCGTTAATTTCAGATTCAGACAGTGGTTTACCGCTGCCTCCATACCAAAACAGGAAAACAAGGTACAAACCCACAAATATTCCGGACAAAAGTATGGGGCCCAATCTTTTCATATTCATCTCTCAATTCATGTTTATTTGTGCCGACGCGTCGGTTTGCGCCTTCAGTCACCACGCGTCGGTACGGTTGGCTAATCCTTGTTCAGGAGGGCCTGCCCGCCTCCGGTTCGGAAAGAAACTCGTGAGACTGGTGGTCAGTAAAATCGTGGGCCAGAATACTTATCTTTCGCCCCGAATTCGCTGATCGGACCAGACCGGCTATGCCCCCTCTTTGTAGGTGGTGGATCTTGTCGATATTTCTTTAATCTTCGGTCATCTTCAGCGTGACCTCGCCCACTTACAGAGCCGCAGCTTTTGCTATAGCATCGAAGAGGCGATTCCATCTGAAAGTCAGCATCGTAGCTTTTAACAGACAAAATGCATCGTGTTACCGTATCCAGTTCCCGGGGTGAGGTATAGACCTCTCTGATCGACAAAGCTATGACCGTAGCCGCGATGCTGACACCGGAAAAATAGGGACACGTCCCATAATTACTTGAGCTTGATCAGGAAGGTGCCGCCCCTTTCATCCGTCTCACTACTTCCAATATGCCCCGCCCTAATACATACTCAAAAGCTTGACGCTCACGGCTGCCAGAAATCCGGCCAGCGTGGAAAGCCCTGTTATGGCTCCTCCACCCTGTTCAAACGCTTCCGGAAGCATGGTCTCTGCGATCATGGTGAGCATAGCCCCTGCGGCCAATCCTTCGATGCCCGAGATAATATACCTCAAGCCGCCATGGGGATCATCCGGGAATATGACGGCTCCAAGGAACGCTCCAATACCGGTCATGAAACACAGAGACATCCACATCCAAAAAATCTTCCCGAATCGCGATCCCTGCCGCTGCATGGTCACCGCACTGGACATGGCCTCGGGCAGGTTGGCGAGGAAGACCCCTGCAATGAAGGCGATGCTCATCTTCGTCCCTGCGGCCGCTGCAGCCACGACCAGCATGCCGATAACGAGGGACTCCGGTATGCCGTCAAGCGCAATACCCAGCCAGATGGCAAGGGCGGCACCTCCACCGGTATGCGCTTTGACCTCTCGCTCCATGTCCAGTTCGGTAATGGGAATGGAAACCCTGCCCAGTTTTTTCAACGCTGCCCGTTCCCAGATATCGGCTTCTTCCGTCGACGCCTTGTCCTTGGTCTGGATATCTTGGAGCCGGGAGATCACGATACTTCTGCTGGCCTCCTGAAGTGCGGGAGAATGCCTCAGCAGATGTTCGAACTCGGACTTGTCTATGGACCAGAGTTCCACATCGGTTTTGGCCTGCACGGTCCCCGTCCGGGTTTGATCCGTGAGCAGGGCGATCTCGCCAAAAACATCACCCTCGCCGAGTTCTGCGAGCAATGCCTGGGTTTGTCCGCTCTCGCGAAATACCCGCACCCTTCCCGATGCGATGAAATAGAGCTTCTGTGCAGCATCCCCCTGCCTGACAACGTTTGTTCCCGCAGGGAACCTCTCGGTTTTCACATGAGGAATCAGATGAACGATCTCATCCGGAGGAAGGACATTCAGGATCTGGACCTTGCTGAGCGCCTGGATCATCTGTCTCGCGCGATGATACTTGAACCTCTGTATGTGCTTTTTGATCAGTGTCCTGTGCCGGAGAAAAGCACCTCTCTCGCTGAGAATCTGATTGAGAAACTCGAAGAGCAGTCCGCCCGACGCGGCGCCGATCATGGTCCCGAGAATGATCCAGAAGTCATGACCTTGATGAGAGCGATGCAGAGAATGGGCAAATAACTCGATGGTGAGGGCAAACAACAGAGCGCCTCCGCCGAAAGCCATCATGGCGGATGTGATTTTCTTGGAGGGCTTGGTCCAGAGCCCGATGAGAGCCCCCAGCGGAAGGGAAACCGCGCTGATGCATCCCCACATAAGCGCAAGAAGCGCTGTTTTCACCATGGTTCTTTCTCCTCATGCAAGTTCATTGGAATCAGAGGTGCGTTCCTCTGGCCGTTCAACTTATCGATAAACTGACCTATCGCAGTTTCCTCTCGGTTTTCGATAAGCCTTCCCCTCTTCACGGCGGATCGTGTGTATCCGGTACTTGCTGCCGATGCCTTCCTGGAGGGAAGAGATCTCATCAATGTGGCTTGGTTAGATGTTGACGCCCCGGACGTTGAACAGATCGTCGGAGCGGCCCAGGATGCTGTCATGCCGAGACATGATGGATCAGCACAAACAGGTCCTATTTACTATTCCTATTCGAGTAGAGCGGTTACTCCCAATACGTAAGGTTGACAATCCAGTAAAAAGTCACAAACCATGTAACCCTCTTGCAGCCTGCCCCCGCGAAGGTGGGGGAAAGCGGGGGTCCAGAATATATTGAATTTACTGGATTCCCGCTTTCGCGGGAATGACAAAAATGGGTCAAATCGGACTTTTT
>JAFGIO010000063.1 GCA_016929555.1 Deltaproteobacteria bacterium | reverse complement strand
GATCATCCGGCGTGATTTGTCAACGATGGAAACAGAAGACGGACACTCTTGAATTCCAAAGAAGAAAAAAAACAGGCGGGTGGAGGCAAAGCGCTGTTCGATGCCTGGCCGGACGCCTATGACCGGTGGTTCGCGACGCCCGTGGGCCGGCTGGTGAAGGCGTACGAACTTGCCGTCGTCATGGAGCTGCTGGCGCCCGCAGAGGGGGAAAGCGTTCTCGATGCAGGCTGCGGGACGGGGATCTTCACCCTCGATTTCCTGGCTGCGGGCAGCCGCGTCACGGGAATCGACATCTCCGTGCCCATGCTCCAGCGGGCAAGGGAAAAGGCCGGCGAAGATTCCTTCCGGGTCCTCGCCGGCGACATTCTAAATCTTCCCTTCGCCGATGAGGCCTTCGACAAGGCGGTTTCGGTAACGGCTCTGGAGTTCGTCGAGGATGCCGAAAGGGCGGTTCGGGAACTGTTCCGGGTGACGAAAAGGGGCGGCTCCATCGTCGTGGCCAGCCTGAACAGTCTCAGTCCCTGGGCGGTGCGGCGCAGGGCCGAGGCGCAGGCCAAGCCCGGCTCCATCTTCCGTGAGGCCCTCTTCCGCTCTCCCGACGAGCTTTGCGCCCTGGCCACCGTCGAGGGAACGGTCAGAACGGCCGTCCACTTCCAAAAAGACGAAGCCCCGGATCAGATCGGAGAGATCGAACGCCTGGGAAGACAGGCCGGCCTGATGACAGGGGCCTTCGTCGCGGTTTGCTGGAAAAAGAACTGAACGGGCACTGACCGGTTTGGGACTCAGATGATCCACTGAGGCCGGGCGGAGTTCCTGCTTCCGCAAACCGACACCACCCGCTTCACCTCCTTCCTTTGTCTTACGGCGCCTCCGCTCTCAGCGCGCGAAGCTCCCGGAAGATACCCCTGATGTCTCCGAAGGTGTTGGTGAGAAGGGTTCTCAGTTCTTCCCCTCTCTTGGAGATTATAACGAGGTTGGACTCAATGGCCGTTAACGCTTCCGTACTGTAAAGTGCCTTGTTTTCGTTTGTAAAATTCTCCAGCCTTTCCGCGAATCTGCTCATGAGAAGCACCCGGTTTGCCCCTTGACGGAACTTGCCCAGCATCGCCTTGAATTCCTGCACTTCTTTTTTTAGCTGCTGTGCGGCCTGAGCTCCTTTGATGCGATTGCCCTCCGCCCGGGCCTGCCGAAACCTCTCGATGGATTTTCTGAGCTCTTCAGCCTTCCGACTTATCTTCTCCGAAAAGCGATCCAGCCGGAATACTGCCCGGTTGAAGCGCTCGGCAAACCTGGGGACCATTTGGGGCAGATGCTTGAGGAGTCTTTGACTCCGCTGCGCTCTCCACGCTTCCCAGTCTCTCTGGTCTTTCGGCAATGCATCCACCGGCGGTGCGGCTTTCCCGTCCATTTCCACTTCAAGCATTTTCCCCTGGTTGACCAGTGTGTTCCGGTCATCCACATCAACCTCTATTGAGCCTTCATCCACTGTGATGACGGAGGCGGCGTCCAGCGCCACGACGGTTTCAAATTCAGTTCCCCGGACGCCGAGCACGCAGGTAGCGGTATGAAGCTTCATTCCGGGCGTTTTTCCGGCGAGCTTTTCTATTTTGGCCCATAGGCGGCCCACAATCAGCCTGAGGCTTGGCGAATCATCCTCCACCTCCGGATCGGAGAGCTCATCGACGGCAACTTGACTGTCTGCGCCCAGCTTGATCAGTCTGTTCCCTTCAAGGGTGAACCATACGCTCGCCCCTTTTCCGGTGACGATCCGGTCTCCGGCATAAAGGGGACCATACGGCTTGGCCTGGATCTTCCCGCCGTCAGCCCTGATGATGCTGACCGCTCCCTCTATTTTAGTGATCTTCCCTGCCGTAAAACCCTTTCCATAGGAAACCTGGGCAATGAGTAAGAAAATGAAAAGCGGCAGCATGATGAAGCGTATCCTTATGTCGAACATCCCATGATTCCTTTCTTGAGCCCTGCGATGCCGCGTGAAAAATATCGTGAACCGATCGTATGCCGGGGCTTCCGGGCTCATTCTCTGGCCGGGGTCTCTGCGGCGGTCCGCCCGAAGAAGCCCCGAACGAGTCGTGACCGGTCCGGGATTCAACTGATCCACTGCGGGCGGGCTGAGGTCCATTGCGCAATCCTTTCCGGAAGCCAGTCGCGGAGGGCGTGGGCCATGTAGAAACGGGGATGGAGCAGATCGTCGTCCGGGGCGATCGTCCCGTCGGCCCGGGCAATCTCGGAGAGAGTCGTTTCCGGATAGATCCGAATACCCGTCGTAACCTTCAGCCCATCGATGGGAAGGGAATCGGCGAAGTCGATGCTCTGTTCGACCGTTTCCCTGGTCTCAACGGGCCCCCCCAGCATGAGGAATCCCTGCTGTTTTATGCCTGTGGCGGCGAATAGCGCCGCGATCCTTCGCACATCTTCCGGCGTAAAGCGCTTGTTCATGTTTTTCAGGATGGGTGGAGAACCGCTCTCGAAACCGAGACTGATGTGCCGGCACCCCGCCCTGGCCATCAAATCGGCCAGCTCGGCATCCACGTATCGGGGATAGACGATGCAAAGCCAGGCAATCCGGTGGCCCGAGGCGATGATCTTCCGGCAGAGTTCCTTTGCATAGGAAGGCGGCAGGTTGAAGGTGTTGTCGACGAAGTAGAAACGGTGAAACCCGGCCTGGACGGTCTCGGAAATCTGTCTTACAACGCTCTCGGGGCTCCGCTTTCGGATGGACCGGCCTTCGATGGCGGCGGTCGAGCAGTAGCTGCATCCCATGGGGCATCCACGACGGGTCTGGATCTGGATCCAGAGATCGCGGTCAGCCGGCTGGAGAAGGTGCAGGTGGCGGTTGGGGACGGGAAGGCTGTCCAGATCGCGGATGAAACTTCGCTTTGCCTTCGTGCCGGCACCGGGAAGGTAAAGGCCGGGCACTCCGGAAGGATCTTGACCGTTCCGAATTATCGAAAGCAGGGCCGGGAAGGCCTCTTCGCCTTCGCCCCGGATGCCCATATCTGCGTCCAGGTAGGCGAGGACGCTCGCCGGGAAGATGCTGAATCCGGCGCCGCCCAGCACGGTAGGGGCCCGGGTGAGTCTGCGGCATTCGGCGACGATTTCCCGAACGGGAGCGAGAAGAAACTTCGGACTTTCCATCCTCTGGTCGTCGATGTTTCGGACGGAGATGCCGATGACGTCGGCGTCAAAAGGATCGATGGCCGCCGCAACGGCTGTCTGCGCTCCTTCCTCGGTGGCCATCAGATCCACCATGATCACCTCGTGGCCTGCCGCCTGCGTGGCAGCGGCGACGGAGGCCAACCCCACGGGGGGGACGGTCATGGTGATCCTTTCCGTATTGGCGGAGATGAGCAGGACTTTCACGACGATCCTCCGTTCCCTTGGGGAGCGGCTCGGTCCTTGCCTCGCCTCAGCCGCCGCAGAGAGGAGGCAGGCCGCGGGAAAAGAGGCTTGCCCCTCTAGCCGCTGAAGAAGCGCTCGTAGAGGTGGGCGTTCTCCGGTACAACCATGGCGCCTTCGGGGCAGCCTTCGGCGCAGCAGAAGCAGGAGATGCACTTATCCTCCGCCACGACCGGATAGGGATCGAGGGAAATGGCGCCGGCGGGGCAGATGTCTTCGCATTCTCCGCACATGGTGCACTTTTCCTCGATGTTCATCGGACGGATGGTGCCGATCTTGTGCCAGTTGTCGTAGCTTTCCTCCAGGGAAAGAACCTGGGGTGCCTCCCTGGGGGCGATGTAGCCGATGGGCAGCTCGAAATCGGGTATCTTCTCGAAATCGCCTATGATTTCTATCTTGTCCAGGTCGATTTCCCCCAGGCCTTCCTTGTTGGCGATATCCAGGGTTTTGACCTTCGTGACTGGATCGTATCCCATCATGGCCGCCATGACGGTGTCCACTTCCACGCCGTTGGTGCCTGCGAGGATCTTGCCGATCTTCTTCACGCGGCCGTGGGAGGGTCCGTCGCCTTCCATGCCGAGCAGGGCATCCACGATATTGAGATCGGGGATGCGGTAGCGGTAAATGTCCACGAAGAGCTGGGTCAGGGCCTTGGGATGCTGGAGACGGAAATGCATCTCGGCCTTCACCGATCCCGGCATGAGGCCGAAGAGGTTCTTTACGCAACCCGTGATCCCTGCCAGAATGTGGGTCTTGAACTTGGCGACGTTGATGAAGAAGTCGATCTCCTTGAGCACCCGGCTGATGGGAACGCCGTCCACGAGTTTGGAACCGATGTCCACCTTGTCCGCTTCCTGGCCGATGTTCCGGTAATACTTTCCGGCCGCTTCGCGGATACCCGACAACTCGGCCGTTCGATCCATCCCGCCGACACCCAGGGCACGCATGGGATTGTCGCCCACGATGATCTTGTCGGTTTGGGCTTCGCAAGCCTGGACGATGGCCTTCACGAGGGCGGGATTCGTGGTGACGCCCTTATCGGGGGTATAGGCCCCGAGCATGTTCGGTTTGATGAAGACCCTCTTGCCCTTCACGTTCACCTTGTAAAGGTCGAAAATCTCGTCCACCACCTTCCTTACCGTTTCTTCGCTCGCGTTCCTGATCAACACCTTTGACATGAAAAACACCTCCTTTTCTACGCGCTTCTCCTCGCTGGCAGCCGGGGAACCGGCGACTTTTTCAGAGCACCTCTTTGATATTTGGAATTCCCCCAACCCTCTTCTGTCGAAGGGATAAAGGGGGATTTCATGTTTCGTTGCGGCTGCGGCCAATCATGGGGGCCGGTTGGGTTTCGTTCTGCGCAACTATATGTGAAGACCTGCGGCATGTCAATCCGATTTATCCCGAACCGAGGCGCCTGCCCAAGTCTTCCGCCTGTTGCAGGAGTGCGCGGTCGTTCTCGATCTCGCCGGCCTTCAAAGCACGGCCATAGACCATGCCCACGATTTTCATCCCGACAAAACGGAAGATATCCTGGAAGGTCCGCAGGGCGTTCACGCAGCCGGAGGCGAAGGGGTCGGCGTCGCCGTAGGTCATGGCGATGGCGACGCGTTTGCCGGCGAAGGGGTCCTTTGCGTAGGCGGGCAAAGCGAAACAGCGGTCCAGAAAGAGCTTAACCTGCGCGGACATGGTAAACCAGTACACGGGAGAAGCAATGACCCAGCAATCGCTTTTAAGGAGTTTCTTGTAAAGGGTTTGCATGTCGTCCTTGATGGCGCAACCCTTGCTGTTTCGCTTCTGGCAGGCATAGCAGGACTTGCAGGGCGCGATCTTCATGCCGTGCAGGTAGACGGTTTCCACCTTTGCACCCGCCCCTTCGGCGCCACGTACGATCTGTTGCGCCAGAATAGCGCTGTTTCCCTTCTTTCGGGGGCTGCCCATCAGTACGATCACCTTCCTGGCCTTTTTTTCAGCCATCGTTATTTTCCTTTCGTTATCTGTCTTTTCACGGTTTCTTGGGTATGTAAGGCAAATTCGCCATCCCTCCATTGGTTCGGCATATTACCAGAAGGGGAGGCAATAGGGAAGTCCAAGAAAAGGTTTTCGCCTCGATGCTTTTTTTAAGAGAGGGCGGGATGATGGATACTTGGTTTACATGTGCGCGGGGAAACTGTATACTTCATATCCATTCGCGGCAGGAAGGGAAGGAAAGGCCTCATTCTTCCGGGAGGATATTTTTTCCATAATCTCGATGCGTTATATATTATCCTGCGGCAATGGCACGGCCGATGCTATAGATACAGCGGTGAAACGGAGGGGGACCTTTTCGAAAAAAGTCGCAAAACCACCGTATTTGAGGATCCCGTTAAAAGGGTCTTTCCCCTCCCTTGAGCAGAAGGGATCAAGGGGAGGATGAATAAAAGATCGGCAAGTTCAGCGTGATTCATCCCCCCTGCCCCTTCCCCTCAAGGGGGAGATTGATTTGCGATTTTACGATGTCATCAAAAAGGGAGATGAAAAATGATCAGGGCAGATTGCGAAGCGTCGACCATCGATACCGTCTCAGAGCATCGATATCTGGAATTTATCATGAAACCTTTGGTTTTTGCGGTATTCTTCGCATTGATCCTCTGTTTTGCGATGCCTCGGCAGGCGGACGCCGGTCCCTTTCCCGAAAAAGGGAGCGTGGATGTACGAAGGGTTGTCGAGAAGGTCTATTTCTACCCAAGGGAAGGCCAAACGCCCGAGCAGCAGGAGCGCGACCGCTACGAATGCTTCATCTGGGCCGTGCAGCAGACTGGCTTCGACCCGAATCTGCCCTTGACCTTGCCTGAACGGCCGGTCCGCGTAGAGGCGGCACCTCCGGTCGGTCATGATACTGTTGCTCTGGGAGTGACCGGTGCGATGGTGGGCGCTCTGGCCGCAGGGCCCAGGCATGCGCCGGGAGGCGCCTTGATCGGTGCGGTTCTTGGCATGATGGCCGGCGCCGTTTCGGATTCGGGAAGACGGGAATATGCCTGGCGGGTGGAGGAGGCCTATGCCGCAAGCGACAGGACACGCGGCTCGCAGCTCCAGTGGAAGATTCTTGAATACCGCCGAGCGATGAGCACCTGCCTGGAAGGCCGGGGCTACAGTGTGCGATAGTGTTTTTATCGATGGTTTTTCAGGAGGTTGTCGCCATGCGACCCTTATGCAACCGAAACGGGCGACTTTCGATCGCCCTGATGTCGGCGGTTTTGTCGGGAATCCTGCTGTTTGCCGATGTTCAGTCGGTGAGTGCGGACAGGGGACGCGGAGGCCAGATGCGTGAATTCCGTGATGCCCGTCACCACCATGACCGCTATTATCCGGCCCGCGGACAGATAAGCAGAACATTGCCCCGGAACCACTGGGTGGGTGTTCATGGGGGCGCCAGGTACTATTTTTCCGGCGGCGTCTGGTACCGCCCGAGCGGTGCGCGCTTTGTCGTCTCTGCGCCCCCGATAGGACTCTTCGTTTCTTTTCTGCCGCCCTATTACACAACGATCTGGGCAGGAGGCGTTCCCTACTATTACGCCAATGAAGTCTATTACGCTCGAAGACCGGGAGGCTACGTGGTCGTCGTTCCCCCCGAGGGCGAAGTCATTCAAACACAGCGGTCAGACCAGTTGTTCATCTATCCCCGCCAGGGACAGAGCGAGCAGCAGCAGGCGGATGACCGCTACGAGTGCCATCGATGGGCTTTGGGCCAGACCGGCTACGATCCGACACGGCCCCTTGGCGGCGTTCCGGAGGCACAGTGGGCCCAGAAGCGCGCGGATTATAGAAGGGCAATGAGCGCCTGCCTCGATGCCCGTGGATATACGGTAAAGTGACCGCGGATAAGAGATTTTCATGAGACGAATCCTCGTGCTGCTGTTAACAATCCTTATGTTCGGCCTTTCCGTGACCGCCCGTGCAGAGGATCTCATCCGTGAAGGGGAGGTGCTCGATCTGCCGCGATGTCTCGATATATCGCTCAAGAATCATCCTACGGTCATCGCCGCCCTGAACACATTGCAGGCGAACCGGGCACGAATCGGACAGGCCAGGGCTGCTTACTATCCCCAGGTCAACTGGTCCTCGGGTTACAATCGGATCAACCCGGTCTCCGTGTCCGCCGGCCGGATCCCCGGCAGCACCGATTCTTACGACCAGTACGCAAGCTCCCTTAGCCTTAGCCAGAATCTCTTCGATTTTGGGAAGACGGCCGCCCGGGTCGGTATTCAAACCCTCGCCGCCGAGAGTTCGCACTACGACCTGGAAACCCTGTCGACGCAATTGGTCTACACCGTCAAGCAGGCCTACTACAACCGGCTGCAGGCCTCGAAAAACCGGGATGTGGCACGGGAGTCGGTCCGGCAGTTCCAGCAGCACCTCGCACGGGCAAAGGGCTTTTACGAGCTGGGCGTCCGGCCGAAATTCGACGTGACGAAGGCCGAACTCGACCTGAGCAATGCGAAACTGAATCTGCTGAAGGCGGAAAACGCCGTTCAAACCGCCCGGATCGTCCTCAACAACGCCCTGGGTATCTCCGGTGCTCCCGATTACGAAATTGAAGATAATCTCGGCGAGAGAAGCGGCGGGACCGGTTTTGAAGCGGCCCTGGGAGGCGCCTACGAGCGGCGTCCCGATCTTCTCTCGCTTGCCGCCAGTCGGGAGGCGGCCCAGCAGTCGATCGAACTGGCCCAAAAGGGCTACTATCCCCAATTGTCGGGCAGTGCAGCCTATCAGTGGTCAGGCAAAGACTTCCCCCTCGACCGGGAATGGGAGGTGGGCGCCACCCTCGCCTTTCCCTTGTTTTCCGGCTTGTCGACGAAATATCAGGTCGAAGAGGCCCGTTCGAATCTGGCCGTGCTGAAGGCCAATGAAGAGGCGCTCCGGCAGACCATCCGGCTCGAGGTTGAACAGGCCTGGCTCGCCATTCGGGAGGCCCGGGAGCGTATCGCCATGGCGGAACTCGCGGTCAGGCAGGCCGACGAGAATTACCAGCTTGCCGAAGGGCGTTATGCCGCAGGCGTCGGAAATCCCATCGAGGTGACGGACGCCCTCGTGGCGCTCGGCAATGCGAAGAACACCCATACGCAGGCCCTTTGCGATTACAAGGTCGCCCAGGCCGGCATGGAGAAAGCGATGGGGCTGAAATGACGAAAAAGGTCGTTCTGACCGGCGTCCTGATCCTGATCCTGATCGGCGGCGCCTTTGCGATTCTCGGCACGAGGGGCAACGGTCCCTTCTACAAAACGGACAGGATCGTCAAAGGCGACATCCGCACGATGGTGACGGCCACGGGGACCGTGAATGCCGTGACGACGGTTCTTGTGGGGACGCAGGTATCCGGCACGATCAAGGAGCTTTACGTGGATTACAACTCCCCGGTGCGCAAGGGGCAGTTGCTGGCCCGGATAGACCCGGCGACCTTCGAGGCGCAGGTGGAACAGGCCAGGGCCAACGTGCTTGCCGCGAAGGCGAACGTGGAAAAGGCAAAGGCCTCAGCCCTGGATGCGGGAAGGACCCTGGAGAGGAACCAGGAGCTCTTCGCGCGCAACTTCATTGCCAGAAGCGACCTGGATTCTGCGGAAACGGGACACAGCAGCGCCCTGGCTGCCGTAAGCGCTGCCAAGGCCCAGGTCGAGCAGGCGCGGGCCGCCCTGAAGATCGCAGAACTCAACCTGAGAAATACGCAGATCCTTTCGCCCGTTTCGGGAACCGTCATTTCGCGAAGCGTGGATGTGGGACAGACGGTGGCGGCCAGCTTCCAGACCCCGACGCTCTTCAGCATCGCCCAGGACCTCACGAAGATGCAGATCTCGACCAGCGTCGATGAAGCTGACATCGGAAGGGTTCGTGTGGGCCAGGCCGTGGAATTCACCATGGATGCCTATCCGGATCAAATCTTCGAGGGAAAGGTCTCGGAGGTGAGAAACGCCCCGGTTACCGTTCAGAACGTCGTCACCTACGACGTGATCGTCCGCGTGGACAATCCCGATCTCAAGCTCAAGCCGGGGATGACGGCCAACGTATCCATCGTTATTTCGGAAAAGAAAGGGATTCTGAAGATACCGAACGCCGCCCTCCGTTTCAAACCGGATGTCGGGAACGTCGGCTCCCAGACGGCCAGGGGGCCCGGCGTCTGGATACTCCAGAACAAGCGGCCGATGCGCGTCGCCGTGAAGACCGGCATCAGTGACGGCAGCTTCACCGAACTCCTCGAAGGGGAACTGAAAGAGGGGCGGGAAGTCATCGTCGCCGCCCTCGATGCCCAGAGAAAGGAATCGGCGTCCTCGAGGCCGCCTCGGTTCATACCCTGAAATGGCTCTGATAGAAACGCTGGAACTCGAAAAGAACTACCAGGTGGGCGGGACGACCGTCCGCGCCCTTGCCGGAATATCCCTTCGAATCGAGCGGGGCGAATTCGTTGCCGTCATGGGACCCTCGGGCTCCGGAAAGTCCACCTTCATGAACCTCATCGGCTGCCTCGACCAGCCGACGGGGGGGCACTATCTGCTGGACGGCGAAGATGTGGGGGGGCTCGCCAGAGACGAGCTGGCCCGGATCAGGAACCACCGGATCGGCTTCGTGTTTCAGGGTTTCAATCTGCTGCCGAGGACATCGGCCCTCGAAAACGTGGAGCTGCCCATGCTGTACAACGGCACCCCCGCCGGGGAAAGGAAGCGCCGAGCCCTTGCCGCCCTGCGGTTGCTGGGCCTGGAAGACAGGGAGCACCACCAGCCGAACCAGCTTTCGGGCGGCCAGCAGCAGCGCGTGGCCATCGCCAGGGCCCTGGTCAACGACGCCCCTCTCATCCTGGCCGATGAACCGACGGGAAACCTGGATACGAGAACCAGTGCGGAGATCATGGAGCTTTTCGTGGCCTTGAACCAACGATCCCGCATTACCGTCATCCTCGTGACCCACGAAGCGGACATCGCCGCCTACAGCGGGCGCGTCATCCGTTTTCTGGACGGGCTCGTCATCAGCGACGAGAAGGTGAAATAAACATGATCGGCATACCGTCCACGCTCAGGATATCCCTCCGGGCGCTCCGGGTCAACAAGATGCGCTCCGGTCTGACGATGCTGGGGATCATCATCGGCGTCGGTGCCGTGATCGCTATGGTCGCCATCGGCACCGGGGCCAGCCGCAAGATCGAACAGCAGATCTCTTCGGTGGGAAGCAACCTCATCATGATCCGCCCCGGGAGCATGACTTCGGGCGGCCTTCGCATGGGATTGGGAACCCAGGCGACGTTGACCACAGGCGACGCAGATGCCATCGAGAGGGAATGCCCGGCCGTGTCGGCGGTAGCGCCGAGCCTCAGTGGCGCTGCCCAGGTGGTCTATGGAAACCAGAACTGGTCCACCGCCGTCGACGGCACCACGCAGGGCGTCCTCATTGTCAAGGAATGGTCGCTGGTCTCAGGACGACCCTTTACGGATCAGGACATAAGAAACGCGACGAAGGTGTGCCTGCTGGGACAAACCGTCGTGGAAAGCCTTTTCGGAAGCATGGACCCTCTCGGCCAGGTCATCAGGATCAAGAAGATTCCCTTCAGGGTGATCGGCGTTCTGGAAAAGAAGGGGCAGTCGCTCATGGGCAATGATCAGGACGATATCATCTACGTCCCCGTAACGACGGCTCAGAAAAAGATCTTCGGGACGACCGTGCCCGGCAGGGTTCGAATGATCATGGTGAAGGCTGTAAGCACCGAAGCGTTGGAAGCGGCCGAGCAGCAGATCACGGATCTGCTCCGCCAGCGGCACCGCATCGGTCCCAAGCAGGAGGATGACTTCGTCGTCCGGAACCTTACCCAGATGCTGCAGCTTGCAGAACAGTCGACCAGGGTGATGTCCCTGCTTTTGGGGGCCATCGCTTCGGTTTCCCTGCTCGTGGGCGGCATCGGCATTATGAACATTATGCTGGTGTCGGTGACCGAGAGGACCCGGGAGATCGGGATCCGGATGGCCGTGGGCGCCAAGACGTGGGACATCCGTCTCCAGTTCATTATCGAGGCGCTGACCCTGTCCCTGATCGGAGGGGTGCTGGGCATCGTTGCCGGCATAAGCTTTTCCAAGGTACTCTCGGCGGCCCTGGGCTGGTCCACCGTGGTTTCACTGCCCTCCGTTCTGCTTGCCTTCGTTTTTTCGGGGCTCGTGGGGATCTTTTTCGGTTTCTATCCCGCCTACAAGGCATCGCTTCTGAACACGATCGACGCCCTGCGTTATGAATGAGAAGAAGCGAAACAGATAATCCGCCCGGTTGGCGCGCCAACTTGAGCGATGGCAGCGGCGGTCCGTCCGCCCGAAAACCGTTCCGGAATTTGAATAAATTCTTGACTCCAACCGGTACGAGAGTATAATTTTCCTCAACATGCCGGTATGTTTGATGAAGTCGCAAGAGGTCAAATTTTCCGGATAAAGTCCCTGTAGTCTGCTGTTATTATTGATGTGAAATCTGCAATAGCCTCCATTTGATGACTTTTTACGAGATCATCGAGTTTCAATTCAATTTCTCAATCAATTTTTTGAGTAAAAGGAGGCTACCCATGAAGCAAGAGAAAGGAGAAGCCGTAGCGGAAGTTACCGAAGCGCAAATCGCGGTTCATTGGAAGGAAGAGGAGTATGTCTATCCATCGGCGAAATTCATCGGTCAAGCCAATGCAGCGGACCCGGCCATACTTGAGCGGTTCAAGGAGGAGAACTACCCTGAATGCTTCAAGGAATATGCCGATTTGCTAACCTGGGACAAGTACTGGCACACGACGCTTGATGCCGGTAACCCGCCCTTCTGGAAGTGGTTCGTCGGCGGAAAACTGAACGCCTGTTGCAATTGCGTCGATAGACACCTGGCCGCCAACAAAAACAAAGCGGCCTTCATTTGGGTGCCGGAGCCGGAGGATGAACCCCACTGGACCATAACTTATCAGGAACTTTATAGGAAAGTCAACGAACTGGCTGCGCTTCTCACCAAGTTTGCCGGCGTGAAGACCGGTGATCGAGTAACCTTTCACCTGCCGATGGTCCCGGCGCTTCCGATATCGATGCTCGCCTGTGCAAGACTTGGCGTCATTCACTCCGAGGTCTACGGGGGATTCAGCGGCAAAGCCTGTGCCGACAGGATCGTGGATTCCGGGAGTCGCGTCCTGATAGCCATTGACGGCTATTACCGAAACGGCCGGCTCATCGATCACAAGGCCGTTGTCGACGAAGCGGTGGAGGAGGCGAAAAGACAGGGAATTGACGTTGAAAAGGTCTTGATCTGGAGGCGGTTTCCCGGCCGGTACGTTTCCAAGGCCCCGATGGTCGAAGGGCGCGATTACTTCCTCGACGATCTGCTCAAGGATTACAGAGGGGTCAAGGTAGACCCCGTGTCGATGCCGGCCGAAGCGCCCCTTTTCCTGATGTATACCAGCGGTACAACTGCGGTTCCCAAGGGATGCCAGCACAGCACGGGCGGATATCTGGCCTATGTCGCCGGCACGTCGAAATACATCCAGGACATTCATCCCGAGGATACGTACTGGTGCTTTGCCGATATCGGATGGATCACCGGACATTCCTATATCGTGTACGGCCCCTTGGCCGTTGCCGCCACCAGCGTCATGTACGAAGGCGTACCCACCTATCCGGATGCCGGACGGCCCTGGAGGATAGCCGAGCAGCTCGATGTCAACATATTCCACACGGCGCCCACAACGATACGCATGTTGAGAAAGGCCGGACCCGATGAGCCGAAAAAGTATCATTATCATTTCAAGCACATGACCACCGTGGGAGAGCCCATAGAACCGGAGGTTTGGCGCTGGTACCACGAGGTCGTGGGCAAGGGGGAAGCCGCGATTGTCGACACGTGGTGGCAAACAGAGAACGGAGGCTTTCTCTGCAGCACCATCCCGGCACTGCAGCCGATGAAACCCGGCAGTGCCGGCCTTGGCATGCCTGGCATCTATCCCGTGATCTACGATGAGGATAGAAACGAGCTCAAGGCCGGGGAAGGCAGGGCAGGCAACATCTGCATCAAGTATCCCTGGCCGGGTTCCTTTCAGACCATATGGGGGTCCCCGGAGCGGTATATCGCGATATATTATGAAAAGTATTGCAAAGATAAAAACAGCAGGGACTGGCGCGACTGGCCCTATCTTTCCGGCGATGCCGCCGTGCAGGCTGCGGATGGATACTATCGGATCCTGGGCAGGGTTGACGACGTGATCAATGTTGCCGGCCACCGGTTGGGCACCAAGGAGCTCGAGTCAGCCGCCCTGACCACCGAGGAGGTTGCGGAAGCAGCGGTCGTGCCCGTGGTCGATGAATTGAGGGGCCGGGTGCCCGATATGTACATCTCTCTCAAGCCCGGTTTAGCGGCCGGCAAGGCAATCGAAGAGAAGGTCAAACAGAATATCGTGAAAATGGTCGGACCGATTGCCAGGCCAAGGAATGTCTATATCGTGCCCGATATGCCCAAGACGCGTTCCGGAAAGATCATGCGCCGTGTCATAGCGGCCATTTCCAATTTTGCCGATATCGGCGATGTCACGACATTGGCCAACCCGGAAGTTGTCGAGACGATACGGAAAATGGTTCAGGGAGACGAGGTGAAACCATCCCAGGAGGTTCCGGACGAAATAAAAAAATTCGGGGCTGGAGATTAGCATGAGGAACGCATCGAGAGAACGGCACCTCTTCGTTTGCGAAACGGATGGGGCCGTTGGATTGCCGGTTGTCTTCCATCGACCGGCATGCAGGAAAATGCAGCGATTTGGCGGGAGGGCGTATGAAGGTGACCAGTGATTGAACGCGGTGATCCTGTCAAGAAAGGAGGTGGGCGTATGGTCAGGGTAATGATCGAAAGACACAGCCAGCCCGGAAAGGAGCAACAACTCAGAAACCTGCTCATAGAGCTGAGGACGGAGGCGCTTCGTCAACACGGGTACATTTCGGGAGAGACGCTTCGGGATTCGGAGGATTCTTCGAATTTCGTCGTCATCAGTACCTGGATGACGCTCGACACCTGGAAGGTATGGCAAACGGCACGGCAGCGCCTGGTGATCGAAGAAATGATGGAGCCTGTCCTCAGTTCCCCCAGAAAAGTACGCGTATTTGTAGAGGATTATGTGGATCAATAGCATCGTCGATGCCGGTAGGGCCAGTCATGCGTGAGGGAAGGAGAAAAGGATTGATGTGAAAATCCCCTCGTCACCCCCTCGGGGGATCGGGGGGATTTTTTAAATTCGCTATGATCGAAGAACTCAAAAGAACCGTGAACCGTATTGTTTTGGCGGTTTTTTGCGTCTTTTCCGCTGCTTCCGTCTGTGCCGCCGCCCAGGTATCCACAGCGGCAGCTCCCTTTCATTCGGGCGAAAAACTCGTCTATCGGGCGAAATGGAAGTGGCTTCCCGCCGGAGAATCCCGGATCGAGGTCCTGCCCTTCGAGAGGATCGGGGACTTGTTGGCCTATCACTTTGTCATGACGACGAAGACCAGCGCCGCCGTCGATCTCGTCTACAAGGTTCGGGACCGCCAGGACTCCTATACCGATATTCACCTGAGCCGCACCCTGCTGTACAAGAAGCGAAGCACAGGGAAACATCCCCGGGATGTCGTCGTGACCTTCGACTGGGAAAGGATGAAGGCCGTCTACGCCAGTTTCGGCAAGCCGGAGCGGCCGGTCGCCATTCTGCCGGGCACCTTCGATCCGCTGGCTCTGTTTTTCGTGATTCGGCTTCACGAACTCAATGTGGGGGATGTCCTGGAAATTCCCATCACCGACGGCAAGAAGTGCCTTGCCGTCCGGGCCACGGTCGCCGGCAGGGAGCGGGTGGCCGTCGATGCAAAGGTCTATGACGCCCATCTCGTGATACCCGATATGGAACGGCTGGAAAACGTCGTGGCGAAAGAGAAGGAGCCGCAACTGAAGATCTGGTTCAGTGCCGACGAAAAGAGGTTGCCGGTGAAAATACAGAGCCGGGTGGCGATTGGAAGCTTCATCTTCGAGCTGGTTTCGTCATCCCGCTGAGCGATTCGGCGGGTGTCGTCATGTCCGGAGCAAACTCGCAAACCCTCAAGGAGGCTGCACCATCATGTCCTATCAGAATGTATTGGTCGAACACGGCAAGATTGCAAAAATGATCCTGAACCGTCCGGACAAACGGAATGCCCTCGATGATGTCCTTCTGCGTGAAATCCCTCAGGCGCTTTGCGAACTCGATGAAGACGAAGACGTAAGGGTCATCATCCTTTCCGGGGCTGGCGCCGGGTTCTGTGCGGGGGCCGACATGGCGTTTCTGACGGAGAGTCCGGGGATTATGGCAAGCAGAAAAGAAAAGGCCGGGGTAGGCAATATGCTTGCGACCATAGGCAGGATTGGAAAAATCGTCATCGCCCAGGTTCATGGTTTTGCCCTGGCAGGGGGATTCGGCCTGGCGGTGGCTTCGGATCTGACGGTGGTTGCGGAAAATACGGTCCTGGGAATGCCGGAAATCAAGCGAGCCCTCTTTCCCATGAACATCATGTCCCCCATCTCCCGCAGCATGCCCCGGAAAAAAGCCCTTGAAATGCTCTTTACGGGCGACAACATCTCCGTACAGGACGCCCTGGAGGCGGGATTGGTGAATCGGGTCGTTCCCCTTTCGGAATTGGAGAAGGCAAGCATGGAACTGGCGGAAAAGATCGCCCGGTACAGCCCCGCGGCAATCCGTCTGGGAAAGAACGCCTTTTATACGGCGAGCGACATGGAGTACTTCAAAACGTTTTCCTATCTGGTGGATATGCTCGTCATCACGTCTGCAACGGAAGATGCACAGGAGGGGGTGAGGGCCTTTTTCGAGAAGCGCGAGCCCCTCTGGAAAGGAAAATGATCGCCGAAGAGATCCATCTCGTCGCCAGGCTGACGTCCCGAGAGAAAGGATGATGAACATGACTGCTTTCCTGAACCCCCATCTGGAATCCATACGCGATGCCATCGACAGGATCTGCTCCCGGTTCAGCGACGAATACTGGTTCGCGAAAGACCGGGAGGGAGGTTTCCCGCACGATCTCCACGAAATATTGGCGAAGGAGGGATGGCTGGGCATCTGCATTCCTGAAGAGTACGGCGGCTCCGGGTTGGGCATCACGGAAGCCTCGGTCATGATGCAGGCCATCAGCGAATCCGGCGCCGGCATGACCGGGGCCTCTGCCGTGCACATGAACATTTTCGGGTTGAATCCCGTCGTGGTTTTCGGCTCGGAGGAACAGAAGCAGCGGATGCTGCCGCCGTTGGTCCAGGGCAAGGAAAAGGCCTGCTTCGCCGTAACGGAACCCAACACGGGGCTCAACACGACACAGTTGACCACCAAGGCCGAGCGGCGCGGCGACTTCTATGTGATGAACGGCGTCAAGGCCTGGATCTCGACGGCCCAGGTTGCTGAAAAGATGCTGATCCTGGCGCGGACGACACCGTTTGAGCAAGTCAGGGAACGCACTTCGGGGTTGAGTCTCTTTTATACCGATCTGGATCGCCGCAACGTCGAGGTCCGCGAGATCGATAAGATGGGCCGCAAGGCGGTGGATTCCAACGAACTGTTCCTAGAGGAACTGAAGGTTCCCGTCGATGACCGGATCGGCGAAGAAGGGAAAGGCTTTCAATATATTCTGCACGGAATAAACCCGGAGCGCATCCTCATTGCAGCGGAAGCGGTGGGACTCGGCCGCGTGGCCCTCAAGCGAGCCACGCAATATGCCAAGGAGAGAATCGTC